>CAZHAD010000003.1:14885-85356 GCA_964529965.1 uncultured Leptospirales bacterium | reverse complement strand
AAAAATGACGCCGTTAAGGTCGAAGAAGACGAACACGCGAAGGAAAACAAAAAAATAGATGACGCCATACGGGAAATCTACAAAAGGCTGCACATCGGCGTTTTGATCTATATGGACTGGATCGGCCAGTGGGGGCACAAAGACCCTTCAAGCTTCAATCGCGTAACGAACGGTCAGCCCGATCCGGGGAAAATCAGCCCGACCGGCATCGCTCCCAACGGCGAATTCAAGGGAAAAAACAATAACGAGTTCAGAATAGACCGCGCTTACCTTGACGTAAAATACGCCATTAGCGATATTTTCAGCGCCCGCCTGACCACTGATGTGGACGCCTCGGTAACGCCTTCAAATGATCCGAATGCGGCGTTCCATATCTTTCTCAAGTTTGCGTATATTGAAGCGAAGAAGGATTTCGGCCCGGTGCGGCTGTCAGCCGCGGGCGGCATGGTTGAGACCCCGATCATTGGGGAGATTTATAAAATCAACGATTATCGCTGGATAGACAAGAACTATATCGACCAGTCGAAAAACATCATTTCCCAATCCATAGACAACTCGGTCGACCTGGGAGTCAACGCCTCCATAGGAATCATGAACCATGTTACCCTCTCCGGCTCATTCACCAACGGCACGGGGTATAAAAACGACGAATCCAATTCATACAAGGCGGTGACGTATCTGGCGGTAATAAACCCGATAAAAGAAATCTATATCATCGGTTTCGGCAGGAACGAGATCACGGCCAAATATGATTTTACCGGGAAAAAAGCGAGGCGGGAATATTACGGCTACGGGCTGGCATACTCCAGCGACTTGATCAAGGTCGGCGTCATTCATGTCTTTCCCTATGTCACGACGGTCGGGGTCGCTTCATATTTCAATCCGTCCTGGAAGTTTCCCTTTTGGGGATCCCCGGACATTTATGCATATCCCACGCACAGAAACGGCTATATGATCATTGAATCGTTTTTTAATTTCAATCTTGGCGCGGTCATCCCTACCGCACCTCTTATTATAGCCGGGAGGGTCGTCTACGGCCTGCAGCGCGGGACCTATCAGAGGCTGATCACGGACACTGAATGCGGCAAGGAGAGAATATCTTTGCTATACGCCCTTGGGGTCGGCTGGCAGTTCAGTAAAAATTTTCGTATTTTCATTGGCGGAGAAGTTCAGCAATATGTTGTGAAAAAGAACAGAGTCCTCCGCTATGAGGAAACGGACGGTACCGACTACTGGAGCAACGGTGTTGAGAGTGTTTTTACAGGTTCCCATAATCCGCACGACACAAAGAGGGTGTATGTGAAAGCGGAGGTAGCCTTTTAATGATAATGGAGGTGGGGACGGCCGCCTTGCTGACTTTTTCATGAAGTCATCTTGTACGGATAAAGGCGCCGCACGATATCGAACTGGCCCAGCTGGTGGCCCCCGAGCCAGAGCTGGATCTCTTTGACGTCCCTCCAATATTTCTCCACGTGATAGTCGCGGATGTACCCATAGGAGCCCATCAGCTCCATGAGGCTGCCTATGGTGGAGTTGGCCATCCGGCAGGCGTAGTTCTTGGCTGCGCTTGCGTGGCTGATCATGGCATCGGAGTGAGGCTCTCCAAAGGTTTTACGATCGCCCAGCATATGGGCCACCTGGAGGTAATAGGCCCTTGCCGAGTCGATCCCCGTTACGGCGTCTGCCAGGACACCGGCGGCGATGCTGTGCTCTCGAATAGGCTTGCCTCCGACTTCACGCTCGCCTGTATATCTCAGGCATTCCTCGAAAGCGCCCCTGGCGCACCCGACCGCCGCGGCCGCGCTTACCACCCTTCCCGTGGAGATGTTTCGTTTGAGCGCGATCGCGTCGTCTCCGGGCCCTGCTGCCCTGTAAGAAAGAGGGACCCTCACGTTATCGAAGAAAATATCGCAATTCCGGTCTGATTGAAGACCCGCCTTTACCTCGAACTTTCCAAAGCTCAGTCCCTTCGTGTTTTCAGGCACATAGATGAGGGCGATGCCCTCTTCGCCCTTGTCGAGATCGGTTTGGCACACCACGCAGTAGAGGGATGAAATCCCCGCGTTGCTCGGGAACCTTTTCGCGCCGTTGATGACCCATGCGTCGCCGTCCCGAACGGCGCGCGTTCCGATCGTCCGGCCGTGCATCTCGGACAAGTTTTCCACATCGCATCCGCTGGCCGGCTCGGTCATTGCAAAGCAGGCGAAGGTGGGCTGCTTTTTTCTTTGCATTGTGTGGTAGAGGTCGATGACGGTTTTGTTTCGTCCGTAGAGCGCCCCGGCCATGGCCCAGTTGTTTATTCCCGCGACCAAACCGATGCCGGCGTCACCCCGCGCGAATTCCTCGATGACCGCGCATGCGGTGGTGAGCGAAGGTCCGGAGGATTCGGCTTTTTCTTCGGGCAGTTTCACATCAAAAACGCCGAGGGCCGACATTTTGACGAGAAGCTTGTTGACGAGGACATGGTCCTTGTCATCGTCAATTTTGTCCCGGATGGGCATTATTTCTTCATCGACGAATTTATGGATCACCTCAACGATCATCCGGCCCGTTTCATCCAAAAATAAAGGCAAATAGTGCATGTAAACACTCCTCCTTTTGACGGATTTAAGGATTGGATTTGTCTTGTCTTCCAGCAGACTGATTGAAAGTTCATTTTTTTATTCCATCTGCTGCCGATGTTTCATTAATAACGAAAATAATTTTCATTATCAAAAAATCATGTCAAGGATAATTTATGATTACAGGTATAACGCTTATTAGAGCCTTTGTGATTGCGGAAAAAATATGGGTCTTTTTAAAAAAAATGATTGACGTCTGGAAGAATGCTCAATAAATTGATAATGAAAATCATTTTCAATTATATAAAGAATCTAAAGCGCAGGTGGATACGGCCGAAGAACATGATGGCAGGACCGAATACAAGATATTGGTAGCACACATAACTGTGCTCCTGATGAACGGATATTTTTTTTCATCGATTAATGATAATGGTTTTCATTACTATAAGAAGCAAGGAGGCATGATATGCCAGGTGGAGACAGAACAGGACCGTTCGGATACGGGCCCATGACGGGGCGGGGCGCGGGTTATTGCGCTGGTTACAGAGACCCCGGATATATGAATCCCGCATACGGACGCGGAAGGGGTTTCGGAGGCGGAGGCCGCGGCTGGCGGCACATGTACTTCGCAACCGGACTGCCGCTTTGGGCGCGCGGGTACCCGGCCAATCCTGCGTGGACCGGATACGCGGGACCGGCGTATTATGGCGAGTTCACGCCGGAGCAAGAGGTTGAGGCGCTGAAAGCCCAGTCTGACTTCTTCCAGAAACAGATTGATGTTCTAAACGAGCGCATCAGGGAAGTGGAAGATTTCGCGGCGAAAAAGCGGGATCCAACCGCGTAACGCGCCGGTGCCGCCGGCATAAAATTTTTTTATAAGACCGCGATGAGCACGGCTATATCAGAAGGAGGAAAATGAAACATGAAAATATGTGTAACCTCAACGGGGCCGACCTTGGAGAGCGCCGTGGACGTCCGTTTCGGGCGATGCCGTTATTTTATCTTTGTGGACCCTTCGACGATGCAATTCGAGTCCTTTGAAAACGGATCCGCCGGTGCGTCCGGAGGGGCCGGGGTACAGTCGGCAAAGTTCGTCGCCGACAAGGGCGCGAAATCGGTCATTACCGGCAACGTGGGGCCCAAGGCCTATGACACCCTCAGTGCCGCGGGGCTGGAAATTTTCACCGGGGCGGCGGGAATTTCCGTAAAAGAAGCGGTACTCAATTACCAGGCCGGTCATTACCGGCCGGTATCGGGCGCCACCGCCGCTGAACATTCCGGACTGCGGAGATGATCCCCATGCGTGGCGGTAGAGGACATTGGGGATGGGGACGCGGCCGCCGCATGCAGTGCGCCGCCGGAACTACCCGGCGGTCGTGGGGAGATCCAGATATCGCGACTTGGATCGTGTCTTTGCTTCCGGTGATCTGGAAGGCTTTCACCTCCGTACGCGGGAATAGCAGACCGAAAAAAGTGCTTAGATTTTTCGAAAACCACACCCCGGCCGCAAATGAACGAATGCTGAAATTAGAGGAACCGGTAGAACAGAATGTGAATAACCTTGACGGATTGATGGGAAAAGGAGCAGAAAAATTGAAAGCGCAGGTTGATAAGAATTTGTGCAGCGGTTGCGGGGCCTGCGCCGCCGAATGTCCGACCGGCGCTATTACGGTGGGTGAAATTGCCGAGGTGGACGAAAGTCTCTGCACCGGGTGCGGCGTATGCATTGAGGCGTGCCCGCTTGAAGCGTTGTCAATGAACTAGCGGACGAAATAAATTGGAGGATACAAATATGCGTGGAGGACAAGGAAGAGGCGGTGGATCGGGAAGCGGTGGAGGCCGGGGCACGGGTCGTGGCCAGGGCGGCAGGGGGATGGGTCCGGGAGGCGGCGGATCCGGGCCCGGAGGCGAGTGCATTTGTCCTTCCTGTGGCGCGACTGCACCGCACCAGCAGGGGGTTCCCTGCATGCAAAGAAAGTGCCCGAAATGCGGGACCCCAATGCAGAGGAAGTAAGCTGATATGGTAATAGCCATCGCGAGCGGCAAGGGCGGCACCGGCAAGACCACCATTGCCGTGAACCTCGCCTTTTTTCTCGGGGACGTGCAAGTGATTGACTGCGACGTCGAGGAGCCGAACACACATCTGTTCTTGAAGCCGGTTATTTATAAAAGGGAAACAGTAGGGCTTCCTGTGCCCGTGGTCGATGAATCGCGGTGCACCCATTGCGGGAAGTGCGGCGAGGTTTGCGAGTTCAGCGCGATCGTCGTTATAAAGAAGCGCGTCATGGTATTCCCGGAGCTCTGCCACGGGTGCGGCGCATGTGAGTATTTCTGCCCGGAAAAGGCCATCCGCGAGGAGGATCGCGAGATAGGCGTCATTGAAACAGGATCAACTGGTGGTCTATCCTTCGTTCACGGCGTCCTGAACGTCGGGGAGCCCATGGCGCCACCTCTCATACGTAGGGTGAAGGATCGCATCGAGTCCGGGCGTACGGTCATCTTGGACTCGCCGCCCGGAACATCCTGCCCGGTGGTGGAAACCGTGAAGGGTGCCGATTTCTGCGTTTTGGTGACGGAACCGACGCCTTTCGGCCTCAACGATTTAAAGCTCGCGGTTGAAATGGTCAGGAAACTCAACGTTCCAATGGGCGTGGTAATAAATTTATGCAATATCGGCGATAACGAGGTGAGCAACTACTGCGAAGAGGAAAAAATTCCGATATTGATGTCTTTTCCCTGGGACCGTCGTATCGCGGAGCAGTACTCGGCGGGGATGCTCATTCTTGAGAACCTCCGGGAATACCGTGCGCGCTATGAGTCCCTGTTTGACCACATCAAAGCGGAGTATGCCAGATATGAAAAAGCTCACTGTCATAAGCGGTAAGGGTGGGACAGGGAAAACCAGCATCACGGCGGCGCTCTCGATGCTGGCGAAGGCCCCGGTAATCGCCGACTGCGACGTCGACGCGGCGGACCTCCATCTCATACTGGATCCGGAAAGCGTGGAAACCGGCGATTTTCTCGGGGGAAAGATAGCCGTCATTGACGAATCGAAATGCACGCGCTGCGGTCTTTGCGAGAGCCTCTGCCGCTTCGACGCCATACACGATTTCACCGTCGACCCGGTGTCCTGCGAGGGGTGCGCCTTTTGCGCGCGGACCTGCCCGGAAGAGGCGATCGCCATGGAGCGCGCCATCTCGGGCAGGTGGTTCATATCGCATACCAGAGCCGGGACCATGACGCACGCCCGGCTCGGCATCGCAGAAGAGAACTCCGGCAAACTGGTGACCCTGGTGCGCCAGCTGGCGTCAAATGCCGCGGAAGGGGAAGCTACCCCCACGATTATCACGGACGGGCCGCCGGGTATCGGCTGTCCGGTAATAGCCTCGATCACCGGCGCGGATCTTCTTCTGGCCGTCACGGAACCGACGCTTTCGGGCATCCATGACCTCAAACGCGTGGTTGATGTGGCAGCGCACTTTGACATACCGGTTATGGTATGCATCAACAAGTGCGACATCAATCCCTATAATGCGTCAACCATCGAGGAGTACTGTGCGGCAAAAGGACTCGATGTCGCGGGGAAGATACGGTACGACCCGGAGGTAACCAAGGCCATGATACTGCGCAAGTCCGTGGTGGAACACGATTGCGGGGAAGTTACCGCTGAGGTGAAAAAAATGTGGGAACGCATACGGGGCCGTCTTGAAACGTGAGTGGGCGATGGATATGATGGAACGGCTTCATCAAAGGCTCAAGGAAGTAACCGACCCAGGCACCAACATGGATGTGATGAGCATGGGGCTGATACGAAACCTGTCGATAAACGGCGGGGGCGCGGTCTCTATGGAGTTCCGCCCATCGTCTCCCGAGTGCCCGCTGGTGTTGCCGCTGGCATTTCGTATCAGGGAGGCCCTTGAGAGACTGGAGGGGGTCAGCGGCGTGACGGTCACGGTTGTCGGACATCGGATGGCGGACATGATCACCTCCATGATTAATGAGAAGGACGATCAAACATGAACGCGGACAGGGATTGCGCGAACTTGAATATTGCGGAAGGCGCTTCGGATGAAGACATTGCCGTCAACCATGCTTTTTTCTCTGAGAGAATGGCTCTTTATAAGAGATACGGGTTCGATCAGGAAGAGGCGCGGAGGAGATTTGTCAACCAGGTGTCTGAACATAACAAATCGGTTCTTGAGATTGGTACCGGGAGGGGGTACTGTACGGTTATGCTGGCCAGGTCTTTTGACAGAATTGTTTCTGTTGGGCTTGACGGCAATGAGCATCGAACGGCGATGCTTAACGCGGCGTATTACGGTCTATTACATAAGATTGAATTCGTAACGGCGGACGCGGGTAAGCTTGGCTACCCGGATAAGAGCTTTGATGCGGTCGTATCGGCATTTACTTTTCATCATCTCGATTTTCTATTCAAGGTTATGAGAGAAATGATGCGGATTGCGGACAGGCAGATCGTCGTTTCCGATTTTACCGAAAAAGGTTTCGACGCCGTTGAACGGGTTCACAGGTTTGAGGGGAGGACCCATGAGAGGAAACCGGGCGATTTCAGCATCGTTGGCGCTTACATGAAGGAATTTAATTTCGATGTGAGTGTTGTCGAGGACGAGTGGCAGATATTGTATTCGGCGCGACGGAAAAACAGCGATTGATAAATCGGAGTCATCCACAGCGAACATGCAGATACTTCTGAAACGCCGGTCCAGCCCGCCTAGTCGAACGGCTGCCGCGGATACGCGGAGATATTTTCTGAATACGCGGAGGGTTTGAAAGACCTGGAGGAATTTTCCCATATTTATATTATTTACTATCTCCACCGCGCCGGTTCCGCCAAGCTGCTGGTGAGACCTTTCCTGGACGATGCGGAAAGGGGCCTGTTCGCGACACGCTTACCCGCAAGGCCGAACCCGATAGGCCTGAGCATCGTACAGCTCCTCGGGATCGAGGGCAGCACGCTGTACCTTGTGACGATCTTGATGTCCTTGACGGCACTCCCGTTATTGATATAAAACCCTATGTAAAAAGGTTTGATCGGATAGATTCGACGCGTAACGGATGGCAG
Source organism: uncultured Leptospirales bacterium (assembly GCA_964529965.1). Lineage (GTDB taxonomy): Bacteria > Spirochaetota > UBA4802 > UBA4802 > UBA5550 > RBG-16-49-21. The sequence continues at coordinate 77,712 of CAZHAD010000003.1, read as the reverse complement.
GATTCGATTACCGAAACAACGGCCAGGGAGAGAGGCTTACGCGAATATAAAAAAGGCAGATAAAAAATGTATGCTCGCGATTACTATTCAGCGCTGGATATAAGCGACGGCGCCTCGCAAGGCGAAATCAAAACTGCTTTTCGCAGGCTTGCGCTGAAATATCATCCAGATAAAAATCCAGGAGACCAGGAGGCCGAAAGGAAATTCAAGGAGATCGTCGTCGCCTATGATGTGCTTGCCGACCCATTAAAGAGGAGGGCTTATGACCTGTCGCGCGCCCGCGGGGTCCCTTATGGAATGGATTTTTTCATGCGGCCGGGAGGCATGGGGGCGGCCATGTATGGCCGGGGTCGCGGGTGCTGCGGAAGGCGCGGTAAGTTCGGCCGGCGTGCAGCCTTCGTCTTTGCCTGCGTGGTGGAGCTTTCGCCGGAGGAGGCTCGAATAGGCGCCGAGCGGGAATTCATCATGGAAGGGCCTTCCGGCTTCAGTAAAGTATCGGTTGCCATACCGCCGGGCGCGGAAAACGGTACCGTGTACCGCGTAGGCAAAGCGGCGGACGGCTTCCCCGATGAAGGGTTTGATATCCATATCAAAATCGTTTAAACGCTGAAATCTTAAGCGTCACATCACGCTCTTCTCAATGGGAGATCACTATGGAGCGAAATAACGGGGCGACTCCAATGAACGAACGGCATAAGATTCCCGGCAACATGGGCCGCATGAACGATCCCGACGGTTCGGCCTTCATCAAGGGACTGTGCGGCGACACGATGGAGATGTATCTCGTCATAGCCGACGGGCGGATTGCGGAGGCGCTATTCTACACCGACGGCTGCATGTCATCGGTGGGATGCGGTTCGACGGCGGCAAAGTTCGCCGTAGGAAGAACAATCAGGGAAGCGCTCAGGATATCGCCGGCTGGCGTAATCGATGCACTGGGTGACTTATCCGGGGAGGACGTACACTGCGCCATACTCGCGGTCATGACGCTTCACAAGGCGGTGGCCGTTTACCTGCTCCGTCTTGAAAATTTATAGAAGACGAATCTGATGAGCAGATTGACTGTAATATTGATTTTTTGCGCCGCCGCCGGCATTCTTTCGGTCGAAAACCGCGTTTTTATTAATTGCCGGTCTGAATTTTTTATTGACAGAAACAAGTATATTTAGTTATTCATATATTATAATATTCGAATATAAACATAATTGCATATAACAGATTGTAATTATTGAAGAACATGGCTATACTGATGCGCTTAAATTTCAAATAGTGCTCGTTTTTTTTCCGGTAAGAGCTTTTGGGAAAGCGATTTGTCAGCCGCATGTTTGGAATTACTTTTTATCACAGCGCGTCCGTTCTTTTCGATAGGAAAGCCTATAAACCCCGTCCCGACTCGTCGGGACTGCGGGGTATTTTACATGAATTAACAGCCGCATTCATCATCGGGTGAAATTTGCCATGAACGAAAATAAAGATTTAGAGATTTTTAAAATACATGCCGGCATCTGCAGCGTTTTTTCACATGAGAAGAGGCTCCAGATCTTGTGGGCCCTTGAGGGGCATAAATATTCTGTTGGGGAACTAGCTAAAAAAATCGGCATCTCGCCCTCGAACGTATCCCAGCACCTGCGTCTCATGAAGGAATGGGGGGTGCTGATTGAACGGAAAGAGGGAAAGCATGTTTTTTACCAGATAGCCAATCCTAAAATTATCAAAGGATATAAAACGATTAGAGAGGGTATTATTGAAATAATGCAGTTGAGATCAAAGCTGTTTTCGAAAAGGATTAAATAGTGCAGCATTCCACCCCGAAGGAATAGTGACCAATACCGCAGTCAATTATCAATTATCCGGCTGAACGTAATATGATGATCGGAGGGAAGGGTATTTATTTTTGAGGAATGGATTTTAAATTAGGACTTCAAGGCGGCTGATTGGAGCTGAAATAATCCAGTAATTCATCATCTTTCAGACGCTTTAACAATTATTATGAGGTAAACGTATTGATGGGGAAATATTTGGGCATTGCCGGGTTATTTTGTCTTTTCGTTGTATCCTGTCTGCTTCTCATGCAGGGCGAACCCTTCGGCGCCGAGGTACCTGCAAGCCAGTGCTTCAAGTGCCATACAAATGCACGCACGTTGATTGAAATAACCAGGGAGATCGCCAAAACAAGGCCGGTAATTAAACCTGCCAATGAGGGTGAGGGATGAGGCGGTGAGGTGGAGCCGTTGGCCCCGCATGAAAAGATCTTCGTAGACAGTGACATTCTTGAGGATGAAAACCACGGAAATATCGAGTGTCACACCTGCCATGGAGGCAACCCGGGGGATCCCAATTGGAAAACCGCACACAAGGGCGTGGTTAAAGACCCGACCTATCCCGATGCAGGGAAGGTCTGCGGTGATTGTCACGATGACATAGTAAAGAATTACGGAAAGAGCCTTCACGTTACCCTGAAGCCTTTTAAAACGGCGCTCTACAAGAGGGCGGGCTCCGATAAGGCAATTCGGAAAAAAATGGATAAAGTCTTCAAGAATCACTGCAGCACGTGCCATAGCAGCTGCGGGCAGTGTCATATCAGCAGACCGAACTCTATTGATGGCGGGTTCCTTGAAGGGCATCTCTTTCAGAGAAAGCCTCCCATGAAATTGGTTTGCACTGCATGTCACGGCAGCAGAATCGGAAAGGAATATTTCGGCGAGAACAAGGACATGAAGCCTGATGTTCATTACGAAAAATTTATGAAATGTGAGAAGTGCCATACCGGTACGGAGATGCATGGCGGTGACAAGGAATACAAAAATCGATACGCTGTTGATAATGGTCCGATGTGCATAAATTGCCATAAGAAGATCTATGACAGTAACTCTAAGAATGCTAAAACACATACAATTCACAGGGATAAAGCGAGCTGCTATGTCTGTCATTCCCAGCCGTATAAAAATTGCACTTCCTGTCACGTGAGTATCGACACAAGAGGGATTCCCTGTTATAAGAGCAAGGCCTCCTGGATGGCCTTTAAGATCGGATTCAATCCGATGCGGTCGAAGAAAAGGCCGGAAAAGTTTTCCGTCCTCAGGCATATACCTGTCTGTGACAGCACTTGTGAGTATTATACCAAGAGATCCTTAGTGAATTTTAACAGTGTTCCCACGTGGAAGATGACGACGCCCCATAATATCAGAAGAAAGACGTCGCAGAATAAGAGCTGTAATTCGTGTCACGGGAACGAATCGTTATTTCTTCTCAAGAAAGATGTCGTCGACAGCGAGCTTAAAGCGAATGAGAGCGTTATCGTTCCGGTTGACAAGGTACCCGAAAGGATTTCCGAAATGCGGGATCGCTAGTTCAACGTGGAGCGGATGTGGGTTGTTCCGATGGATTCAATACATTTTTACAAACTACGGGTTTTATTTAAAAATTAAAAGTAAGGAGAGAGCTTCATGAGAGAAAAAAATTTGCTTCTTCGCTTGACAGTGATCTTAATGATTGGCTTTGCTTTCGTTTTCAAGGTCGATTTTTCTTTAGCCAAGGATATGACCGCCAAAGACCTCGTTGACGAGGCGAAGAAATCAGTTGTTTCCATTTCTGTGGATAAAGCCAAAGCCATGCTCGGCAAGAGCGGTGTTATTTTTCTCGATGTGAGAGAGCCAAAGGAGTATAAGGCCGGTCATGTGCCTAATGCAATTAATATTCCGAGGGGTCTTATCGAGTTTAAGGTCACGAGCAAGATCCCTGATAAAGCCGCTCAAATCATTATTTATTGCAAGTCGGGCGGACGTGCCTGTCTAACCGCCTTCAATCTGACAAGAATGGGCTACACGAATATCAAAAATATAGACGGTGGCTGGCAGGCCTGGTCCAGAAAGGGTTATCCCGTAGAGTAAGGCCCTGCTCTCAATGTGAGCCAAGCGAAACGACCGTCACGGGTGCCTTCACGGCCGTCTGTGCTGCCGTTGAAGCGACTAGGTCGTTGATACCTTACATGCTCGCGGTATCCTGCCGCGAGCTTTGTTTATACCGCCCTCGATGTTATAATGCCGAGATAAAATACTTCAACTTATGGAAACGGAAGAATTAATGATTGAAAATTCAGGTGAATATACATCGTTGTGAGATATGACTGGCTTTTCAAATGATCATACAGGGACGCGGATGTAATTTGGCGGAAAATAAATTAAAGATACTTTTCCTCTGCACCGGCAACTCCTGCCGTAGCCAGATGGCCGAGGGGCTTGCGGGTGCGCTCAAGAGCGGCGTCATTGAGGCGTATTCCGCAGGCACCGAGCCGCGCGGCGTCGATCCCCTCGCGGTCAAGGTAATGGCCGAGATAGGAATCGACATTTCAGGACGGCGCTCGAAGCACGTCGATGAATTTGCCGGAACAGAATTCGACTTCGTCATCACGTTGTGCGGACACGCCGCCGAGCATTGTCCCGTATTCCCCGGAAGGACAAAAGTGGTTCACCACGGATTTGAAGATCCCCCGACGCTTGCGAAAAGCGCGGCGAATCAGGAGGAAGCCCTCGCCATATACCGGCGCGTCAGGGACGAAATCAAAGACTTTGTGGAAAGGATGCCGGAATCGATTGAAGAAAAGCCGGGGGGATTTTTTATTAGCTGAAAAGTCCCCGGTGTTCATTATTTATCAAGGCTCGTGAACGGACGTCGATTACGGCGATTTTGATTCGATCAATTCAGTCGAAGACGAGGATTCGGCCAAATCAGCGGCGAAGGCACTTGAAATGATCGATGCTCTGAGAAAAGAAATGATCGAGGGCGGTTGATTTCGGGTGCCGGGCATGCGGAACCGACGGCAATCGCCTTTTGAAGACTTGCCCCCGATATTTCGGGGGCAAGAGTAGTGAAAAGAGCTTAATCGTCGAAGGCCATGCTTGTTTTCCAAACCTCCCAGACTTTGCCCACAAGGTCCGGGCCCGGCTTCAGGGTCTTCTTGCCCGGTTTCCATCCGGAGGGAGTGGCCTCGGCGCCCTTGCTGTTTCTGACTAGCTGGAAGGCCTGCACCTGCCGTATCGACTCGGCCACGTTGCGGCCGACCGGCGGCGTGAGGACCTCGAATCCCTGCACGATCCCGTCGGGATCGATGATGAACCTGCCCCGGGTCTCCACTCCGGCGTCTGCGTCGTAGATGCCGTATGCCGATCCCACCTTGCCTCCCGCGTCCGAGAGCATGGGGAATGGCACGCCTCCTTTCACCATTTTGGACAGCTCATTGTCGTTCCACATTTTATGCACGAACACGCTGTCGATGCTCATTGAGAGGATGTTGACTCCGAGCTTCTGGAACTCGGGATATTTTTCGGCGACCGCCGAAATTTCAGTAGCTCAAACGAAAGTGAAATCTCCGGGATAGAAGCAGAGCAGGGTCCACTTGCCGAGATATTCCGAAAGCTTGACAGTGACGAATTTTCCCTGATAATACGCTGGCGCAATAAAATCAGGGGCTTTTTTTCCGACCTGGATCATGACCTTTTTTTCCTCCTCTATTAGGATCGGTTCCTTGGAACCGGCCGAGGCCGGCTCCTCACCCACGGGTCCCCCCGTAGGCCTCGCGCAACCCGGTTTGAATTCTTCCGGCATAGGCGCCTCCTTTAATATATTATCCGCACTCAAAAGACTTCCCGCACGGCTCACCCCTGCCGCAGCATGGGCTGTCGTTCCCGCAGGGAGTCGGCGCGGTATTTTTTCCCTTGACGATGATTCCCGCGCCCGCGGAAATCAATCGCTTCCCCTCTCCGCCGCATGAGGGGCACGCAGAACGCGGCTCGTCGCTCATTCTCTGAAAGAGCTCGTAACGATATCCGCATTGTGTACAATGATATTCATACGTTGGCATGTTGATTCCTCTATATTAGATTAAGAATAAAATTAACGTTCAATGACGGTCACATGCGGCTTGCCGTCGTCGCTCATTCTTAAAAGGCAACGGGAATCTCGCATCCCCGCAAGGCTTTCGTCGGAAGCACGGAGTGCGGCGAAATCAGCCGTTTCAAGAAAGTCCAGCAGCAGCTCCATTTTGGTCTCATCATCCGGTTCGGTCGTCACATCGCTTGTCATGATGTGTGCCATGCGCCTGTTGTATTCACGCTTGGCCGCGCATTCGATGCAGCAGCCTTGTCCGAGAATCAGCTCAATTTCCACATTATTTAACCTGATGCCCATGTGAATCCGCCGCTATTTTTCTGATGTTCATTAACGTTTTTTTGGAATATCACCAAGCCAGCCGTCGTAAAACCTCATGATATGGTCAAATTCGGGGTCGCTGCGCCTTTTATCCGCTGAAAAACGAATGGGATGCGTTTCGCAGTGGTGAACGAGCAGGTCATAGGCCCTTTTGAGGGCCTGGAAGCGCCCTGCGCACACGTCCAGCGGTTCATCGCAGACATCCGGATGAAGATGCGCGGCCAGACGGCGATACGCGCGCTTCACATCTCTAAGGGAATGGCCGTCCTCGATTCCCAGGAGGCGGCACGCCTCGATAATTTCCTCGCTTCTAAATTTAAATTCATCCATGCCGCTTACCCCCGGCCTTGATCAGTATCGGCACTCCCCCATATCGATCAGGATGTTCGTCAATGGACCATGTGCGCGGCGTGAGTAATGTTAATGGTCGCACACGTTCTCGCCAGCAATGAGCCGGCCCTGGATAAAATCTTTCACGATCGAATCCGGTTCCCCCGCATTCGCTCCCGTGACGACGCTCACGCCGTTTTCCCTGAAAATGTCGACGGCGCGTGAGCCCATGCCGCCGGCAATTACGCACGTCACCCCTTTCTCAGCCAGCCAGCGCGGCAGAAGCCCGGGCTGGTGCGGCGGCGCGTCGAACGTCGCGCGCGCGGTAATCTCTTTGGTGTCGTCGTCAACATCGAAGACCTCAAAGCGCTCGCAGTGTCCGAAGTGCATGCAGAGCTTATTATCCGATATGGGCAGTGCTATTTTCATTTTGTTGCTCCTTTTATTATTGTTTCCACGATGGATGAAAAATTTTTCTGGGCCGCGGTGGCGATATCTCCGGCGGCATCGTAAAAGGGCTTTCCGCTGTCCCCGCTTGCAGTGATGCGGCTCTCGATCGGTATACTGCCGAGGTAGGGAACGCTCGTTTCGCCGGCCATTTTTTTCCCGCCGCCGTTCTTGAATATGTCGGTTTCTTTTCCGCAATGGGGACAGACGAACCCGCTCATGTTTTCAATGACTCCGATGACCGGCATATTGAGCTGCTTGCAGAAGCTTATGGATTTTCTGACATCGATGAGCGCGACGTCCTGCGGCGTGGTGACTACGATCGCCCCGTCCGGATTTTCGATGAGCTGGCATATGGTGAGGGGCTCGTCTCCGGTCCCCGGCGGGGAATCGATGATGAGATAGTCAAGCTCGCCCCAGTCCACGTCGGAGAGGAACTGCCTGATGACGCCGTATTTCAACGGCCCGCGCCAGATCACCGCATCGTCGTGGTCTTGGAGCAGAAAACCGATTGACATGACCTTGAGGTGCTCGTTGTATTCAACCGGCAGCAGTTTTCCGTCTCCGGCTCCGAGCACCTGGCCCTTTTCGATTCCCAGGAGCTTCGGGACGCTGGGGCCGTGAATGTCGATATCGAGCAGCCCGGTCTTGAATTTTTTTTCTGCAAGGGAAACGGCGAGGTTTACGGCCACCGTGCTTTTGCCCACGCCGCCCTTGCCGGAAAGAACTATGATCTTATGGGATATCCTGTCCATGTTCTTTTTGAGCGCGGCGCGTTCCTCCGCCTCTTTGTCCGCATGTACGGGTCCCTCAGGGTTCTGGTTGTTTGATGCTTCTTCAGCCTGCTTTTTCAACATTTAATTTATCCTTCTGATTTGCTATTAATACTAATGTAACAATATTTCGATATCTTTCCACATTGAACGTAATATCCGGGATGCCGTTCCCCCGGAAAATTCCACAAGGCTTTTTCCGGCCACCTGCGCCCGCGTCACTTCAGTGTCATAGGGAACGGACGCCAGCAGGGGGACGGCGTTTTGTTCGCAAAACGCCTTTATCTCCGCGGCCTTGTCCGGGTTGATGTCGGCCTTGTTGACGCAGACCGCCGCTTTGACGCGGAAATGGCGGGTCAGATCGAAGACCCTCTGCAGATCGTGAAGCCCTGCCACGGTCGGCTCGGTCACGATCAGGATCAGGGATGCGCCGGAGATCGTGGCGATGACCGGACAGCCCGTGCCCGGCGAGCCGTCCACGATGACGAGGCCTTGTCCCCTTTCGTCCGCGATCTCACGTGCCTTCTTTTTGATAAGGGTGACGAGCTTGCCCGAATTCCCCTCCGCGATGCCGAGGCGGGCGTGCACGAGCGGCCCGTGTCGTGTATCGGACACGAACCATTTGCCGGAAACGTGTCGCCTCATTTCAATCGCCTCCTGGGGGCAGAAACGCGCGCACACTCCGCACCCCTCGCAGGATATCTGGTCCACGTCAAAATTATCGTCGATCGCGTCGAAGCGGCATGTCCGCAGGCATTCTCCGCATGAGGCGCACAGGCCCTTGTTGATGAATGCCTTCATGCCGCCTTCAAAGGGTTCGGTTTGAATGATCCCGGGCTGCAATACCAGGTGAAGGTCGGACGCGTCCACGTCGCAGTCGGCCATGACCTTGTTTTTCGCAAGCGCCGCGAACGAAGCCGCTATGCTCGTCTTTCCCGTCCCCCCCTTTCCGCTGATGATCACCAGTTCCCGGATCATGCCCGAACGTTCCTCGCATTGCAGTATTCCGCGCGTGACGCGATTTTTTCTATTTCTTCGCGATAGCGGTACATTATATATGAAATGCAGTCGCCGCGCGAATATGATTCCGCGATTTCTCTTGAATGGGGGATGGTTGCGATAATCTCATACCTCCTGGCCAGGCACTCTTCCATAAAGGAGTCGTCGCCGATGTCCGCCCGGTTGACCACCACGCCGAACGGGATCCCGAGCGCGCGCACCGCACCCGCGGCGAGGGTAAGATCGTGGAGGCCGAAAGGAGTGGGCTCGGTCACCAGCACAACGTAATCGCTTTCCTTCATTGCTTCCACCGCGGGGCAGGACGTACCCGGAGGCGAATCGATGATCCTGACGTCCGATTCCATATGGCGCCGCTTCACCTCCCTGATGAGCGGCGGGGACATCGGCTCGCCTATATTGAGCCTGCCACCCGCGTAGCTGACGCCGTCTCTGTACCCACTTTCTATAACGCCGATCGGTTTAGCCGTTTCCGTGACCGCGCCCTCGGGACAGACGAGGCCGCACCCCCCGCATGAATGGCACAGTTCCGGGAAGATCAGCGGCTTTCCCTTTACAAGCACGACGGCGTTGAATGCGCATATCCGCTCGCACTCCCCGCATCCTGTGCAGCGTGATTCCTCCACACGGGGGACCGGCATGCTGAAGGTTTCGACGCCCTCTATTTCGGCCTTCAGGAAGAGATTGACATTCGGCTCCTCGACATCGCAGTCGAGTATGGAGACGCGTATGCCGTTGCGTGAATAACACGCCGCCAGGGACAGCGCAACGGTCGTCTTTCCCGTGCCTCCCTTCCCGCTCGCTACCGTTATGTTCATGGCCCACTCCCCTTGTTAAAACTCGAAAACGCTTCCGACCGAGGCGTGAGCGAATTCGCTCTTAAACTCAGATGCGAACCTGCACGCCGTTTTCAATCCGGTGCAATGGGACACGGCGATTATGCACACGGCATACCTCCTGAGCGTGTCGAAGGTCCTGGCGATGTAGTCCTCGGGCGCGCTTTCAAGGTGCGTGCCGCCGATGACCGCGTGGAATTCACGGAATCCCGTTTTATTTGAAATATCATCAAGGATTTCGACGATCCCCGCATGCGCGCACCCCAGAAGCACCACCGGGCCCGATTCTGTCGTGATCAGAAGCGAGAGGTCGTCGGTGAATGGATCATCGGAATTTATATCGTTGACTTTTTGCTTGAGACGGCTGTCCCAGGTTTTCCAGCCCGAGGGACGCTGCACCTCCGACAGGGCGGAAATGGAATTGGTGATTTTTACAAATCCCCTGATAAAATTGAATTCCGCACCCGCCTGCTCGTATGCCTCTTTTGAGGCGCGCATGCCTATGGGGACGTCGATCGTTCGTTGCGGCGCGGCGATGACCGCCCGCTTGTCGTTGAAGGCGTCAGGGTGGACGAACACGGGGGTCTTCTCGTTCCTGCTTTCAAGAACCGACAGGAGGCCGCCCGTATGGTCGTAATGCCCGTGGCTCAGGACCACGCGCTTAATTCCGTCGATGTTTTTTCCCATGTTTTTCAGATTGTTGAAGATGCCGAGACCCTGGCCGGTATCGAAAAGCGTGACCTCTTCTGATTCGATCAGGCATGAGAATCCGTGCTCTCCGATGAGGGGCAGAGGTACCACGACGCTATTCTCGCATACCACCGTAATTTTAGTTTTCATGACCCAACCATGAATTTTTTTTTTAAATTAAAAATATACACTGAACCGGAAAGTATCGCGTTACGATTTTTTAAAACAGCGATTCAATCTTTGCCGCTTACCTCTTGTGATCACCAGTGTGCTTTGGCATTCGCCTCAGCCGCTTTCGCAAGCGCGCCCGAGAGATAGGCCCCGACCGCATCCATGGCCGTTCCCCCTTTTTTCAGGAAGACCTCCACTCCCGCAGCCGCGAGCGCCGCATACGCCTTGGGTCCGACGTTTCCCGTGATGAGCACGGTCGCACCTGTGTTTATCACCGACTTCGCGGCCTGAATGCCCGCTCCCTGGGTCGAATTCAGATTTTGCGTGTTGTCGATATGCTCGTACCCGCTCGTTTCGGTGTCAAAGATAATAAAACCACTGGCCCTTCCGAACCGTTCATCCATGAGCGAGTCTATGGTTTTTGTCGTCGAGGTCACCGCTATCTTCATCGCTCCTCCTCCTTTGTATGATTTCTCCGCGCGGCCGCGCCGCTTCCCGGGCCGCGCCTCCTTCTTTGCCGGCGCCCGCATGCAACCGGGCCGGTGCGGCATGCGGGTAATGCGTTTCTCAGGTAGGCGTCGATTATTTCCTCCAGGGGCCCGTATATCATCGATACAAGCCTCATTCCCCTTTCATTTATGAAGCGAGCGATATAGCCGCTCACCGCTCCGCAGATGATGGTGTCGACGCCTATCTCCTTCAGCTTTTCAATCCTCTGCGCATCGCTGTCGCATGCGACCGTTATTCCGACCTTCTGTTTTATCTCGCCGTTTTCGGTTTCGTATATGGCGTATCGGTCCGACACGTCGAGCAGCGGGGATACCCGTTCCTGAAACGCCGGTATCGCTATTACCTCGCTTTTCATGATAATTATTAAAGCAATATTCGTGCCAAACCTCGTGAAAAGGTTAAGGAAAACACTTTTAATTACGCATAGATGAGCATTTTATTAATAAACTATATTAATCCCTGCGGCTTCTTTGCCTTTGTGGCTGACTTATGGACTGACTTCACTTTTGAAGGCACTAAGTATTACGCAATAATTGAATTGTATTGATTTTAAAAGTGCTGATGTGACATTAAATATACCTCAAGTGCCAGGATCATTGCGTTTTGCAAATCTGATGCGTAGAGATTCGTGCATTTTGCAATACCCATCGATTAACATACAGTTGCAGAATATTTTCGGGCAGGAAGAGCCTGCCCGCTATTGGGATGACGAACGGGCCATGTATTTCTGGAATTGCTCCACGACAAGCTTGCTCTGCAAAGACAGCCGCTTCTTCAAGGGAACCTCGCAATCGTCACCAAAAGCCCAGAGGATGTCCTCCAGCGAATATCTTGACTCCAGCTCCGCCTTTTTCGCAGGGCCCGCAAGCCGCGTCAAACACCCCGGGCAATAGCAGGCCACACCGGGCGCTCCGGATTCCATCACCTGCCCGATTTTTCTCTGCGCCGCTTTGAGCGGCTGCATGAAGTCAAAGTCGTTCCGGACAATGCTCACCATGCCGCAGCAATGGTTGTCATACCGGTTGTTTTGCAGCTCGACGACTTCAAACCCGGCCGCCTCGTGCAGACCCCTGACCGCGGCAAAGAACGGATCGCCCAGCTCGCTGCCGTAGCATGAATCCGAGAGCGCGATTTTTTTCGCTATTGTTCTTCGTGCGACAAGCTCCTTGTTTCTGACCTTGTCCCAGAGCCATTCCCATACGGACACGATCTCAAACGGCAGGGTGACGCCCAGATACTGGCGCCAGATGTTCATGAACGAGTGCGTGCACGAGCCGCAGTAGCATACCAGGCGGTCGGTTTGAAGTTTTGAAAGCAGCGTCATCGTCCTTTCCGCAATCCTGCTGAATTCATTGAAATCCCCCAGCCGGAAGGGGAGCTCGCCGCAGCAGGCGATGCGCGGCCCGTACTTCGGGAGCTCCTTAAGCACGGAGGAATGTTCGATTTCAAGGGGTATCTCCCTGCCGATACACCCGATAAACAAAACCTCTTTGCATTTTGCCGGAGGCGTTTCCCATCGGTCCAGGACCGACTGTTCTTCTTCAGGCAGCATTTTATATAAGTCCTCAAATACAGAAGGCTCCCCCCGGCCGACAAAGAGATATTGGAGATATTCCGGTATCCCCTTCCCTGATTTTTTTATCCTGTCCGAGATGCGCGCCATGATGAGGGCCATGGGGTTCAGGCCGTGCGGGCAGTACGTATTGCAATTGTAGCAGAAATCGCATTCCTGCAGGACGCGCAGCGTGCTCTCTCCGTTTCTCAAGCGGGCATGCTCGGCAATGGCTTCGTTTTTGTCCATTCTCATTACCGGGCATTTTTGCAGGCATAACCCGCAATTTTTGCAGATCTTTTCGCTTTTTCCTTTCTGGTCAAACGCATCCATGTACGATTTATTATTCATGTTGTGCCTGTGTAAAAGAAAATCATAAACGCGATTGTACGTATTTATCAAACCGGGAACTTGAAATTGCAAATATATTTTTGTTGGGAATGCCTAGATCTTATATTTTTTCATTTTGCGCCAGAGGGTCGAGGAGTCAATACCGAGGTCGGCGGCCGCCTTCGACCTGTTCCAGGAGTTTTTCTCGAGCGCGCGTAGAATGTATATCCGCTCGATCTTTTCCAGCTTCATCGTTTTTTCCGAGGCCGCTTCGTCCCGCAAGAGATTGACCGGCAGATGGGCGGTCCGGATATACGGTTCGCGGCAGAGAACGAAGGCGTGCTCGATGATGTTCTCGAGCTCGCGGATGTTGCCCGGATAATCGTAATTCATCAGTATCTTCATGACCTCATCTGATGCGCCTTCTATATGCTTGTTTTTGAGGACGTTGTATTTGTCGATGAAATGCTTCACCAGCAGCGGAATGTCCTCCCTCCGATCCGCAAGGGGAGGGAGCTTTATATTGAAGACGTTGAGCCTGTAAAAGAGATCGTCCCTGAACGCGCGCTCCTTCACCGCGACGGAGAGGTCCCTGTTCGTGGCGGATATTATCCTCACGTTTGATTTTACCGGCGCCGTGCCGCCCAGGGGCTCGTATTCGCGCTCCTGTATGAAGCGGAGAAGCTTCACCTGTATGGCGGGCGATATCTCGCCGATTTCGTCGAAGAAGAGGGTGCCTCCCTCTGCAAGGGCTATTTTCCCCGGCTTGTCCTTTTTCGCGTCGGTGAACGCCCCCGCCTTGTACCCGAAAAGCTCGGATTCAAGCAGCGGGTCCGGCACCGCCGCGCAGTTTATGACCGCGAGGGGCCTTGAACTTCTGTTGCTTAACGAATGGATCGCCCGTGCGATCAGCTCCTTCCCGGTTCCGCTTCGGCCCTCGATGAGCACCGAGCTGTCGCTCGCCGCAATGTCGGGAAGAATGCCGAAGAGCCCGCGCATGATCTTATTTTTGCTGACGATGTCCTCGAAGGTGTAGCTTTGCTCGATCTGCTTCCTCAGGGTTTCGAGCGGGGTCAGGTCGCGGAAGGTCTCCACCCCGCCGATGATCGTTCCCTTTTTGTTCTTCAAAAGGGCGGTGCTCACGCTGATCGGGATCTTTTCCCCCCTGGAATTGACGATATATATCGTCTTGTTGATTATTTTATCCCCGGTGTGCAGCGTCTCTTTCAATGCGCAGGAGTGCTCGCAGATATTGGCATGGAAGACCTCGAAACAGAGCTTTCCCCGGGCGTCCTTTTCATCGATGCCCAGAATCTCCTCTGCCGCGCGGTTCATGGAGGTGATGCGGAAATCCATGTCAACGGTGAAGATTCCGTCGGCGATGCTGTCGAGGATGATGTTTTTTTCTTCCGGCTCCGTCATATCGGGTGGCGCATTCCTCCCTTCGTCATGCGCCAATTTATGAGCATATGCCCATAATGTCAATAACTTAAAGCGTCAGCCTGCGCCTGAAACAGGCGCGTACATTCCCGGGCCGTCAGCGGTCCAGCTATTTCTTTTTTTCCCGGTATGTTATGAAATCGCCGACGCAGATGAGATACTCAAAAGGCAATTCAGGTTTTGAGATTTTTTTTCTTATGTTTCCCAGGTTCCCTGCAATCACCCGTTCTTTTCCCTTATAACCCGCATACATGACCACGGCAACCGGCGTGCGTGAATCGTATTTTTTTGTAAGCTCATTGATAAAAAAATCGAATTCTGCTTTCATGGTGAAAAGGACCATGGAGGATCCGTGGGTCGATACTCTTTCAATCGTGTCGGTTTTCCCCGGCCAATCGTTGGATGAGAGGATCACCGATTTTGTTCTTTCCGCAAGGGTTGGGGATTTTTTCAGGGCTGCGCTGGCCGCGTTAAACGCGCTTATTCCGGGAATGACTTCCGGCCTCACGTCGCTGAATTCTTCCAAAATCCACACCCATGGCCCGTACAGCATGGGGTCTCCGTAGTCAAGGACCGCGATGGTCTTTCCCTTCTTCAACTCCTTTCTCATGCGGGTTATCAATGCGTTTCTTCTTGGGGTGATTTCATCATATTGGCCGATGTCTTCTTTTCTGATCGACGATCTTTTTTTCCCATAAAACCTGAATAGCTGGTGGGATCCTTCGATAACCTCTTTGCCGGAAAGATATTCCGCAAATCGTTCGCTCACCTTGCGGTAGCATACGATTACATCCGCTTTTTTTATGACGCCCAGCGCCCTCAACGTCATAAGGTCCGGATCACCGGGACCCACCCCGACCAGGTACACGGCCGCGCGGCCTGCGCTCTTCCTCATCCCATGGGCCGGTGCCAGAATGATTCCCCAAACGACCAAGATCATACAGGAAAAAAAAGCCGCCTGTTTCATGACGCCTTGTCCAATCTGATTCATGATTCTCTCCTTTTTTTATAATTACAATAGAGATTGCGACATTAGAATTTTATGCTGATTTCACCGCCGAAGGTGCGGCCCGGCATCTGGTACCCGAATTCATCCTGGTATATGTCGTTCAGGATGTTTTTGATGTATACCTTGACGCGCAGGGTTCTGAAATGATACATGTCCTCTAATATTATCTGTTCGATGCCGACATCGAGCAGGTGATAGGGATTGTTTTTTGTAATGTAAAACAGATAGACGTCGGTCTCCACCTGAACCGGATTCAGGTAAACCTGATCGGATTCATATCCGTAGTCCGCCATGAAAAGGGTGTTTGTGTAGGGAAGCAGATAGCGGAGCCCGGCCCTGAACCGGTGTTTGGCTTGCCCGTCAAGCGCAACCTTCGCAGTGAGCCTGCCGAACACGGAATTTCCCATATAAAAAAACTCCTGGTAGGTGTATGAGGTATGGAGCGAAAGACCCCTGATAATCTCCCCGTAAAGGTCGATCTCCACGCCGTAGTGGCGCACCTTTGTCAGATTCGTCACATAATCCTTATATTCGAATCCGGGCGGAGCGGTCGGGCCGCTGAATTGAGCAAAGCTCCCATTAGAAGCGATAAAATTCTTGATGTCATAGAGATAATACCTGGCCTGCAGGGTTATATCGCGCCAGATCCTCCTCATCGCGATGAAGTCGTAGCCGACGCCGTCTTCGTTGTGAAGCCATACGCCCGCCGGCCTTCCCTGCGGGTTGTATAAGCCGTGATAGTCCGGAGCGTGCCAGATCCTGCTCACCCCGACTGACAAAGAGGTGTGCTTCAAAAGGTCGGCGATTTTGTCGAATTTGAAGGTCACGAATGATTTCGGCATCCAGCCACACCAATGTCGCTTGATCCAGGTGGGCCTGCCGGTGATATACAATTTATAGCTGGATGTGGAAAAATTCGATATCCATATAGATACGTCTTCATACCGTAAACCGACGGTCAGGTCCATGATCCTCGATATGTTCCAGCGGTGCTGAAGGGCGCCCGCCTTGATTTCCACCCTTTGTTTCCTTGAGTACCTCATGAGGTTGTAAGAAGGCGCCCGGCCCATTCCGTCCTCAAGCTCCTCAAAGTCGAAAGCCGCCGTAGTGGTGTGCTCTTTCGCGTAGGTTATCCCGTATTCGACTCTTCCGCCGTATTGCCAGAATATGGTCTCCCAGGAGGCATCGTAGATTCCGGCCGAAGGATTTGCTTTTTTTATATATGCGGGATACCTTCGGTTGAGGCTTTCCGTGTCATAATAGCCGGTGGCCTTTATGATCCCGGCCGGGGTCGGCTGATAAAAATTAAACCTTGTCGTGTTCGCCTTATCCTTCCAGGAAGGATTCTGCCAGTTGTTGAACTCAGAGTTCGCCACGACCGGATAGTCGGGGTTGAACGAGGCCAGGGGGTCGGTGAGCATTGAGCCCAGGTTGTTGTTGACCGGTATTGCGCGGTCCGACCTTGAATATGAATGGCTTACGGTAAGAAATCCTTCTCTCGGAAATACTCCCCCGATCCTTCCGTACATGGTGCTGATGTCGGCGTCGCTCTGTCTCAGGTTTCCATTGGTGCGGTAGTGTTGGAACCCCAGGTCGTAAATGAATGATTCGACGCCGCCGTTGACCATGGCGTTATAATTTTGCGTATTGTATGACCCATAACCCGCCGACAGGCCGACATCCGGCTTCAGGGTTTCATGTTTCTTCGGTGTTTTCGTGATGAGATTGACCACCCCGCCGATGGCTTTGCCCGGATACAGGGCCGAATGCGGGCCGGGAAGAATCTCAACCCGTTGTATAAGCCATACGGGTATGAGGGCGTAATCCACTATGTGGCTCGATTTTCTTCCCCCGGTTTTGCGGAAGGTCATACCGTCAACTGCGGTTACAAACCGGTCGGCGCTGAAGCCCCTGAGGTAGTAGGTGTCATCATTCGGAACCAGGTTCGTTTGTCCGCGGTAATCGAGCATCGATTGGTTCTTCAGCAGCTCCATTATGTTCTGGGGCATGCCGAGCGGGAGGGAGGATTCAACGTCAATCACCGTCCTGGACGGCTGTAACTCGCGCTTCGATTTGACGATTATTTCGTCAACGCCCGTGGGTTTGCCATGTTTTCGGGAAGTTTCGCTTTCATTTGTTTTTTCCCCGACGTTGTTCGTAACGCCGGCGTTGTTTTCTTTTGTTTGAACGCCCTCAACCGCATCGATTTCTCCGGATTCCGGATTTTTCTCCCTCGCCGAAACGCTGTTGGATACATGCATGCATGTAATAATGCAGAGGCAGACGATGGTAACATGTACTTTCATCTGATCGTCATTAGAATTATATTTTTTTTAAAATAGTATATGAATCGTGTTACTTTATTTATTTATGTAGCATGATTCTAGCATGCTTTTTTTGTCAAATATTTTTTTCATAGCGCTGGGCATGAAAAATTCGGCGCATCAAAACCGTTTTTTTCA
This sequence comes from uncultured Leptospirales bacterium, assembly GCA_964529965.1. Taxonomy (GTDB): domain Bacteria; phylum Spirochaetota; class UBA4802; order UBA4802; family UBA5550; genus RBG-16-49-21. Next base: position 59,938 of record CAZHAD010000003.1, on the reverse strand, counting down.
TTTTAAAAATAATGGGGAAAACGGTTTCACCCTAATAGCGCTTAAAAAGGAAATATCATTTAAATGTTTTTGAAAATTTCCTTATGTGAAAAAATACCCCGTCCCGACTCATCGGGACTGCTGGGTATTTTATTGTGAGGCAGCTGATGAAGCAATTGTCGTATGAACGATACGCGTGGCTCAACCGTACGGATATCGAGCGGATGCTTGATCGTAGAAGCGCACGATCATTGCTTTTTCAGATATATGCCGAATTAAGAAGGTGGAAAGAAATCCGGCCGTGGATTCATTTATTACCGCGGATTCTTTTCCAATTCTCATCCGCCTTTTTTATGTTTCCCGGTATGTCCCTCGCCCATTTTGCAAACGCGGCCCTGCTGCAGTTGAGATAGAGCTTGCCGTCGACGATTTTCCACGCCTCAGGATCGGTTACCGCGATCCGTGCCTCGCTCATGGCCCATGCGCAATATCCGTCGTACTGGGGCGCGTATTTTTTCGGATCAGCCGTGAAAAGGCGCCTGTTTTCCGCGGACGAAAAATACCATGTGAGCCCGTGCCAGCGGAATGAAATCGAGCGTTCCCCCTTCATCGGCTTTCCCGCCCTGAAATAAGAGACGGGATCGTATCCCCTGATGGCCATTTCGCCCGCCCATGATGTGCTGGACGAAGCGGCTGCTGCCTGGCGGTCCGGCACACCGGATATAAAAAGTAAAATGGCTAAGCCCACCATTAATGAGCTTATTGAATATTTTGATTTCATCTACATGCTCCTCCTTGTTAAAATAAGATTAACTTTAAATATAATTAAAAAAATGAGGATGTGTGGATTTTTTCAGGATTTTATTCTTTTAACAAGTTTTGATATAAATACAATCAGAAAGCAAATCATGAAGCCGACGAGCAGGTCGGTGAGCTGTATTTCATTGCAATTTCGGCATATTTGTCCGCTTATGTGTATGAGATCATGCATTTTATCGCCTGTTTCTCGAATGGTTAATTGAAAATATTTCAATTCAGATAATATTTCAACATTAAATTCTGAACATATTGTATAATAATATAACGATATAAGTGATTTTTAGAAATATTTTCGCTTTTTTTCGCATAGATGTGCTCATAATGTTTTGCTCGCTGCGATAAAATTATTCTCCTTTCTCCAGGTGTAATAATAGTGGATAGATAGAAGAGATTGTAGGGATATGAGGGAGGTTTGTGGTGGAGGTGAAAAGGGATGGGAATGATTTAATTAGGCAATATTGCTTGACAGGTTATGAGCATATGCTCATTATGGTCAAGACAAGACGGGTTATATGTCGAGGCCTAAATATTGCAGAAGGGTGGGCTGCGCACCCGACAGAAACTATTTCAAGCCGAGGGGGATTCCGGCGTCTTTGCTCGAGGAAGTCGTATTGAGCCTTGATGAATTTGAGGCGATACGACTCGCCGACTTTGAGGGCATGTACCAGGAGGAGGGCGCGGGCAGGATGAGCATATCGAGGCAGACCTTCGGCCGGATAATCGAGACGGCGCATAAAAAGATCGCGGACGTGCTGATAAACGGAAAGGCGCTTAAAATCGAGGGGGGAGAGGTCTCAATGGAGGAGATGATACGAATAAGGTGCCCCAAGTGCAAAAGGGTTTATGATTCAGCGTCTTCTCCAAAGGAGGCGTCTGTTTGTCCGCATTGCCATAAGCGTTAGATGGCAAAATACTGATTTAATAAATCTTTAATAAATCAAGGAGAAAAAAAATGAAGATAGCATTACCTTCAGTTCAGAACAAGGTGGACGAGCATTTCGGACACTGCGAATATTTCACGGTGTTCACCATTAGCGATAACAATGAGATAGTAACCGAGGAAAAGGTGTCTTCTCCGGCCGGTTGCGGATGCAGGTCCAATATCGTCCATACCCTTTCGCAGATGGGGGTCGGTATGATGCTGGCCGGAAACATGGGCGAGGGGGCGGTCAACGTACTTAACAGCTACGGCATTGAAGTGCTGAGGGGCTGTGCCGGAGACGTAAAGGAAGTCACCAAACAGTGGCTCGCCGGAAGCCTGAAAGACTCAGGCGAGGCATGCCTTGCGCACGAGCATGGGTGCCATGAGGCGTAGCACAAAACTCGACCCCGGCCACTGGGAACCGGGGGCGGGGTCGCTACAATTACCCGCCGTTGAATCGAGCAGGTGCAGGAGTTGCAATAAATGCATCGAGGCGTGCCCCTCTAAAGCGATCATCGAGCCCCTGAACATCTGCTGTTCGAAATGTATAAAATACTGCCTGACCATGGATGTGCCGTGCAGTCCCGAGCATATCGCGTTCGACTATGAACGGTGCGATTCGTGCGGCCTCTGTATTTCATCATGCCCGCATCAAGCGATTTACTGGTTTATTCCCGAGATCCGAAAAGACCGATCCGCAAAATAAATGATTGACGGGGAAAACAGATCTGTTCTCTTTAATCAAAGAACGATTAAAATTTGTCCCGGAGTTTTTTAAAATAATTCGATTCAAATAACTCAGACGGAATTGAGAAGTGAACGAAACAGTAAACATTTTCAAATTTACCTCCTTGCAGTGAGGGGCATACCGGAAGCCCGGGCGGCTTCCCTTTGTGTGCTCTTCAGCCGTAACCCCGCCGTAACTCCATCAAGCCTTCTGTGAGTCCGGCGGCGACGACGGCCGGGCTATTTTATTTTCAGGAGGCTTTATATGTCAAATTGCACACAAATGTGGTCTGATGCCGGCCTTGATCAATCGGGCTGTGGCATTGAGTGTAAACCTGAACTATGAGCTGTATCTATTTCGACAACGCCGCAACCTCGTGGCCGAAGCCCGGGGGGATGATCCGGGCCATGGCTGATTTCAACGCGAACGTGGGCGCCAACCCCGGCCGTTCGGGACATCGCCTTTCCATAGAGGCGGGAAGGATCGTCTTTAACGCGCGAGAGCGCATCGCTTTTTTATTAGGGGCGGGTGATCCGTGCACCGTGATTTTCGCGCGGAATGCGACCGAGGCCATAAATATCGCGGTTAGGGGACTTATCAGACCCGGGGATCACGTCATCTGCTCGAGCATGGAGCACAACTCGGTCATGCGGCCGCTCCGCGCAGCCGAGCGGGAAGGAGTCGAATTGAACGTCATCGTTTGCTCCCCGACCGGGGAGATCGACCCGGGCGACGTCGCCCGCGCGATAAAAAGCAACACCAGGGCGTTGTTCGTCACCCACGCCTCGAACGTAACCGGAACCATAATGCCGCTGGCTGAGCTGGCTGCGGTTGCCCACGATCGCGGCGTGCTTATGTGCGCGGACGCGGCCCAGACTGCGGGAAGCGTGCCTGTCGACGTTGAAAAAGCCGGGATAGACATGCTTTTTTTCACCGGCCATAAGTCGCTCTACGGTCCCCAGGGGACCGGCGGGATGTATATACGCAAGGGGCTCGAGACACTAGTGGAGCCCCTTGAGCGGGGCGGCACCGGGAGCGGGTCGGAGTTCGAGGACCAGCCTGAATTCATGCCGGACCGGTTCGAATCCGGGACCCCGAACGCCATCGGCATCGCCGGTCTCGGCGCAGGTGTCGAGCATGTTCTTTCCACCGGCGTTGAAGCGATACGAGAAAAAGAAGCGGCGCTGACCGGGCTTTTCATGGAGGGCCTCCATGCCATACAGGGGGTGACCGTTTATGGTCCCCCGGATCCGTTGAAAAAAACAGCGGTCGTGTCATTCGCCGTCAAGGGGATGAGTCCGTCGGAGGTGTCCTTCGAGCTGGACGAGCGGTTCGGGATCATGTCTCGGCCGGGTCTCCACTGTGCGCCTTCGGCCCACCGGACCATCGGCACGTTCCCTGAAGGCACGGTCAGGTTCAGTTTCGGCGTTTTTACGACGGAAGATGAAATCAGCGCCGCGCTTCGGGCCGTTGAAACGCTCGTTAAGGAGAATAAGAAATAATTTGTAATTATTCTGGATTAATAATGAAACCGCCGATGGACGCGGATGAACACGGATGGGAATTGAATAAAATTACCGATCGAATTAATTGGAGATATAAATCCGCGTTTATCGGCGTGAATCGGTGGTTACCATTACTTTTTCAAGAATTCATAAATAACACCAGGAGGAAATAATGTCGGAAACAATAAATGCCAGGGGGCTCGCTTGCCCTCAGCCGGTCGTTCTCACCAAAAAAGCACTTGAGTCGAACGATGAAATCACGGTGCTGGTGGACAATACCACCGCGCTGGAAAACATACAGCGCCTCGCATCGAGCGCGGGTTGTTCGGTTGAGGTCGGTAGCGAAGAGGGGGGGGTATTCAAAATACAGCTTCTTAAAAAGCCGGGGGCTTCGCCTGAAAACGCGGTGCAGCCTGAATATCTTCCCTGCGACATCGACGACAAACCCGCGGCCGGACCCACCGTATTCGTGATCTCATCGGACGCCATGGGGAGGGGCAACGACGAACTGGGAATGATACTTATGAAGGCATTCATTCACACCGCGATCGAACTCGAGCCACGGCCCGACGTCATGATCTTCTACAACACGGGCGTGAGGCTCGCGGCAGAGGGATCGGACGTTCTCGATGATCTGAAAAGCCTTGAAGAAAAGGGGGTGAAGATCCTCGTGTGCGGCACGTGCGTGAATTTTTTCGAGCTGACCGGGAAGGTGGCCGCGGGTATCGTATCGAACATGTACGACATCGCCGGGACCATGTCGACTGCGGGCCGCATCGTTCAGCCGTGAGTGAAAAGACCGAATATTTAATCGCGCTCTTCGACTCGGTGAGCCGCGTCATGCACGCAGAGCGGATACTGAGGGAGTGCGGCATTCCGTACAAGATCGTCCCCGTGCCGAAGCATATCAGCTCCGACTGCGGGGTCTGTATCCGTTTTTTGCCCGAATACCGGGAGCGGATCATCCAAAGCCTGGATGGGAAAACCGAAATTTTAGAAATCAGAGCGCTGTAACAACATAATGCGGACTTCGCCTGCAACCCAGCCGGCCCCGCGGGAAACCGGCTTGGGTTGTCAGGTCGGCTTCATTCAAATACTGCCAATTATTTTTAAAATTGAATTATCCGAAATAATGACTCCATCGGATATTCGCATTATCCTGTGTGCACATTCCGCGCATTGCGGATTATGCGTGACCATTATGACCGTCATGCCTTCAGAATTGAACTTCAGCAAAAGATCCATTATCTCCGCTGATGTTTCCGTATCCAAATTGCCGGTGGGCTCATCCGCAAGAAGAATGGGCGGTTCATTTACAATCGCTCTGGCTATTGCAACACGTTCCATTTCGCCTCCGGATATCTGATTCGGGAGACGATCGGCCTTCTTAAGCAAACCCACATGCCCGAGAGCGGTGTGAGCCATTTCAATCTTTTCCTTCTTGTCAAAACCGGTAATCACGAGCGGAAGCATGACATTTTCAATTACCGTAAGATACGGCATCAGATGAAAGCTCTGGAAAATGAAACCGAGAAATTCCCTTCTGAAATCCGCCTGCCGTTCACCGTCAATGTTGTAAATATCGATGTCGTCTATCAACAGTTCGCCGGACGTCGGCCTGTTCATCGCGCCCAACATTGAAAGAAGAGTGGATTTTCCCGATCCTGATTCTCCCATAATGCTTACAAATTCTCCCGGTTCAATTGTAAAGCTCATTCCATTAACTGCATGAACTACCGCGTCGTCCGTTCCATACTCTTTTTTTAAATTGTATGCCTGTATATAGCTCATATCAACCCCCTAAAGTGATCTCAGGGCTTCACTGGGATCAAGCCTGGCCGCAAGCCTGGCCGGATAAATGCTGGAAACCATTCCTATGAAAAGGGCTAAAAAGAAAGCTCCTACGGCAATTTCAATATTAATGGATAATTTGGCCGTACTATTTTCGGAAAAGAACCGGATGATGATTTTGGTCGCGCCCAGCCCTAACAGATACCCGAATAAACCGGCAATGCCAGACAAAATTCCGGCTTCAAGCAAAATTATTTTCATAATATGGCTTTTCCGGAAGCCGATCGCCCGTAATATCCCGATTTCGTCGGTACGCTCTTTTACGTTGCCCATCATGGTTACAAGAACAACCAGGCTTCCTATAAGAAGAACGACCAGCGATACGCCATATGAAAATTTTTTGAACTGTTGAAGGGTCTCCATCCTTCCCTTTACAACCTGCTGAATTGGCATGACTTTTGCTCCGGGAATAACCGCGGAAATCTGCTTTGCCATTTCTTCCACCGGGCATGCCGAACAGAGGGCCGCGACTTCCACCATTGAAATCTTGCCTTTTTTCCCGAGCAGGTATTGGGCTTTTTTCAAATTAGCGAATATTATCTGATCATCCTGCGATCCGGTCTGGTTTAATACCTTCGAGACCATCATCGTTCTGCCGTTTATATCCAGCCAACTGCCCTTTGTTTTATTCAACGCTTTAGCCGAGTCATAACCCAATACGATATTATTTTCCGCCGGCGGTTTATCTTTCAGGTTCCACCACGGTTTTAATATTTTGCACTGGTTAAAGTCAACCCCGGCCAGAAGCACATTTTTACCTTCAACCTTGACCGCCCCCAGAACAAGAGGTCCGACCGCGGCTATATTTGCGGCATTTTTGATCGTCTTTATTTTCGAAAGCTCGGCCTCGCGGATCTCTTCCATCTCAAAAGAAACCCCGCCGATTGAGAGTCCTCCGTAATTGAGCGCGAGATTCTCGGTTTTCGGCATCATTAAAATATTCGCACCGTATTTGTCGAGCTTATCATTGATGTCCCGTGTCATCCCTTCGATAAAACTGATTACCACGACAACCGTAGCCACTCCGATGAGCAGACCGGCCAGAACGAAAACCGCTTTGGATTTCCTTCTTAATAAATTTTTAACAGCAATGTCTTTTAATGTCATGCTTATCTCCCTGCGGATAAATCGAAGTATTCTTTCCCTTCAATGATGTCGCCAGCTGCGATTACGACATTATTGCCTTCAATGCGACGCTTTAAAGGAGCAGGATTGCATCCGCCCTGGATTTCGTTGATGCGGATAGATGCAAAGCGGCGGCCGCAATTTCCGCACACCATTTCGTCGCCGTCCTGATAGTATCCCTTCCCGGCTCTCCAGCATACGTCGCAGGCGTCGAATGCCGCGCGTATTATCCCATCTGAGCTTTTCAAAATGAAATAATTGATCGTCAAATTATCTTTCGTATATTTGAAATATTTTGCTTTTCGGTCTTCAAAAAGACCTACGGGGTAGGCAAATTCATGGCCCTTGCCGCCGGTCTGTACCTCGGTTGCCACCGGTGTTTCGGATTTATTTATCATATTAAAGACAACAAATATCGCTGATGCGATAATCAAAATCCCGCCGATAACTATCGCCGGTTTTGATAAATGCTTCTTTCTTTTTTTTAAAACTATGGCCTTTTTGGCCTCTAGTTTATTCTGCATATTATTATTTTCCTTCTTTGACATGGTTTTCTCCAAAAATATATAAATATAAATAATACTTCATATACACTATCTTACAACTGAAGGGTCGTAATGACCGCACTCAGTGTAAGCGGTCATTTTGAGCATACTGCCAATTTCTTAACATGAATCGATAATACGATTTTTAATTTTACTGTTAAGAAATAAAATTCTTATTGACCGCGGTAAAGAGATGATGCGTAAAGATTGCTCAACATCTGAAGGATTGGTTGATCAGATAGATCGGGCATGTAATTATTGATTTGTATGTAAAAAATAAAGGTCCCGCCCTTTTAAATTGAAGATCGGAACCTTGCTTCACCAGTGCTAATACGTGTGGATCTTGTTTGTTTACTTTGTATTTAAAACTATTTGTTTTGAGAATTGCCCCCGCATTCTCGGAATTGTTCCTCAGATCGCATAAAGGGCTGCTGCCGTGGCAGCAGGTTTTTAAGATTGTGAAATATATTTCAGTATTGACCGAATTATAATGATGATTGCATCCTGTTTTACCGCCAACGCCGCTGCAGCGGTTTTTTGCTGATTCGGTAGCGACGGAAAGGCTGAAAATAATACCCGCCAGAAGTATAATCGTTTTGATTTTAAAATTGTTATTTGTTTTTTTTCTGAACATATAGAATTAAAAAAATACGAATAATTATTAGCTTCACTATGCGGCCGCGGTTTGATGGATTATCGTTTCTTTAATCGCCACTAAACGTAACATGTTGGCTATTAAGCTTATGATGAAGGAGCCCATAGATGGCACTTTGTCAATTAAAAATAATCGATTTTTTAAAGAATTATTCTTCAGAGATAGCTGCGGCGTTATATGGATACGCTGTATGAGGAATATGGGAACATAGCGGCAAAGGCCATCGCGCGTGCGCGGAATTGTTTTGTGAGACGTCATTTATGACCGCCGCGTTTTTAACGATCTTAACGATTACGGTCTTCTGTCTTTCCGTCACAGTAATTTCAGGAAAAGCAATAATTTGACCGTCTTCATATCCATCAACTGAGTGAACCCATATTAATCATTGACAAAACGCCGCATCGTCTCCCTTGTGACCGCGAACAGTGGATATTCATATTGTGCCGGCTATCAGATAATCTTTAGAAACACCACCTCAATAGAAGATCTGCAGCATCATAAATAATACAGGAGTTTAGAATGTCTGATTCATCAAACTTTACGTTATACAGCGGCGGCCATAAAGGGGCTGAGGCCGAATTCGGAAGACAGGCCGAAAAACACGGGATCAAAGAAATCAACTTCTCATTCGACGGCCACCGGATGGAGCGAGCCAAGGGAATCCAGTTGCTCGGGCCCGATCAGCTCGCGGAGGGCAACGTGAGCATGGAGATAGTGTCCATGAAAATGGGCAGAAAATTTTCAGAGCTCGACATGATCAGGAAGGTAATACAATCTCTTTTTCACATGGTCAACAAGGGTTACCAGGTCTTTTCCGTAGGCTGGATACAGGTTGACAATACGATTAAGGGAGGAACGGGATGGGGCGTCGAGCTTGCAAAGCTCTTTAATCGTCCGGTAAGCGTGTATGACCAGGAGCGCAGGGCGTGGTTCACCTGGACCGATGGCTCATGGGTTGAAGACCGGCCGGTCATATCGCACAAAACCTTCTGCGGCACCGGTACGCGAAACCTGACCGATGACGCGAAAAGAGCGATTGGCGAGCTCTTCGACCGGTCGTTTGGCGCAAAATAATTTACCGGGTTTTCTTAATTAATGAATAACTTTTTCTATCAGCTGACCCCTGATGTCGTTATTAAAGCGGTGGAAAACTGCGGCTTTGAGCCGACCGGCCACTGCATGGCTTTAAACAGCTACGAGAACAGGGTTTATGACCTCAGGCTTGAGGACGGCTCGCACGTGGTGGCTAAATTCTACAGGCCGGGAAGATGGACCAGGGAGCAAATTCTGGAAGAACACGAATTTCTGTTCGACTTGTCGGATGACGAAATACCGGTATGTGCCCCAATACATTTTCAGGACGGAACGACCCTGCGCGAAATCGAAGGGATACTCTACGCGATATGGCCGCGCACCGGGGGCAGGGTGCCGGACGAGCTTTCGGACCCGGTCCTCGAAACCCTGGGCAGGCTGCTCGGCCGCATCCATAACAACGGAGCGGCCAAAATAGCCGCGCACCGGATCCGGCTGACCGGCGAGACATACGGGCTCGGTCCGCTCGCCTTCCTCGAAGAAAACGACTTTCTCCCGCAGCACTGCAGAGACAGGTACCATAATGCGGTGACGGAGTTAGCGGGGATATATGAATCGCTTTGCAAGGACGTTCCCTTTCACCGTATACACGGCGACTGCCATCTGGGCAACCTCCTGCACGGGAGCGAAGGCTGGTTCTTCCTCGATTTCGATGATTTCCTGACCGGTCCGGCAGTGCAGGACCTGTGGATGCTCGTGCCGGCGCGGGACCGGGAAGGACTGCGCCAGCGCGAGGTCTTTATCGAGGCCTACCGGCAGTTCAGAGACTTCGATAATACATGGGTGCGGCTGATAGAGCCCCTCAGGGCGTTGCGCTATGTCCGGTACGCGGCATGGATAGCACAGCGCTGGGACGACCCGGCGTTTCCCCCGGCTTTTCCGCATTTCGGCACCGCACAGTACTGGGAGGATGAAACCGAAGACCTTGAAGACCAACTGGACTTTATTCATGCCGGCGCTGCGGACCTTCCGGAAAACCTTCGCAGGCCGGAACCGGCGGGCGAAAAAGAGCAGGAGCTGACCAACAAGGACTTTTTCTGGGACTGGGAAGATGAAAGCACAAAAAAAAATGACGAATAAAGACCCCTCCGGTTACTATTACAAGCCGAGCCTCTGATGCCCGTGGTACAGCTCGTCCCTGCGGCTTCGCACCTCTTCGCTCTCTAAATATTCATCAAATCGTATGACCCGGTCGATGACCCCGGAAGGAGTGATTTCTATGATCCTGTTCGCGATCGAATCGATGAACTGGTGGTCGTGCGAGGCGAACAGGATGACCCCCGGGAAATTGATGAGGCCGTTGTTGAGGGCGGTATCTCGTCAAGTGTGAGCTTTTCCAGTAATTTTTTTCTTGAGGTAGCCTGCCTTGCCTTTGAGGCGTTTGAGCTGAACCGCTCGATGAACGACTGCAGCTCCCTGATCTTATCTTCCTTTTTCCTGTTTTCCTCTTTCTTTTGTTTTAGCGCGAGCTGGCTTGACTGCACCCAGAAGTCGTAATTACCGGTATAGAGCCGTATCCTCCCGAAATCTATGTCCGCTATATGCGTGCAGACCTTGTTAATAAAATGCCGGTCGTGGGACACCACCACGACCGTGTTGTTGAAATTATAGAGAAAATTTTCAAGCCATGTTATCGATTCAATATCCAGGTTGTTCGTGGGCTCGTCAAGGAGCAGGATATCCGGGTTGCCGAAAAGCGCCTGCGCCAGCAGCACCCGCACCTTTTCGCCCCCCTCGAGCTCCTTCATCCTCTTCGCCTGCAGCTCATCGCCGATCCCCAGGCCGCCGAGCAGGGCAGCGGCGTCGGATTCCGCCTCGTAGCCGTTCATCTCGTCCAGGATCTCCTCGAGCTCAGCGGCCCGGTGCCCGTCCTTCTCGGAAAATTTTTCCTTGGAGTACACTGCCTCCCGCTCTTTCAGCACTTCATACATCTTGGGATGGCCCATTATAACGGTTTCGATCGCCCTGTGTTCGTCAAACGCGGATTGGTCCTGCCTCAGGACGGCGATACGCTCCTTCGGGTTCCGGTCGACCGCGCCCGATGTCGGCTCGATTTCGCCGGACAATATTTTAAGAAACGTCGATTTCCCGGAACCGTTCGCGCCGATGAGCCCGTACGAATTGCCGGGGGAGAAATTCATATTAACTTCCTTGAAAAGCACTCTCTTGCCGAAAGAGAGCGTAAGGTCGCGCACGTTTAGCATTGCATATCTGCCTTTTATATAATTATTAATAATTTCATGAGTTGATAGACCCCCCTTTCCTCCGAGAGGGCATGAAACATTATGCTTGTTTCTATTATAAAAAAATTTTTTTTCCGTGCCCCCAACGAGGGACAGGGGGGGATTATTGCCCGATTTTAAAGGAGTCTAGGGGATTTTATGTACCGGCCCAGTACGATTGCAACAACGCTGTATAAAAATTTTTATCGTTCAAACTATTCTAGTGAAAAAAATTCCGTCCATCAACTCCCGCCCGACCGTTTAACCGTAAAGCCTTCATGTTGCAAGAATTGGATGAGAAAATCGATTTTATCGCCCTGGATGATGATTGCGTTGTTTTTGACCGTCCCGCCTGTCCCGCACCCGCGCTTTAGCTTCGCGGCCAGGTCGGATATTTCCTTGCCGGACAAGGGAAGCCCGTAAATCGCCGACACCGTCTTACCGCCCCTTCCTTTGCTTTCCTTCCGTACCCTGACGATGCCGTCATTTTTGGTGCCGGTGCGCGATCCGCGGCCGTTCTCGTTCTTCATTTTTTCCCGCAAATCGCCCGTTGCCGTTGAATATATTATTTTGTCGGACAAGCGAACTCCCTTTTTAATTACGCCGGCAGGGTGCGCCGCGGATTACCGCAGAATTGAATTCCACTCCTTAATTTTATCGGCAACTTCAGCGAACAATTCGTTCGTATCGCCCTCTACCGTGACCGATTCAATAACGTCTCCCTGCCTTATGCTGTTCACGGTTTTCATGTCTCCTTCACCGGTTGCCGAACCGAAAACCGTGTGCTTTCCGTTGAGCCATGGCGTGGCCGTGTGGGTGATGAAGAACTGGCTTCCGTTCGTGTGCGGGCCCGCGTTGGCCATGGAGAGGACGCCCGGCCTGTCATGCTTCAACTCAGGCGTGCACTCGTCCTCGAACGTATAGCCCGGGCCGCCGGTGCCGGTGCCCTTGGGACAGCCGCCCTGGATCATGAAGTCCGCGATCACGCGATGGAACTTAAGGCCGTTGTAAAACCCGTGAAGCGCGAGGTTTACGAAGCTTGCGACTGTGACCGGGGCCTTATCCGGGTGAAGCGTAAGTTTAATATCCCCTTTATTGGTTTTAATTATAGCGGTTAGCGGGCCCATACGATTCTTCTCCTTATATTCATTAAGGTTTTTTCCATACTTTAATATTGCACCTGCGGATCAAGCATAATTCTTTGATCTTTTATTTGTCTGAAGGCTTATCCAAAACCGGTGAGAGGCGGATTATAAATCTTTATCGCCGGGTAGACGATAATGAGATACAATCCGCCTAAGCCAGGAGTATTACTGAACTCGGTTCTTAGGACGCCTTTCTTCTGCGAAACGGCCGCCGCGACTCCTGTTCATATGCATCTGCCTTTCTCGGCGCATTGTAATTAAACCCCTCGATCATCCGGCGCTTTATCTTTCCGCCCATTTTTCTCTCTATCACCTGAACGGTTCCGGCGTCTTCCCCCGTGACAAAGGTATACGCGTCACTGGAACGCTCCGCCCTTCCCGTGCGTCCGATGCGGTGCGTATACGCATCAGACTCCTGAAACCTTCTGCGCTCTCTGCGTTAGGAAAATTGAGATTTAATCTATAAACATACATGACTGTATAAAAAATCCTTGCCAATTACATCCAACTGAATCTTGATTCATCCGGCTCTGAACATTATCTTACGAAATGATAATTAAGTGGGTTGGATATCCGGTGGACATATTAAGCAATAAATCATTAACCGTCTCGTGCGGGCCGGGGTCTGTTCCCTATCTGCGCGGAGAGATACGGCGATTGGGATTTAGGATCCTGTCGGAACATAACCGCGGGGTCGAGGTTGAGGCGCCATGGGAAGACGCACCCCGCCTGAATATTTCAGGCGGAGCGCCATTCGGTATTTTTTTGAAACAGGGCGAACAAACAAGAGCCTGGCGGACAATTTTCTTAAGGAGGATGCTATGGACGTAAAAGACGCCATTCAGACGCGTCGGGCCTATCGGGCGCTCGGTCCGGCGGATATCACCGACGAGGTGATAGTCGGGCTTGCCGGCGCCGCGCGGCTCATGTGCTCGTGCTTCAATAATCAGCCGTGGCGTTTCGTGTTCGTCAGGTCGAAGAATTCGCTGGAAAAGGTTTTCAACGGTCTGAACAAGGGAAACGAATGGTTCCGCAAGGCGTCCTTGGTTATCGCCGCGTTTGCACGCAGGGAGCACGATTGCCTTGTAAAGGAGAGGGAGTATTACCTTTTCGACCTCGGCATGGCGGTCGGTTCGATGATCCTGCGCGCCACCGAGATGGGCCTGGTGGCTCACCCGATCGCCGGTTTCGATTCGGACACAGTCAAACAGGCGCTCGGGATACCTGGTGAGTTTTTACTCATCACGCTCATCAGCGTGGGTAAAAAGACGGATGATGTGTCAAGGCTTTCCGAAAGGCACGCGGAGGCGGAGCGGAGCAGGCCGGAGCGGCTTCCCTTGGAGAACATCTTCAGCATCGATTCTTTTGACGAAAGGCTGTGTGTCAAAAAATGAGGATTGGGAGAGCACCGGACCGCATAATTTTTAAATGCAACCCGGTGATTTTTTTTGTTTGTGGTGAGTAGGAAGTATATCTTTAATTATCAGACAAGGGTTATAGCCATTTCCACCATCACAAGGAGGATTATTCATGAAGATTCTGATCCTATTCTATTCGGCATACGGTCACGTATACAGGATGGCCCAGGCGGTTACCGAGGGCGTAAAGGAGGTGAAGGGCGCGGAGCCGGTCTTGATGCGCGTTCCGGAGATCCTTCCCGCGGATATCCTTGAAAAAACCGGCATTGCCGCGGCCCAGAAGACCATGGCGTCCGTGCCGGTCGCGACGCTCGACGACCTGGGCAGGGCGGACGCCGTCATATTCGGCGCCCCCACCAGGTACGGCAACATGTGTGGGCAGATGAGGGTGTTCCTCGACGGCACGGCCGAATTCTGGCAGAAGGGCACGTTCGTCGGCAAGGTCGGAAGCGTGTTCACCAGCACGGCGACCCAGCACGGCGGGCAGGAGTCGACCATTCTTAGCTTTCACACGACGCTCCTGCATCTCGGCTTCATCATCGTGGGCCTGCCCTACGCCTTCCAGGAGCAGATGCGGATCGACGAGATAACGGGCTGCTCACCCTACGGGGCGTCCACGATCGCGGGGGGGAAGGGCGAGCGCCAGCCGAGCGGCAACGAGCTTGCGGGCGCCAGGTTCCAGGGGAGGCACGTGGCGCAGATCGCCGCCAGGCTCGCGCGCCAGTAGCGGCAGGGCCGAGTCGCTTTTCAATGAGCTGCAATCAAGGATGTAGTGCGCATGAATGAAAAAAAGGCGGTTCTGCTCGGCGCCACAGGGCTTATTGGCGGTTTCCTTCTCGACCTTCTTTTGAAAGATGACTGGTATGGATCGGTGATCGTCCCGGTCAGGCGACAGATTCCCGCCGTCCATCCCGGGCTTTTTCCTCATATGGTCGACTTCGATCGCCTTGAGGATTTCCGGGAGCTCTTCGCCTCGGACGACGTATTCTGCTGCCTCGGCACGACGATGGCGAAGGCGAAAACCAGGGAGATGTTCAGGCGCGTCGATTATGAATACCCGGTCAGGGCCGCGCGCATCGCCAGGGAGATGGGTGCCCGTCGCTATTTCCTGGTCTCCTCGATAGGTGCCGATTCCCGCTCCCGCATTTTTTACACCAGGGTCAAGGGCGAGGTCGAGCGGGACATCGCGGGCCTCGGGTTCGAGGCGATGCACATCTTCAGGCCCTCCCTCCTGCTGGGCGAGCGCGTCGAAAAAAGGCCGGGCGAGGATATAATAAAGACCTTGGCGCCGTTCATGAACGTATTCATGCGGGGCCCGCTTAGGACCTACACGCCCGTCAGGGCCGAGTCCGTCGCGCGGGCGATGGTTCGGGCGGTTCATGACAGAGGTGGTGGAGTTTTTATTCACGAGTCAGATGAAATAGTGCGCGATGGATAAGGGAAAAAACCTGTTTAGACCTGAAAAAGATACGAGCGGCGGAAAGCGCGGCATAGACGTGATTCGCGATCCTGAGATCAACAAATCCACCGCGTTCAGCGAAATGGAGCGTGAGGCGCTGGGATTGAACGGACTCCTTCCTTCGGGCATCGATACAATGGAGATCCAGGTCCGCCGCGTCATGAAGCATCTGGACACCAAAGCGACCGATCTGGGGCGTTACATTTACCTCACCGGCCTTCACGACACGGACGAGACGCTTTTCTATAAGGTCCTGATGTCCGACCCGGTGCGTTTCCTGCCCATCGTGTACGCTCCTACGGTGGGGGAGGCCTGCCTGAAATTCGGGCATATCTTCCGCCGCCCTCGGGGGATGTATCTCTCCATCAGGCACAAGGGGCGCGTGAGAGAGGTCCTGCGCAACTGGCCGGGGAAAGGGGTGCGGGTCATCTGCGTGTCGTCCGGCGGCAGGGTGCTCGGCCTCGGCGATCTGGGCGCAAACGGCATGGGCATACCGATCGGCAAGCTGCACCTGTATACGGCCTGCGCCGCGGTCCCGCCGCACGTTCTCCTTCCGATGCACATCGACTGCGGAACGGCCAACCGGGAGCTGATCGAGGATCCGCTCTACCTGGGGCTCCGCCAGCCGCGCATCCCGGCGGATGAGCTGGACGAATTCATGGATGAATTCGTGTCGGCGGTGCAGGAGGAGTTCCCTGACTGCTGCATTCATTTTGAAGACTGGGCAGGGGTCGACGCGATGCGCCTTCTGGCCCGCTACCGGGACCGGGCGTGCTGTTTCAACGACGATATCCAGGGCACGGCCGCCATGGTCCTCGCCGGAATGCTCAGCGCCCTTCGCGTGGCCGGCGGCAGGCTGGGCGGACAGAAAATCCTGATCATGGGCGCGGGCTCGGCCGGCATCGGCATCGCGGACCTGCTCGCCATGGCCATGGCGCGGGAGGGCTTGAGCATGGAGCAGGCCCGCTCGCGCATATCCCTGTTCGACGTCAACGGCCTCATCGAATCGGGCAGGACGGACCTTCTCGATTTCCAGAAGCCCTATGCCCATCCACATGCGCCCTCGCGCGATTTTCTGGCCTCCGTCGAATCCCTCGCCCCGACCGCCATTATCGGCGTGAGCACCCGCGGCGGGGCCTTCACCAGGCAGGTCATTGAAGCGATGGCCCGGATCAACCGGCGGCCCGTCATATTCGCGCTCTCGAACCCCACCGATCGCGCGGAATGCACCGCCGAAGAGGCTTACCTGTGGTCGGAGGGGAAGGCGCTGTATGCGGCCGGGGTGCCCTTCCCGCCGGTAAGGGTCAGTGAAAGGACGCTGGTGCCGGGACAGGGGAACAACATGTACATCTTCCCGGCGATAGGGCTTGCGGTGTTCGCCACAAAGGCGAAGCGGGTGACCGACGAGATGTTCATAGCAGCGGCGCGCGGCGTGGCGGAGCAGGTGAGCCCGGCCGGGCTCGACGCGGGCTCTCTTTATCCTTCCCAGTCCGACATCCTGGACGTCGAAATCGCTACAGCAGTAAGTATCTGCGAAGTGATTTTTGAGCAGGGATTATCGGAAATCGCGAAGCCGGGCGACATACGTACGTTTCTCGAATCCATGCTGTATACTCCCGAATACCGGTCTATGATATAACATGTCAATGCAGTTTAACCGGCATATATTAATCGCCCCACATCTGGCCGTGTTCATGCTGTTGTCGGCCGGCACGGCCGTTGCCGGGGGCGTGGACATGAACGTGAACCAGAGCGCCGAATGGTGCAAGACGCTCAACAGGAACGCGTCCACCGATCCCGACGCCACGTATTTCAACCCCGCGGGCACCGCGTTCATGCGGCAGGGCGTATACACGAGCCTAAACGATCAGGTGATCTACCAGCCGATCAAGGTCGTGAGCGGCCGGAGCGCCGCGCTGGGGCTGTCACGAAGGTCCTACTCCGGCGAGGAGCACGCGTGGTATTCCCTTAACGGCTATCTGGCGCTGAAATACGGCAGGCTCGCCCTTTCCGGTTGCGGACTCGGCTTCGGCAGCGACGGCGAACGGGTGTTTAAACAGGGGCTTCAAGAGCTGGACGTCCTGGCAGGCGCTCCGTACGGATACGGCCCCGCGGTCAACGCCCTGTTTAACGCATTCGGCGCGCCGGGGCCGGTCGGTGGTCCGACGTCCCTTGCAGTGTCCGAATTCAGGGGGTCCTATTCGATATACGCCGTGCAGGCCAACGCCGCATATGAGGTGATCAAGGGCGTGCTGGCCGTGTCCTTGGGAATACGCTTTTATCTGGGCGAGGCGGTGTACGATGCAAGCCTGTTCGCTCCGGGGCCCGGGGCAGCATACGGCGGCTACATCCCCGGCGGCAGCGACATGCACTCGCGCCGCCAGGGTTTCTCCCAGGGCGTCGTCGCGGGCGTAAGCGCGCGGCCCGCTGCCGGCCTGACCCTCGGCCTCAAGGGTGAGTGGAACGCGCCGTTCCGGCTCGACACCAAAACGCACGACGACCTTGTCTTCATGCTCATCGATCACGGGTTCAAGAACAACCACAGGTGGGAGGAGCAGCTCCCCGCGGTTGCTGCCTTCGGAGCTTCATATGCAGCCGCCGGCATCAGGACCTCCCTTTCATTAGCCTATTTCTTCAACCAGTTCGCACACATGCAGGGGAGGGAGAAGCGCTATGCGGGCGGCATTGACGCCGGGGTCGGCCTCGACTACACGTTCGCGCGGGTCCCCCTCAACGTGGGCGCGGGATTCCTCTGGCGTTCGTCCGGCGCGGGGCCCGGGGCGCGCAGCCAGCTTGACGACGCGCTTGATTCATTCAGCGTGAGCATGGGATTCACCCTCACGATTGCGGGGACCACGCAGCTCACCGTCGCCGAGGTGTTTACGTATTTCATACCGGCAAATGTCGACAGGGGTGCGCTCAACGTGCTCCGCCTCATGCCCGCGCGGGTCTACCGGCAGGGATACACCACGGCGATCGGTCTGACCAACAGGTATGCCATTTAAAATATTAGGTGGATGGTACGAATTTCCTCCGCGATATTTTATTTAGTCAGTCTTGCATTATTCCATTTGCTCTGCTCGACTTTTCTCATAGTCTTGGGGAAAATGACTTTACTTAGTTGATTCATTTTATCGGCAATGAGCCGATCGTTATCCGGGTTGACTAAATTAGCGTATCATAAAAATCATCTTTACATAACCAGACAATTCATGTCAAGCGATCAAGAAAATGATTTAGGAGAATTAGCCATGTCAGAAGTTGTAACGTTTTCCAAGCAGGGTAACGTAGGTGTCATTTCAGTAAACAATCCTCCCGTTAATGCGCTCGCCCACGCGGTTCGCGCCGGAATTAAGGACGGGGTCGAAAAAGGTCTCGCCGATAAGGACATCGCCGCCATGATCATCTGGTGTGAAGGGCGTACCTTCATTGCCGGAGCTGACATCCGGGAATTCGGCAAACCGGTCCAGCAGCCCATTTTGCCGGATGTTGTCCAATTCATTGAAAACTCGTCAAAGCCGATGATAGCCGCCATTCACGGCACGGCTCTGGGAGGCGGGTTGGAAGTGGCCCTGGGCTGTCATTACCGCATTGCCGTGGCAAGCGCCAAGGTGGGATTGCCGGAGGTAAAGCTGGGTATTTTACCAGGGGCCGGCGGCACCCAGCGTCTTCCGCGTATCGTCGGTGTGCAGACGGCGTTGGATATGATCGTTTCGGGAAACCCCATTTCCGTGCA
Source organism: uncultured Leptospirales bacterium (assembly GCA_964529965.1). GTDB lineage: Bacteria > Spirochaetota > UBA4802 > UBA4802 > UBA5550 > RBG-16-49-21. The sequence goes on along the minus strand of CAZHAD010000003.1, from coordinate 40,738 downwards.
GAAGGCGCAATCGATGGGGTTGATCGATGAAATCGTGGAAGGGGATCTGAAGGTCGCGGCACTCGTATTTGCCAAAAAGATAATCGACGAAAAACGTCCAGTCCGAAAAGTCAGTGATCTGGACGTTAAGGTCGACAACCCGGCCGTCTTTGATGAATACGCAAAGAGCATAGCCAAAAAGCAGCGCGGATTTTTAGCGCCGTTCCACTGCATCAAAGCCGTTAAAGCGGCCGCGGAGCTGTCTTTCGCCGATGGCATGAAGCGCGAACGCGAGCTCATCGTCGAATTGCTGGCCTCTCCCCAGTCCAAGGCGCAAAGACATGTATTCTTCGCCGAGCGCGAAGTTGCGCGCATTCCCGGGCTGCCTGATGATCAGCCGACCCGCGAGATCAAGTCCATCGGCGTTCTCGGCGCGGGCACAATGGGCGGCGGGATCGCCATGTGTTTTGCCAACGTGGGCATACCGGTCGTGCTTCTGGAAGTTAAGCAGGAATTTCTGGATAAGGGCCTTGCCGTCATACGTAAAAACTACGCCAACACCGTGGCCAAAGGCTCTCTTAAACAAGAAGATATGGATCAGAGGATGGCGTTGATCAAGCCGACTCTTTCTTATGATGATTTGAAGAACGTCGACTTGGTGATCGAAGCGGTCTTCGAAGATATGGCCATAAAAAAGGAAGTGTTCGCCAAGCTGGAAGCCGTATGTAAACCGGGCGCCATTCTCGCCTCCAACACATCTTATCTCAATATCGACGAAATCGCGGCATCCACCAAAAGACCGCAGGACGTCATGGGCATGCATTTTTTCAGCCCCGCAAATGTCATGAAGCTTCTGGAAAACGTACGGGGTGCAAAGACATCACCTGAAGTCTACGCCACTGCGATGAAAACAGGGAAAAAAATCGGCAAAGTCCCGGTGCTGGTCGGCGTCTGCGACGGATTTGTCGGCAACCGCATGCTGGCCAAGCGCACGCGTGAATGCGGTTTTATGCTGGAAGAAGGCGCATTACCCCAGCAAATCGACAAGGTCATCTATGATTTCGGCTTCCCCATGGGACCTTATGCCATGGGCGATATGGCCGGTCTGGATATCGGCTGGCGCAACCGCAAAGCCAAATTCGACCAGCTCACCGACAGGGAAAAGGCCAACAATATTCTGGATAAAATTTGCGAAATGGGACGCTACGGACAGAAGACCGGAGCCGGCTTCTACAAGTATGATGACAAGCGCACCCCGGCTCCCGATCCTCTGATCGATGAATTAATCATCAAGCACTCTGAGGAGCGGGGCATAGCCCGGCGCGTCATCAGCGATCAGGAAATTATTGAGCGCGCCATTTTTTCCATGATCAATGAAGGAGCGAAAATTCTGGATGTAGGAATTGCCGCCCGTCCGCTGGATGTTGACATTGTCTGGATTTACGGATACGGATTTCCCGTATATCTGGGCGGCCCGATGTTTTACGCCGATAAGATCGGTCTCAAAACGGTTTACGATGCCGTATTGAAATACAGAGATATGGTCGGAGCCGAATTCTGGGAACCTTCACCGTTGCTGGCCAAGCTGGCCGGGGAAGGGAAGGGATTCTATTCCCTATAATTTCCAACCGGCGCGTGGCGTCATTGTAATCTCGGCCCTTTGGATTGGCACATTGATGTGAATCCAAAGGCATATTAAACCGATGCGGCCGCTTTTATCAAAATAAACGCGCGATAATATTGGCTCGCTGTGTGTGGAAATACGGTCTTCGGGCTTCGCGGGCGCGCGTTCCATTTTTGCAAGGCATTATTCAACTGTCGCCTTGCAAAAAAACTTGACAAACTATCGATCGTTAGTTTAGATGATGGCCTGTCAGAGCCGTTCGGGTTGATACTCAATAAAATATAAATCCATGACGACAGAACCTTTGAATGGATAAACAGATAAGCACAAAGGAAAAGATACTTGATGCAAGCATCAATCTGTTTTCACAAAAGGGCTTTTATGAGACTTCCATCAGGGAGATCGCACGCGCTACCGGAATTAAAACGAGCTCCCTGTACAATCACTTTCCGAGCAAGGAAGCGATTCTGGACGCGATTTTCGAATACTATAAAACCGAAATAAGCAAGACCAAACCTCAGGGTGAGCCGGTTCAGGATTGGTCCTTTGATCGTATGAGGGATAAATTCAAGGAATCGTTCAGAATCCGCAATCAAATACTCTCGGAACCGAGAATGGAGGCGATAACCAGGATCCTGTGGATCGAGATGCTGCGCAATCCCAAGGCCCGCCGGTTTTACCGGGAGTGGTATTTCGATGAAAACAGGGACAGCTGCACGAAACACATCAGGAGTATCCAGAAAACGGGCCTGCTCGGCACGCATGATCCCGAGACCGTATCCGCGCTGCTCAACGCCGCAATGAACTACTACTTTCAGCAGCTTTGCCTTCTCAAGGCCGATAACGGGAACACTGCCGAGCTTGAAGAGCACAGAAAAAAGTACTTCGATCTGCTGTTGAATCTTTTACATATGGGGGACAGCCAACAAACCCATGAATAATGAGTTGACAAGGGAAGAAAGGCTGAAGCGCCTTGAACAAAGCGCGGGCGATTACGAGGAGCTCTTCGGCAGCTGCGCGCAGGGAACATTGCTGGCGTTGCAGGAAGAGTTCCGGCTGGGCGACGCCCAGACGCTTAAGGCCGCGACCGTCATGCCCGGAATCGCGCTCAGAGGAGAAACATGCGGCGCGGTCATCGGGGCGCTTATGGCCCTTGGCATGGCCCTGGGCAGGGAGAAACATGACGATGTTGAATCCCTGCAGCGCGCCGTCAGGGCGGCCAGGAAGCTATGCGGGCGATTCGAGAAGGAATTCGGCGGCTGCAACTGCCGCGATGTCCAGCATCGCATTTTCGGGAGGAGCTTCGACCTCGGCGATTCAAACGACCTGAATGAATTCGTCAAGTCGGATGCCGCCAGGAAATGCAGGATGCCCGCCGGAAAGGCGGCGCGCTTTGCGGGCGAGCTGATAATGGACGCCATGGAGAAGGCGTGAGCCGTGACACCGTTATGAAAGGAGCTTGTAATGGAACAATCAACTGAAGAAAAATTAAGCATCGCGTTTGAAAACGCGAAAAAGTATGAAATGCGTGGAGGGGGGTGCCCCCAATGCACGATCGCGGGCGTATTCGACGCGCTTGGGATTGAGAATGACGACGTGTTCAAGGCGGGCACCGGCCTGGCCGACGGGGTAGGATTGACCGGCGACGGCCACTGCGGGGCACTGTCGGGCGGGGCCATGGCCATCAGCTATATCTTCGGAAGGGAGAAAAAGGACTTCGGAGACATGAGGAAGCTGGTGAAGGCCAATCTTCTTGCGAAGAAGCTGCACGACCGGTTTGTCGAGAAGTACGGGACCGCGCGGTGCGCGGATATCCAGAAATCGACGTTCGGCAGATTTTTCAACCTCTACGACCCCGACGAGCTTGAAGCGGCCGCCAAGGCGGGCATGATGGAGAAATGCTCGACGCTGGTCGGCGAGACGGCGAGGATGGCGACGAGCATTATTCTCGAGGAGCAGGAAAGGAAAAAATAGATCGCCTGCAAATAAAGGAGCATGCATATGTATACATTGAAATTCAATGAAACAATCTGCGAAAAGTGCAAAACGATAGATTGCATGATGAGATGCCAGTACATGGACATGGATAAGGACCAGGCCAGGAACGAGTGGGGAAAGCTCGTCAGGGGGGAAGACTCACGCGTTCTTGCGGATTGCGCGACCTGCTACGCGTGCGAGGAATACTGCCCCAACGGGAACCATCCCTTTTACAAGATAGTGGAGCGCCAGGAGGAAAAACAGACGTGGCCCGTACCCATCCCCCTGACCGAGCAGCAGCTCGCCGTCATGAGGCCCAGGGGAAGGATCAAGCCGCAGAAATTCAAGGCTCCCGTGGTGAACATGTGCGCCTTTCCCTTGCTGCAGGGCACGATCCGCGGCAGGCTCTTCGAGGGGGCGTCCGCGTTCGGCGGGTACGACGTATTCTGCAACATCATGTGGCTCCACTTCGCCAAGAGCTCGTCGATCCGCGAGCGCCTTCCCCTTATAATTGACAACATCCGTAAATATTACCTCGATGAGAGCGGCGTCGACGAATTCATCTGCTTTCACGACGAATGCTACGGGACCTACACCCATCTCGCGCCGGCCTACGGCATCGAGGTTCCCTTCAAGCCGGTCCACCTGTTCGAATACCTGACCAGCAGGCTGGACGAGCTGAAGGACCGGATACGCCCGCTTAATGCAAAGGTCGCCTACCAGCGCCCCTGCTCGAACCGGCTCATACCCGAGACCCAGCACTGGGTCGACGATATATTCGAGAGGATCGGCGCGGACCGGGTGAAGCGCGAGTACGACAGGGAAAACGCGCTCTGCTGCACGGGCACCATTCAGGCGCAGCAGAAGGACGAGCTGGCCGATGACCTGTTGAAAAAAAACATCGACGATATGGAGGCGGCGGGGGCGAAGTACTGCGTGTTTAATTGTCCCGCCTGTTTCTATACCATGAAGGACCATGTTGCCGAGCGCGGCATCGCTCCCATTATGATGAGCGAGCTCTGCCATGTCGCGCTGGGTGAATAGGTCCGCGGGGGGTAGTGTTATGGAAAAAATAGTCAACGAGCTTAAGGAGATCGTAGGCACCAAATTCGTATCAGCCGAGCCGGAGGAGCTTTTCATCTATTCCCGCGACATGGGGACCATGCTTCCCGCTTTTCCGGATTACGTGGCGATGCCCGGCAACGCGGAAGAGGTGCAAAAGATCGTGCTCCTCGCCAACAGGGAGAAGGTGCCGGTCGTGCCCATGGGCGGAGGGCTTGTCCTTTCCGGGCTGACCAGGCCGCTCAAGGGCGGGATCGTGCTCGACATGAAAAGGATGAACAAAGTCCTTGAGGTGAACACGGCGAGCCGGTATGCGCTGGTGGAGGCCGGCTTATCTCAGGGAATCCTCAAGTCGTATCTCAAAAGGCACCATCCGGGGCTCAAGCACTCGCTTCCCGACGCGCCGCCGATCGCCACTATAGGCGGAAACGTGCTCATACACGGCTCGGGCCACCTTTCGCAGATCGGCGGGTTCCACTCCGAGATGCTGAACGGGCTGGAGGCCGTGCTCCCCACGGGTGAGATCGTGAAGACCGGATCATGCTCCGCGTCCCCCTACTGGTTTTCCCGCGCGCCGCTGCCGGACCTGTCGGGACTCTTCATCGGCTGGGCCGGAACCACGGGGATCGTGACAAAGCTTTCGATCAAGCTTTTCCCCGACCATCCCTTCAATGACGCGCGGGTGTTCATTACCGGGGACGTTGAGGCCATCGTCGATATCATATACCGGCTGACGGGCACGCAGCTTGCCGAGGACATCACGGTGAGCGCGAGCCATATCATCGGCAGGGCCCAGATGTTCCCCATCGTCCTGATCAATTACGGGGCGGATACGAAGGAGGAGCTCACGTGGAAGAGAAACCTTATCCGCGCCTCGGTGAGGAAATACATCGATGAAAAAACCGGCGGGTTCGCGCCCCTGCCTCCCTCGGCCAAAACCGACCTGCTGAAGGCCCCCAATCCGCAGCCCACCCAGATCGCCGACGAAAAGAAGGGGGGCGGATTCGAATACGTGGGTGCCATCATGCCGATCGGTCTCTTTGCCAGGGCGTACGGCATCGGGGTCGCCATCTCGCAAAAGTTCAGCGTCAACAATTACATGACCGCGAGGATCATCGGCGGGCACAGCATGATGTTTTCCTACACCTATACCTTCAACAGGGCGGCCGACGCGGAGGTGGATCTGGCTCGGAACGCGCTGCATGAAACCAACAGGATGGTCCTGGAAGCGGGCGGCATTCCGTGGAAGGCCGAGGCGCCTGCGCAGAAGGAGATCATCAGGCACATGGATCCGAACACGTTTCAGCTGATGAACCGTCTCCGGTCCGTGATCGATCCCAGGGGCATTATGAATCCGGGGAATTGGGAGGTGGCCGAATGAAATACGAAGAGCTGTTGCACAGGTGCTTCAGGTGCGGATGGTGCAAGCTGCCGGTGAACTTTATGGACATAAACTGCCCGTCGTACCTGAAATACCGGTTCGAGACCTATTCGCCGGGAGGAAGACTCTGGCTTCTGCGGGCGTGGCTGCTCGGCGAGATGGAGGCGGGCAACCGGTTCAAGGAGATACTTTTTTCCTGCGCCACGTGCAAAAACTGCGTGGAGGCGTGCGGCATTCCGGGGATAAAAGACCGCCTCGTGGATATAATGATCGCGGCGAGGGAGGAGATCGTAAACACGGGCAAGCTTCCTCCCTCGATCAGGAACTACCTGACCGAAATATACAACAGGGGCAATCCCTTTAAAAGACCCCAGTCCGAGCGGGGCGACTGGGCGAAAGGCCTGGATGTGCCGCTGTATGATAAGCACGATTATCTCTTGTACGTGGGGGACGTGGGCTCCTTCGATGAAACCGCGATACAGATGACTCGCGCCGTCGTCGCGCTGATGGGGAACGCCGGCGTTTCTTTCGGTATTCTCGGCGAACATGAGACGAGCGACGGAAACGACGTGAAGGCCTTGGGCGAGCAGGCGTTGAGCGAGCACCTGGCCGCGGCCAATATTGAGCAATTCAAGCAATCGGGCGTAACCAGGATCGTCGCCCTTTCCCCCCATGCTTTTAATGCGATGAAAAACGACTATCCCCAGATGGGGGGGGCGTTTGAGGTCTCCCATTACACCCAGCTTTTAAACGAGATCATCACCCGCACGCCGCCGCGCGGCTCGTTCAAACATAGGGTGACCTATCACGATCCATGCTACCTGGGCAGGTGGAACGGCGTGTACCTGGAGCCGAGGCACGTGCTTCAATCCGTGCCCGGGCTCGACTACATCGAGATGGACCGGAGCGGGAGCAGCGCGCTCTGCTGCGGGGGCGGCGGCGGGAATTATTTCACCGACATGCTCGGTTCGGGAGAAGGGAGCTCGAGCAGAGTGCGCATCAGGGAGGCGCGTGAGCGCGGCGCGGAGGTCATCGCGGTGGCGTGCCCGATTTGTAAAAAAATGCTGGATGACGCCGTCAAGGACGAGGGATTGGAGGAACAGCTGAGGGTCATGGACGTGGCGCAGATCGTGCTCGAGGCGGGGGAATAATAACCTCATTTCACGAATCTTTTGTAAACTTGGATCATCTCCCCGACCGCCTTTTTCCAGTTAAAATGCTCCTCTACCCGCTCGATTCCCCGTCGCCCCAATTCATCGAGCCTTTTCGGGTCGGCGAGGAGCTCGTTGACCGAGGCGGCGATCGCCGCCTCGTCCCTGGCCTTTACCACGAGGCCCGCGTCCCCCACCACCTCCGGGAGCGCGCCGCCGTCGCTTGCGATCACCGGCACCCCGCACGACATCGCCTCGGCCGCGGGCAGGCCGAAGCCTTCATACACCGACGGGACGACCGCGATCTCGGACTCGCTGTAATGGCGCACGAGCTCCTCGGTTGAGGTCTTTCCGGTGAACTCGACCCTGCCGCCGAGCCCGAGCCTTTCGACGAGCCGGCCGGTGATATTCCGGTGCGGGGCCCCTCCGTCCACCACCGTAAGCCGGGCCGAACGGTCGATGCGGGGGAGGGCCTTCAAGAGATACACGAACCCCTTTTTCCCGTCCTCGATGTTTCCCACGAATATGATTTTTCCCCTCTTCTTCCGCACGCGCGCAAGGGGACGGAATATCTCCCGGTCGATGCCGTTGTAGACCACGGTCACCCTGGATGAGGGCACGCCGAAGTCGCGGCGTATCATCGCCTTAGCGCTTTGGGACACGGCGATCACGTGATCGAGCCGTTTGGACACGAAGGCCTGCATCATGGTGGGATAGAACATCACGGTCTTGAGCTTTTTTTTGAACGAGGGGGCGCGTTCGAGGGTGTTCGCAAGGTCGATTGAGAGAGGATGATGGATGGTGGCGATCACCGGAACGCCGAGCTGCTTCATCAAAAGGAGCCCGTAGCTCAGGGACTGGTTGTCGTGAATGACGTCGAATCCATGCGATGCATGGAGCCCTCGTAGAAAATAAAACGCGCGCAGGGAAAAGGTGCTGATCTCGGGAAATGCGCCGAGCCTGGTGGCGCAGTACTCGTAGAAATCAAGCGGCGCAAAGATACCGAAGGGGTTGCGTCCGTCGATGACGTCCGCGCCCGTGCGGCCGTAGTAGCAATTGTTCGGCAGCGCGTGAAGCGTAACCCCCTTCATGCGAAGCGGGTGGGGCGGTCCCGTTACCGCGTGCACCTGGTGACCCTGGCGCGCCATCTCCTCGGCCACGTACTTGAGGTATATCCCCTGCCCTCCGGAATAGGGGTTGGCGCGGTACGACAGGAGGCATATCTTCATTGCCTCAGAGCCCCGCCGGCGTTTGGCCCCTTCACTGCTTCGGCCTTGTACCAGTCTCCCAGGAGGACGATCTTTTTAGGGTCGAGCCTCTTGACCACCCTTGCCGGATTGCCGGCGGCGATGACGTTGGCGGGCACGTTCCTGGTGACCACCGAGCCCGCGCCGATGATCGAGTTCTCCCCGATCCTGACACCCTTGCACACGATCGCCGAGTCGCCGATCCAGGCCCCGCGCTCAAGCACGATGGGAGCGCTCGCCCCGGGCATGCTCGACCTGTCGTGGATGTCGTGCCAGTCTGAGTCGTTGAGGTAGCAGTTGTTCGCCAGCATGCATGAATCGGCGATGGTGACGGACGAGGCCGAGCTTATCCGCACCCCGTTCATGATGAGCACGTGGTCGCCGATGTCGATCCTGCCTTCACGCGTCCCGGTCCGGATGGATGAAAGGTTGGTTTTGTGGCCGTCGCCTCCTATGAACACCACGTGGCCGCCGATGCTGATGTTGGGCCCGAATACGACGATGTTGCGGATGCCCCAGACCGTGGGCGCGGATCCGATATGCGAGAATTTTTTTTTGAAGAAAAGGTGGTAATAGCAATAGGTATATATCTTTTCATAAAGGAACTTTCTTATACCGGAGCCGGGACTTGTATTTTCGTAATAGTAAAACATGATTGCTTCGGCCGTACCGGGCGGGTCAGCGGTCCTCGATTCTCGAGAAATCCATGAGCCTTGTAAAGTTTTTCAGGATGCTCTCCAGGACATAGAGCCTGTTGTCTCGGAGCCTCGTGTCCTTTTCCATGACCAGGACCTTGTCAAAAAACCTGTCTATGACGGGCTTGGCCTCGATCAAGAGCTCGAAGAGTTCGAGGTAATTGCTTGAGGATATGAGCCCCCCGATCGTTTCGCTTTTTGACATAAAAAAATCATACAGCTCCCTTTCCTCATCGTGCTTGAGCAGGGCCGGATCGAAGGAGAGGCGGCGGTCCCCGTGCTCCTTCCTGAACGCGGACACTATGTTGTTCATGCGCTTGAAGCTTAAAAGCATCCGGGAAAAATTTTCATTTTTTCGGAACTCATGCACGCTCTTGGCGCGCCTGAAAAGCTCCAGGTAATCGCTCGAACCGGTCGAGAGGCAGGCCTCGATCTCATCATGGGAGAAGCCGCTTTCCGAAAAAATTGTCTTGGCCCTCGCCGCGGTGAACTGGAGTATTTGCTCCACGATGGAGGCGCCTTTTTTGTAATTTTTCGAGACCGCTTCCAGGAGCTCTTTAAAATCGAAATTGATATCGTTCCTGATCAGAATCTCGACGATCGCATTGGCCTGCCGGCGCAGGGCGTAGGGGTCGGCGGAACCCTTCGGGACATTCCCCACCGAAAAGGAGCCGAACATATTGTCCGTCTTTTCTGAGAGTGACACGACGATGGAGATCATGGAGACGGGAAGCGGGTCTCCGCTGAAGCGCGGCTTGTAATGGTCCTCGATAGCGTCGGCAACCTCAGCGTCCTCCCCGTCCTCGAGCGCATAGATTCTGCCGATCCTGCCCTGCAGCGAGGGGAATTCGAACACTATGGAGGTGACGAGATCTGCCTTGCACAGGGATATCGCCCTCTGAATTTTTGCCCCGGCCGCGTCGTCCAGATCCAGGCGCCGGATTATGAAATCCGCGATGTCATGCATCCTCGAAACCTTGTCGTGGATCGAGCCGAGCTCCTTGTGGAAGAGGACATTTTTGAGGGACTCGACCCGGTCGGCGAGCTTTACCTTCCGGTCCTCGTCGTAAAAGAACCTCGCGTCATTGAAACGCGCGGCGATGACCCTCTCGTTTCCGGCCGCGACATGGGTGGTGGGCGGGTTGTTGGAAACGACGAGGAAACCGTTCGTCAGCCTGCCGTCCCCGCCGATGACCGAAAAGTATTTCTGGTGCTCGCGCATTTCCGCGATGAGTATGATTTCGGGAAGCTTGAGGAAGCCGCGGTCGAATCGGCATACGCACACGCTCGGGTTTTCGACGAGGTACGTCACCGTGTCGAGGAGCTCCTCGTCCTCGAGGAGGGCGCCGGAAGCCGCGCGCGCCGCTTCTTGAAGCCCGCGGCGGATGGCTTCCTTTCTTTCGCTCTGGCTTACGATGACTCCGTTTTCCTTGAGTATACCTTCATACTCCCGTATCGAGGGCACTTCGACCATGCGGTTGTGCTGGATGTAGTGGCCCCTGGTCTTTTTTGAAGATGCGACCCCTTCGATCGAAAAGGGGATAACCCGGTCATTGAACAGGAAGAGGAAATACCTGATGGGCCTGGGGAAGGTGACCTCCCCGTCGCCCCATCGCATCCTTTTTGGAAAAGGGATCCGGGCGATAAGGCCTCCGATGATGCCGGGCAGGAGATCTGCGGTGTTTTTCACCCCGAGCTTTTTCCTGGCGAAAAGGTAGGCGCCTTTTTCCGTATCCCTGGTGATCAGGTCGTCGCTCGTGATTCCGTTCCCATTGAGGAAACCTTCCAGGGCTTTTGTCGGCGAGCCGTCTTTGCCGTACGCCGCCTTTATCGGCGGCCCCTTGATCTCCGTGGTCTCCTCCCTCTGGGCCGTGGCCATGCCCGACGCCATCACCGCGATCCTCCGCGGCGTCGCGTAAACCTCGACGCCGTCTACATCTATCCTGTGCTCCGCAAGGTCGTCGATCAAAAGCTTTTTCGCAGCATCAATCGCGGGCGGCAGGTAGCCTGCCGGTATTTCCTCTGTGCCCAGCTCGCACAAAAAGTTGGCGTCCTTAAGCATGTGCATGGCTCCGATTAATGACAGATGCGATTATTAGGTACCCTCGATTAAGGAGATTGTTCCTCCCCCATTTAGGGGGAGGGAGCAAAGGCATTACCTAAGTCGAGTGATGTGTTACAGGAACGTTGGAGTTGAAATGAGTCAATTCATTTTTTGAAGCCGGGTGCCGGCTATTGCATTGAATGAAGGGAAGGGGTGGTTCACCTTTCCGCCCGGTATTTGTTTTAAACGCGCGGCTAATGCCGGTTTCTTCTGAAATAAATATAGGGATTGATATTTTTGCCGTTCCTCAATATCTCGAAGTGGAGATGGGGCCCGGTGGAACGGCCCGTGTTGCCTCCTCTGGCGATCGTCTGTCCCTGTTTGACGTACTGGCCCGGCCTTACGATAATGCGGGAGAGATGCGCGTACAGTGTCTTCCAACCACCCGGGTGTGCGAGGACCACGGTTTTTCCGTATCCGCCCAGCCAGCCGGTATAGGTGACTTTGCCGTATTTAGAGGCCCTGATCCAGTGATAGTTGCATCTGATGTCAAGGCCCGGGTGAAATTCGCTGTGGCCCGGGTCAAAGGGGTTTCTCCTCCACCCGTATCCGCAGGTAACGGACCTGAGAGGGGACGGCCACAGGAAGCCCGAAAACAGGTTGAGCGGTTTTGCGTCAGGAATGAACAGGATGGTGTTGGCTGCGATGAAGTCGGGATTATTAAGGTCGTTCTCCTCGATGATTTTTTTCAGGGAGACCTTGTATTTTTTTGCGATTGAGGCAAGGTCGTTTCCCTTGCGCATGGTATACAAAATGCCGTCCTTGTTCGGTATCTTGAGCACTTTCCCAATGTCCAGAATCCCGTCAGGATGAATATTGTTCGTGCCGCAGATCGTCTCAACCGATACCCCGTATTGCTTTGCGATTTTCCCCAGATATTCGCCGCTTACCACCGTATGCTCGTGTATGACGAGCTTCTGGTACTTATCCGGAGTCGAATAATCCGTCTGCTTTGAAAGGAGCAGGTCGTTTTTGATTGTTTCATCGTCGGTTGCAGCAGGGCTCTTCTGTTTGTATGTGGGGAGGGAATACACATAGCCGATTGAAAATATGGCGATCGCCAGTGCGAGGGCCCGTCTTTTTTTTGGCGGGCGGACCGGGCTACGGCGCGGTAAAACCACTCCAGGCACCGTATACCGGTCGATCTTTATTCTCGGCTGTCTCTGGCGGGAAGAGCCGGCAAACGGCAGCTTCAGGCGTATGTTTTTGATATATATTTTTTTATCGCCGATGAATACCAGCATGATCTCGTCGGTGAACAGAGAGATCGTAAACCTGCTGAATTTGAACGTTTTTGAAAATATCTTCTTCATGCCGTACAAAGGGATATCGAATATCTATATAAATTGGTCGGCGGTTCCGCCGAATTTGTTTAATTGTTTATCGATATCCCGGCTTGCGCCGGAATGTTGATTGCCTTGTCGTGCTAAATTGAAAAAGGGCCTCACCTCGAGGCGATGGTCCGGATTTCTGTCGTGTCCGCGCCGGCTGGGGAGCCCGTGCCGTTATAGGCTTCCTCTACGATTTTTTTGATGTCTTTTTTGTTTCCGCCGGTTATGTTGATATTCCCGCTTACGATTACGCCCTTTGAGAGGGTTATCATCGGTGCGGTGATGTCGCCGAGCACCTTGCCGGTTTCAAGGAGCCTGACCTCGCCGCGTGCGGTGATGTTTCCGATCACCGTGCCGGCGATGACCACTGATTTGGCTGTTATGTTTGTCTTGACCCTGCCCGATTCTCCGACCATCAGCTCTTCGTCCGTCTTGATCTCGCCCTCGAACTTACCGTCGATTTTAAGCGATCCGCTTATATAAAATTTTCCCTCAAAAACCGACCCTTCCCCTATGGTGCTGTTCATTCCCTCGTTTTTCAAGGCCATGGTTACACGCTCCGCTTGTTAGCTATAAGCAATTCTCCCCTAATAGTTTATATTTTATAAATTATAAATTATAAAGTATTCAGGGAAATTATGAGTAAGAAAAGGGGATTAAGAGATATTTAGAGATGTAGAGACGAATATTTTATAATTACTCCCTTATCTCTTAAGATCACTTTATCTCCTCTTATTACTTCTTTTTTACGTTTCAATGCAGCAGAAAGCTGCTTATGGCGCACTAATTATCAATCCCTCTAACGAGAACCTTGAAAATTAATAGAGCACCTCGATATAAAGTAAAGTAAAAAAAATTAATCAATGAAAAATTTATCGCAAAACATTATGCAAATACCCCGTCCCGTCACGCCGGGACTGCGTGGGTATATTATTACAGCGCAATGCTTTTTTTGGGAACCTTCCTGCGGCCGAATTTACCGACGGACACCACGGTCAGCTTCTTATTATCGAAGATCCTCCGGCATATTCGGCTGAAATCGTCGCGGGTCACTCCGTTGATGAGGTCGACGATATCGTCAAAGGTGAAGCTCCTCTGGAAGGTTATCTCGTCCTTGGCAAGCTGGCCCATGCGCACCTCGACACTCTCAAGGCTCAGAGCGAGATTTCCCTTCATGAAGTCCTTCGCATCCTGCAGCTCCTCGTCCGTGATGCCGAACCTCAGGATGTTCCTGCACTCTTCAATGATGAGGTCCACGGCGCGGCCGTAGTTTTCCGGCAGCGTGGCGCAGTATATGCCGAAAATCCCGTTGTCGGAATAGGATGAGTGGAACGAATAGATCGAGTAGCTGATCCCCTCTTTTTCTCGTATGTTCTGAAAGAGACGTGAGGACATGCTGCCGCCGAGGACGGTGCTCAGGATGTAAAGCCCCCAGCGGTCATCATCATCCCGGGTGATCCCCTCGGTGCCCAGGCAGAAATGGATCTGCTCCAGGTTCTTCTCGACATGGCGGTAGTCGATGCGCGTGGGAACGGCGGGCGCCTGAAGCCCGGGCTTCGCCGCGCCGTTGCGCCGCGAAAAGTATTCGACGAAAAGATCCACGGCGCGGTTTTTTTCCAGTTTTCCCGCGATCACCAGTATTGCGTTGTCGTTCCCGTACTGGCGCTCGTAAAATTCGACCAGGCTGTCGCGGGTCGAGCGCCTGATGCTGGCGTGGGTGCCGAGTATCGAATGGCCCAGGGGATGGTTTTTGAGCATGCTATCGATAAACAGGTCGTGGATGAACTCGTCGGGAGTGTCCTCGTACATCCGGATCTCCTCCATGACGACGTTTTTTTCCTTTTCTAGATCGAGCGGGTCGAACAGGGAATCGTAGTACATCTCGGCGAGAAGCTGCACCGCCAGCGCGAGATGGTCGGACACGACGTTGATATAGAAGCAGGTGTATTCCCTGTTGGTCGCGGCGTTGTGCTGCCCGCCCACCCGGTCGACGATGCGGGCGATGTCCCTGGCAGAGTAATTCTTCGTGCCCTTGAAGAGCATGTGCTCGATGAAATGGGCGTATCCGAACTGGCCGTCGAGCTCATGCCTTGAGCCGGATTTAATCCACAGCCCCACGGAAACCGATACGGCCCCGTCGATCGGCTCGAGAACGAGCGATAATCCGTTGTCCAGTGTGTGCTTGAAGACCATCAACCGTCCTTTAGATCAGATGGCGTCCTTTTTGCTGAGGTCGATCCTTCCCTTGTCGTCGATTTTAATGACCTTTACCTTGACACGGTCGCCTATCTTCACGACGTCGCTCACCTTGTTAACCCTTTGATTATCGAGCTTTGAAATGTGGATGAGCCCTTCCTTGCCCGGCAGGATCTCCACCATCGCCCCGAAATCGAAGATCCGCTTGACGGTTCCCTCGTAGATCTTGTTGATCTCGACCTCCTCGGTCAGGCCGAGGATGTACTGCTCGGCACGCTCCACCGATTCCTGGGTCGCGCCGGTAAGGGTCACCGAGCCGTCATCCTCGACCGAGATGTCCGCGCCGGTCTCCTCTATTATCCTCCTGATCACCTTGCCCCCGGGACCGATCACCTCGCCGATCTTCTCGGGATCGATGTGTATCATCTTCATTTTAGGCGCGTAGCGCGAGAGCTCTTTCTCGGGTACGGGCAGGATTTTTTTCATCACGTCCAGGATGTGGAGCCTTCCCTCCCTCGCCTGCTCGAGCGCGGCGTGCATGATCTGGGGGGTGATGCCCTGGATCTTGATGTCCATCTGGAAGGCGGTGATCCCGGTTTCGGTGCCGGCCACCTTGAAATCCATGTCCCCCACGTGGTCTTCAAGTCCGATTATATCGGAGAGGATCGCGTACCGGTCTCCCTCCATGACGAGCCCCATGGCGATGCCCGCCACCGCCGCCTTGAGAGGGGTCCCGGCGTTGAAAAGCGAAAGAGACGCGGAGCAGACCGACGCCATGGATGAGGAGCCGTTCGACTCAAGCACCTCTGAGACCTGCCTGATGGTGTACGGAAACTCCTCCTCGGCCGGGATGACGTACTGGAGGGCGCGCTCGGCGAGCATGCCGTGCCCGATCTCCCTCCGGCCCACCCCGCCGTGCCGGCCGGTCTCTCCCACGCAGAAGGGGGGGAAGTGGTAGTGGAGCATGAAGCGCTTCTTGCCCTCGCCCTCGATATCGTCAAGCCGCTGTATGTCCGACACGGATCCGAAGGTCGTGATGCCGAGGCTCTGTGTCTCGCCCCTGGTGAAGACCGCGGAGCCGTGCGCGCGCGGGAGTATGCCCACCATGATATCGATGGGGCGGATGTCCGCGACGCCGCGGCCGTCCGCCCTTTTGCCCTGGTCGAGAATGCGGACGCGCACGATTTCCCTGTCGATATCGCCGAGCATTCCCGCCGTCTGTCCTATCGTCTCCGGGAAAAGCTCGGAAAGCTCCTCCACGGCCTTTTCGATAATGCCTCTCATCGCGGCTTCCCGCTTTTTTTTGTCCGTTAGGATCGACAGCTCCTCAATGCCGCCCTGGTAACGCTTCCTGAGCTCCTCCCTCAGCTTCTCATCGGGCGTGGAGGGCCTGTATTTCATCCGGGGCTTGTCGACCGACTTCGTCAGCTCTTCCTGCGTCTCGCAGATCCTTTTTATGTGCTGATGGGCGAATTCCACCGCTCCTATCATGTCGCTCTCCGACACGTTTTTCGCCGATCCCTCGATCATAGTGACCGCGGTTTTGGTCCCCGCGACCACGAGGTCCAAGTCGCTCGCGGCGGACTGCGCGAACGTGGGGTTCACGATCCATTCGCCGCCGCCGCGACCAACGCGCACCGCACCGACCGGACCGTTGAATGGGATGCCGGATATGGAAAGCGCCGCCGAGGCGGCGTTTATCGACAGGATATCATGCTGGTTTATCCGGTCAGCGGACAATACGTAAATGATTATCTGCACTTCGTTGATGAAGTCTTTAGGGAATAGGGGCCGGAGCGGCCTGTCCGTGAGCCTGCTCGTCAGCACCTCCTTGTCGTTCGGCCGCGATTCGCGCTTGATGAAACCGCCGGGTATCTTGCCGGCGGCGTACGATTTCTCGCGGTAGTCGACCGTGAGGGGGAAAAAATCCTGTCCCTCCTTGATATCCCGCGATGCGACCGCTGATGCGAACACGATCACCTCGCCGTACGAGACCGCGACCGCGCCGTCAGCCTGCTTGGCGAGATAGCCCGTGTTGAAATGAAGCTTCTCCCGCCCAACGTCCACGCTGCATTCTATAGACATGTGTAGCACCTCTTTGTTGATGTTTACGCCATGGATGTCGGCGGAAGAACCGGACAGAATTTAGAAGTCGGGTGTTACCGCAACCCCGGGCCGGAAGCCGGAGCTTCTGAGCGGTTGTCGCAACGCCTGGCTTCTATATTCCGGATACCCCGGTTCCATGGCAATGCCGCTCCGCACATCTTCGATGGCGCTGAAAATTCGGATCGTCGCTATCTCCGTATGCCCAATTCCTTGATCAGGCCGCGGTAGCGCTCAAGATCCTTTTTTTTCAGATAATCGAGAAGCCTCCGCCTTTGTCCGACCAGCTTCAGGAGCCCCCGCCTTGAATGAAAATCTTTTGCATGCACCTTGAAATGCTCGGTCAGATGGTTGATACGCTCGGAAAGGAGGGCGATCTGCACCTCGGGCGAGCCCGTATCCTTCTCGTGGGTTTTGTACTTCTCGATGATTTCGCGTTTTTGATCCATATTTCGGTATATCCTCCGAGTTATTCTTCGGATTCGCTGCAAAACTAAAATTATAATCGACATTTTCCCCCGCCGCCTGCGGCGGCGGTGAAAAATGTCGGAATATTATTACAGTTTTACGGCAAATCCTTTCTAATTATCAGCCTTAAAGACATTCAAATATTTTATCTGCCATTTTTCGATGTTCATGTCCGCAATTGCAATAAGATTTTGGTCTTCGTCCGCGATTATAAACAATTTTTTCCCTTTATCTATGATTTTTACCGCCCCCTCCCTTCCGAAAAAGGTCCCGTTCAGTATGCGGTTCCGGCAGCTGTTCGAGACGACGACCATGCCGTAATTGGCAAGCGCGTCAATCGGCCTTACGATAAAGCCGGTGTCGACCGGGGCGCCGCTCAGATACAGATCGAGGGCCGGCATGGTGGCGGCCTGGTCTATACTAAAGATTCCTGCGCCCGTTCTCCGCAGGCTTGCGAGATGCGCGCCGGTGCCCAGCATACCTCCCATGTCCCGCGCGATCGACCTGATATAGGTCCCCTTTGAGCATCGCACCTGAAATTCGAAATGCGCGCGCGCCGGATCGATGCCGAGGACCCGGAAATCGTAAACGGTCACCCTGCGGCCCGCCAGCTTCACATTCTCCCCGCGGCGGGCCCTGTCTGAAGCCCTTTCCCCCCGTATCTTGAGCGCTGAAAAGCGCGGCGGCACCTGCACCAGCTCCCCCTTGAATCTGGCGGCCGCCTCCAGGATATCTTCCGCGACGACGGCATTCGTAGGCTTTTCATCCACGACCGCGCCCTCGCGGTCGTGCGTGTCCGTGCTCACGCCGAGCCTCATGGTTCCGGTGTAGGTCTTATCGTCCTCGAGAAGAAACCGGGCGATCTTCGTCGCCCGGCCGGTGCACAGGATGAGAAGGCCGGAGGCAAACCTGTCCAGTGTTCCTGAATGGCCGATCTTTTCCGCGCGGATCAGCCTCTTCACCTCAGTCGCGGTCTCGTGCGAGGTTTTCCCCTCCGGCTTGTCGATGAGGAGCACCGAATTCAATAAGTCTCCGGCAGGGGATTTCAGCCCGGCGTGCTTTTGGGTGTCAGTCGTCAGTGCCACCGTCTTCGTCTTTGTGCGTGCGTTCTGATTGCTCGAGGGTGTCTAAAAGGTGCACCATTCGCACTCCTTCGGCGATGGAGGAATCCGGGAAAAATTTTATTTTCGGCACGACCCTGATTTGAAGGCTTTTGCCCGTCCGGTATTGTATGAAGGGGGTCGCCGACTCCAGGCCTTCCATGGTTTTTCTCAGGTCCTTCGCGTTCCCCAAAACGGATACTCCTATTGCGGCCTGGGAGTAGTCCCTGGAGAGCTTGACCCCGGTTATGGTCGCGAATCCGATCCGCGGGTCTTTGATTTCCTTGATAAGCAGCTCGGAGACGATTCTTCTGATCTGTTCTTCCAGTTTTTCTTTTCTATGGCTCATGATGAAAATATACAGTGTCCAGGTCAGTCTAAAAACCCCACCCTCAGGGAAGAAAGGCGAGTCCCCCATCGGGGATTTAGGGGGGATATCAGGCAGCCATGGAAGCTGAATCTACCCCATAGTCTTGGCGATCTCGACCAATTTATAGGCCTCAAACGAGTCGCCTTCCTTGATATCGTTGAACCCCTCCAGGCTGAATCCGAACTCCTGGCCTGCGGCCACCTCGGACACGTCGTCCTTGTAGCGCTTGAGGGACCTCAGCGCGCCGTCGAACGCCACAAACCCGCCCCTGATGAGCCTGACCTTGCAGCTTCGTTCGATCCTGCCTGAATTCAGAATCGCGCCCGCTACGGTCCCGACCTTTGATATCCTGAATATCTGCTTCACGTCGCCGGATCCGGTGACCTCTTCCTTGATTTCGGGCGTGAGCATTCCCTCCATGGCGGCCTTCACTGAGTCGGTGGCCTCGAAGATGACATTGTAAAATTTGATCGACACGTTTTCACGCTCCGCGATCTCGGAAACCCTGCCCGTGGGCCGCACGTGGTAGCCGATGATGACCGCGTTTGACGCGGAGGCGAGCATCACGTCCGACTCGTTGATCCCCCCGGTGCCGACGTGGATCACCTTCACCCGTATATCTCCGGTGGAAAGCTTCTCCAACGATTCCCTGAGGGCCTGGCACGAGCCGTCGACGTCCGCCTTTACGATGATCCTGAGCTCCTGCACCTCTCCCTCGCGGATCATCTCGTTAAGGGACTCGAGGGTGACCTTGCGCACCTTCTTCGCGGATTCGACCCGCTTGTACTCGAGGCGCTTCTGGGAAAATTGCTTCGCGTTCTTCTCGGAATCGACACCCTCGAACGGGTCGCCCGCCGACGGCACCCCGGATATCCCGAGGACCTCAACCGGGGTCGAGGGCTCCGCTTTTTCGATCGGCCTGCCGAGGTCGTCGAACATGGCGCGGACCTTGCCTGAAAACACGCCGATGACGAACGGGTCGCCCACGTGCAGGGTGCCGCTCTGGATAAGGACCGTGGACACCGCGCCCCTGCCCGGATCGAGCCTCGATTCGATCACCGTGCCCCGCGCCATGACCTTCGGGTTGGCCTTGAGCTCGAGTATTTCCGCCTGGATGAGAATGAGCTCGAGCAACGCCTCGATATTGGTGCCGAATTTTGCGCTGATCTGCGCATACAGGGTGTGCCCGCCCCACTCCTCCGGTATCAGGTCGTATTTCGTGAGCTCGTTTCTTACCTTGTCCGGGTTCGCGTCCGGAAGGTCGATCTTGTTGATCGCCACGATGATCGGGACCTTGGCGTCCTTGGCGTGGTTGATCGCCTCGATGGTCTGCGGCATCACGCCGTCATTGGCCGCGACCATGAGGATGACGATATCAGTCACCCTGGCGCCGCGCGCGCGCATGGTGGTAAAGGCCTCGTGCCCCGGGGTGTCCAGGAAGGTGATTTTTTTCTCGCCGATCTTCACGCTGTACGCGCCGATGTGCTGCGTGATGCCGCCGTGCTCCTGGTCCATGATGTTGGTCTTCCGGATTGCGTCCAGAAGCTTCGTCTTTCCGTGGTCGACGTGGCCCATGACGGTCACGACCGGCGGCCGGGGCAGTCGGTCCTCGGGGCGGTTCTCTTCGGTCTGCTTGATGACCGTTTCGTCGTAGAGCGACACGACCCTGACGCTGGTGCCGTATTCACCCGCGAGGATCTCGGCGGTTTCGGCGTCGATCACCTGGTTGATCGTGGCCATTACGCCAAGATTCATAAGCTTGGCGATCACCTCGTTCGCCTTGATGTTCAGTTTTTTCGCCAGGTCGCCGATCGATACGCTCTCGGTGATGTGGATCTCCTCCGGGGCGGCCGCCTCCCTTTTTTTCTCTTCGGCGTGCCTCTTTTTAAGTATAATTTCCTTTTCGGCCTGCTCTCTTTTGTACTTCTTTTTGTCCTTTTCCTTGGTCTTTTTTCTTTTTTTGTCTTTCCCCTCAGCCGCTGGCGCCGGCTTCGCGCCGGGGGCGGCCTTGGCGTCCCTGTGCGGCGCGCCGGGCCTTACCGGGCCCTTTGCCTGCGCGGGCCTTCCCGTCCTCGGGGGCCTTGCGGGTTGCGTGCGGGTTTGCGCGGCTGCACGCGTGGGCGCCTCGCCGGCTTTCTTCCGTGCGGGGGTTTTCTTGGTTCCGGCGGTTTCCCCGGCGGCTTCTTTCCCCTCCTTGTGCACCTGGACCCTTCGCTTGAGCTTGATTTTCTTTCCCTTCTTGCTCTCTTCGATTTCGTGGGCCTTTCTTTTTTTTATCGCTTCTATCTTCTTCTCTATTAAAAAGATGTCCTTCTGCTGGAGGTCCGCATCGTCGCCTTCGCAGTTGATTTCAAGCTCCATGCATACCTTGATCATGTCTTCCATGGAGATGTGGTTTTTTCTCGATATTTCAATGGCTTTCATGTATTCGTAAAACTTCCTTTACTCGTCTTCAATATGCGGCCGCCCTTTCCGCGCCTCCGGCTTCAGGGGCAACGGCCTCATTGGCCGGTGTCCTGCCCGGTCGGTTCGGTCTGTTCCTCCTGTTTCTCGGGTTCCCCGGCCTGCTCGGGTTCGGCACTCCCTTCATCGGCGCTTCCTTCCGATGATTCTTCCTCGTAATCCTCGAAATCGACGCTTTCCTCGATGATTTCGAGGATTTTCTTGGCGGTCTTTTCGCCGATTCCGTCGATCGCCATGAGTTCTTCCACGGATTTTTCCACCAGGTCCTCGACCGAGAACACGCCGCCGTTTTCGAGAAGCTTGATGATACGCGGCTCAAGCCCGGGCAGCTCGGAGAGCGGGGTCTCGTTATCTTCCGTACGCGAGAACAGCTGCTCAACGATGGCGCGGGACTCGCTCGACGCCAGGAAGTCGCGGTACTGATCTTCGGTCTTGATGTCGATGTCGAAGCCGCAGAGCTTGGACGCGAGCCTCACGTTGTGACCGGCCCTACCCAGAGCCAGGTGCTTCTGGTCGTTGTCAACCACCGCGATGACCCCCCCGTCCGACTTTTCCACGATCTCGATGACCCTGGAGGGCGTGAGGGCGTTGGAGGTCATTATCTTCTTGTCCTCGAAATACTCGACCACGTCGATTTTCTCACCCTCCAGCTCCCGGACGATCGATTGTATCCGTATGCCCTTCATGCCCACGCACGCTCCCACGGAATCGACGTCGTCCCTTTCGCTCGTGACCGCCACCTTGGTCCGCATGCCCGGCTCGCGCACGATGTTCATTATTTTGACCACGCCGTCGTAAATCTCCGGGATCTCCATCTCGAAGAGCTTATGGATGAACTTCGGATGGGTCCGGGACAGGATGATGCTCGGGCCCTTGGTGTTCTTCTGGACCGAGAGTATGAGCGCCTTGATTCGGTCTCCCGTCTTGTAATGCTCGAGAGGGGACTGCTCACGCGCGGGGAGGATCCCCTCCGTGCGGCCCAGGTCGACGTAAATCGCGTCCCTTGTCTTGCGCTGGAGGAAGCCGTTTATCAGCTCTCCCTCCTTGTCCGAGAATTCGTTGTATATGATGTTCTTTTCCGCTTCCTTTATTTTCTGGATGATCACCTGCTTCGCGGTCTGGGCGGCGATCCTGCCGAACGAATCGAGGGGATTTTCGTCGACCTCTATTTCATCTCCCAGCACCGCGGAAGGCGCGATCTTGACCGCCTCGGCGTACGATATCTCCTCGGCCCTGTTCCTGGCGGTGTTGACCACCATCTTTTTGGATATGACCTTGACGCTGTTTTTATCACGGTCAAACAGGACCCTCACGTTATCGACCATGCCGTACTGCTTTTTAAACGCGGACAGCATCGCGGACTCGACGATCTGCTCGATCAGCTCCCTCGGTATTCCCTTGTCGGTCGCGATTTGATGCAAGGCTTCAAAAAAATTATTGCTCATGGCTGTTGCACCTTCAACTTAATAATCAAGATTGGCGCGGTCGATCGTTTCGAACGGCACCGCCGTCTCCCCCTTTTCCGATTCGATCATGACCCCGGTTTCGGTTACGCCGCCGATCCTGCCCTTTACGACCCTGGAGCCGGCGTCGGTGCGGCTTACGATTTTCACCGGGGCGCCGGTGAACCTCATGAATTCGTCCCTGCTCCTCACGCGCCTCCTGATGCCGGGCGATGACACCTCCAGGAAGAAATTCGGAAGTATCTCACCGGCCTCAAGCCCCTGCGATAATTCGTGCGAAAATGCCTCGCAATCCGCATGCGATATCCCGGCCAGGCTGTCTATCTTGACGTTGATTCTGGTATTTTCTCCTTTCAGATAAATTGCATAATCATAGATCATATATCCGAGACTGCGCGCAGTCTCCTCAATTATGTGAGAAATTGTTTCTTTTACCATTGTTACGCTTGCTTGACAAAAGAGAGTGGCCTGACCACTCTCTTTTGTTCTCACATTGCACTTCAATCACCTACGCTGACATCATCCGACAGGCTGACTTTTATTTCAAGCTTTTTTTGCTTACTGAAATGCAAGTTGGTGGCCCGGCCCGGGGCGAAAACTCAAAATCCCTAACTTGACTAACTAACATAGTTCGACATTTATTAACCGGCTTATTATACTTAATATAATAAAGAGAGGTAATCCTTCGGGCTGTATAACAGCCGGAAAGAAGATCCGGCCAGGTCTGATGCAATAAGATTGAAAGGGGGCGCAATGGGAAGCTTACACAACAAAACCTTGTTCATAACCGGAAGCAGCCGGGGCATCGGAAAGGCCATAGGCCTGCGTGCCGCGCGCGACGGCGCCAATATCGTGGTCGTGGGCAAGACCGCGGATCCGCATCCGAAGCTCCCCGGGACGGTGCACACGGCCGCAGACGAGATGAAAAAGGCCGGGGGCAGGGCGGTGGCCGCGGTCTGCGACATCAGGTTCGAGGACCAGGTGCGGGCGGCCATTGAGCTCGGGGCGGCAGAGTTCGGGGGCATCGACATCGTGGTGAACAACGCCAGCGCCATCAGCCTGTCCCGCATCGAGGGCACCGAGATGAAGCGCTACGACCTCATGGCCGCGGTGAACGCGAGGGGGACCTTCCTCGTCTCGAAGCTAGCCCTGCCCTATTTGGAAAAGAGCGAAAATCCCCACATACTGATGCTCTCACCACCCCTGAGCATGGAGGGCCGCTGGTTTAAAAATCAGCTCGCCTACACCATGGCGAAATACGGGATGTCGATGTGCGTGCTGGGCCTTTCTGAGGAGCTCAGGGACCGGGGTGTGGCGGTCAACGCGCTCTGGCCCCGGACCCCGATCGCCACCGCGGCGGTGCAGAACATCCTGGGGGGCGACGAGATGATGCGGCATTGCCGCACGCCGGAGATCGTGGCTGACGCCGCCTATTTTATCCTCACCTCGGGGAGCGGGAAGGCGGGAAACACGGGGAATTTCCACATCGACGACGAGGTGCTCATGGCAAACGGCGTGTGCGACCTGACGCCCTACGCGGTCGACCCCGATTCGAAGCTCGTCAGGGACTTTTTTCTCCATGGCGAGGGGGACATCGAAAACTACTGCGAGGAGATCTGACGGGGTGTTCCGTCAAGGCTGGCGATTCTGCATATTCATGCGTCCGCCACCATGCTGGACTGGCAAGGATCAGTACGCGACGCAGAGGAGATAGCCGGCATTAAGGTTACAGGTAAAGTTGTTCCAGTTGATCCACATATTATCGCTCAAGTTGGAATTTCCAACTGCTCCGGTTAACGCGTTTAAATTAGAAGTGAATCCTTCGGTCGTGGCGGTACAGCTTGACGCTGCGTTATAAGTGCCGTCCAGATTGCTGCCGTTCCACCATTCCAGTCCGGCGCCAAGAACTAAGGCCGTAGATAATGATATGTCGATGGAACCGTCCCAGAGGAGCGCCCAGGTGCTGGAAATGACGTTCGTTCCGCTCGCGTCAGTCACGGGAACGCTCCAGTATGCGGCGGGCACGAGATCGCGGATCTGGTCGGTTGCCGATACGGACAGAAAGGCGTGGACTGTGGCGGCCCCGCTCGGAGGCGCAATCGAATTGCACAGGGTATCGGCTCCCGACCTGCCGCCCAGTTTGCCGTCAGGTGTCACTCCATAAGAGTATAAATAGATACGATCGGGCGCGGCAGGCCCGCTGTTGAATAACGTAAAAGCTTCATTTATTTTGTCATCAAAAAGATCGTTCCGTTCGCACGTGACATACGTCCCCAGCGCAGCGAAGATCATGAATGCCAGTATAATTTTTTTCATAGTCACAACAGTCCCCCCTCCTTGAGGGGAGGGATTTTGAATCAATTTTCTAATTTTTCATGTAACGTTTCCAGCGTAGCCGCCGTTTTGCCGATTTATGACATGGGATTAATAATTTTTAATCCTTCCTTTTTCCCGGATTTAATTATTTTGGAATCACAGACGACCAAATAATCAAATTCATCTTTTAATAATAAAGCAGTACCTAATTGAATTGAGTCAAGAGTTTTTAATTGATATTTTTCAATCAGTAATTTTGCATTTGCAGATGTAAAATCATCAAAACCAATATAGGTATAAAATGGGTAATCAGTTTCAAATTCATTAGTTAATATTTTATAGTCTTTTTCGCTAATAGCCTTTTCCGCTAATAATCGTTTAAAGGTTGAATAAGTTTCGATTTCCGTTATTACGGAAATAAAAATTTGATCAGCCTTATTCATGAGATCATCAACTTTATCAGTACCTTTCTCAACAATATATTTTTGTATTAATGCCGAGGTATCAAAAAATAAATTCATTTTTCATTTCTTTCTTGGGAAATGTAATCGAGAGTATTTTTAGCTGTTTTCAGCTTAATTTTAACATTCTCCCTTTTCCAGCCCGTTATTGATTCATTAAAGGGAATAATTTTTGCAACCGGTTTCCCTTTTCTAATAATGATAAACGAGCTGCCATGTTCCACTTTGTCAAAGTATTCTTTAGAATGATTACGGAAGTCCGTAAATTTTAAATAATTCATGGTTGACATGCCTCAATTAAATGTCATTATAATGACATAATAGCAACACTTTGCAGGGGAGTCAATGATTTTATTATTATG
>CAZHAD010000003.1:11093-14785 GCA_964529965.1 uncultured Leptospirales bacterium | reverse complement strand
AATAAATAGCTTATGAAGGATATCTCTATTTTATGATTTCCTCGCGGGCTCGGGTTAAATGAATTGCCAATCCATTATAGTCGTATTGTAATTGATTCCTTAAAGGCAGCTATATGTTCCGTATAAGGACGATCCACACGGCCGGCCTTCCGGGCCAGAAGGAGCGCATCAGGCAGGTGCAGGAGATCTTCAGGGAAAATTTTCCCGAGCTCGCCCGGTACGCGGACGGCATACCTGAAATGCTCGACCACTCGTTCATGCGCGGCTTCCGCTCCATCGTGCTGACCGCGGAGACGAGCCTCGGCGTGGTCAACGGCTTCGTCCTCCTCCTTCACTTTCCTTCTATAAATTATTCATTCATCGATTTCATCGCGGTGAGGGCCGGGAAGGCGGGCGGCGGGATCGGAGGCGCCCTGTACGAGGCGGCGCGCGAGTACTGCCTTGGCGTACGCTCGCGGGGGCTTTTTCTGGAGGTGGACCCGGATGACGACCTGTCGGGAACGGCAGCTGACAAGGCGCGGAGGATACGGCAGCGGTTGAGGTTCTACGAGCTCTATGATGTCCGGCCGGTCGTCAATACGCTCTACGACGAGCCGGTCGGCGACCCGCCCACGCGCGCCTTTCTGCTCTTCGACGGCCTCCGGAGGAGCGCTCCCCTGAGGCGCGGCGACGCACGGGCCGCGGTCAGATACATCCTGGGCCATCGCTTCGGGCATACGTATACCAACGAGCGGATCGAGCGGATCGCGTCGTCCTTCCGCGACGACCCGGTCAGGTTCCGCGCCTTCAGGTATATCCGGCCGTCGGACCGGATTCCGGAGATCGCGACAGGCAGGCTTGAAAGACCATTCATCCTGGTGGTAAGCCCGAGGCATGAGATCCATCACGTCAAAAGCAGGGGCTACGTGGAGCGGCCGGCGCGCGTCGTCGCCCTGATGGAGACCCTTAACAAAACAGGGCTCTTCACCGGCGTGCCCGTGCGCCATTTCAGCAGGGAGTACATCACCGCGGTGCACGACCGCTATTTCGTGCGGTTTTTGAAGACCGTGTGCATGAGGCTTTCGGGCGACAGGCCGGTGTATCCGGACACGTTTCCGCTCAGGAGGCCGGAGCGCAGGCCGAAGGACCGTCCCGAACAGGCGGGATACTACTGTATCGATTCGACCACGCCCCTGGACCGGAACGCCTACCTGGCTGCGCGGGGGGCGGTGGACACGGTCCTGACCGCTGCGTCGGAGGTGATGTCGGGTGCGGCGGTGGCGTACGCCCTGGTCCGCCCGCCGGGCCACCACGCGGAGCGGAAGACCTACGGCGGGTTCTGCTATTTCAACAACGCGGCCATTGCCGCCGATTACCTGAGCCGGGAGGGGAGGGTGGCGGTCCTTGACATCGACTTCCACCACGGCAACGGCACGCAGGACATCTTCTATCACCGGAGCGACGTGCTGTTCACGTCGATCCACGGCAATCCGGATTTCGCCTATCCTTATTTCAGCGGGTTCGCGGACGAAACAGGGACGGGCGAGGGCGCGGGTTTCAACCGGAACTTTCCCCTGCCTGCCGGGACGGGCGATGAGCTTTACCTCCAGACCTTCGGCAAGGCGATCTCACTCACACGCAGGTTCCGGCCGGGCTTCCTGGTCGTGAGCATCGGGTTCGATTCCATACGCGGCGACCCGACCGGGTCGTTCAACCTTTCGGCCCGGGCCTTCGACCGCATGGGCGAGGAAATCGGGTCGCTTGAGAGGCCGACCCTGGTGGTGCAGGAGGGAGGGTACAATCTGAGAAACCTCAGGCGCGGCGCGGTCGGTTTTTTCTCCGGATTGTCGCGCAGGCTTGCGCGGCCGTGACGGGCGGCGGTACTCCCGTGTATTTAACCTATTCGCAGATTTTTTTTGCGGATTTTTTCAGGTACATGTTTTTGTCCGCGGTTTCGATCAAACGGTCTATTGAATAATCGCTCGCATCGTTGAATTCGGCCAATCCATAGCTGAAGGTAACCGCGTATTTTTCATTGTCCGCGTTAAGCGCGTCGATGCCGCTCAGTATCCTGGATATGTAATTTTCAGCTTCACGGGCATTGCCGTCCGGGAAGAGAAGCAGGAACTCATCGCCGCCGATCCTGCACGCGTAGTCCGATTCTCTCGTGTTTTTCCTGATTATATCGGCAAACGATTCAAGGACTTTGTCCCCCTCGGAGTGGCCGAATTTGTCGTTTATTTCCTTCATATTGTCGATATCGATGAGACATACGGCACACGGGCTGCCGCGCCTTTTTGAATAGGCCATCATCCTTCGCAGATTTTCATAGCATCCCCGCCTGTTGAACAGCCCGGTAAGGTCGTCCGTAAGCGCCATAACCGAAAGCCTGGCCTCGTTTTTTTTAAGCTCCCTGAAGATAAATTCGAAGGGCTTTACGATCCCCGTTTGAATGATCGCCAGGTAGAACAGGTAAAAGGAGACGAAGTTGAAGAAGTGCCCCACGACGTTCGTCAACCCGTACACGCTTACGTAGAGCGTGAAGGTCACCTCGGAAATTATGGTTGATACGATTGAAAGTACGAGCAGCCTGTATATTTTTTCTTCAAAGCTGTTTTTACGCATCTTCAGCAAGACTATTGAGGCGACGAGCATCGAGCTTATGATATATTCGCTGGCCTTTTTAAACGGCGTGAGTCCTTCGCCCGGCAGGTAGCAGGAGGGAAATATTCGTGCGAAGCATGATCCCATGAGGATTGCGGTGCACAGCGCCATGAGTGATGAAAACAGGCCGACCTTCAGTTTCCTGTTGATGAAAAAAGGGGCGGCGAGAAACACGGCGCCCTCCATGTATCTCGCGATTACCCAGAGCTGCGTCGGAAGGTCAGCTCCGTACCCGGGGATGACGTTCATGCCCTTGTAGGTTATCGTGTGGAAGAGGTCCACGACGCCGATGAAGAGGAAGGATACGCCGATCAGAAGAAAATAATGGTTCTCGATATATTTTTTGGCGTTCCACGCGACCGTAAAGATACCGAAGGCGATCACGACGGTAAACAGCTCGGCAAGCACATGGAAGAGGAGAAAATTGAACCGTATGGCGAATATTAATACTACCAGTGTGGCGAGGATAATTGACCAGGTAAAAAACCTGTTCGATATTTTTATGTTAAGCCACATTTCATATATGTCGATCCGTTTATGAACCCATCATCGCTTCAATTCGCCGCGCGACGGCCCTTGTTCACGAAAAGTTCAATGGCCTCACACGGTCGAGTCGGCTCCCTTCGCCAAAATATTTTTCCAAATAAAACAAAGATCACGTGCATCATTGTATTGTATCAAAATATCAGATTTGTGAAGCATTTCCAAGAAATAATCATATTTTTTTGGAAGTTGTTTTAAGATAAAAAAATAATCGCCACCACTTCTTTTTCTTCTTGTCACAATCCTGTTGCGGAACAAACCTGGAATGCCATGGCCGAGCCGAAAATCCTTGATAATCTCAACCCGAACCAGAAGAAGGCGGTCACGCACACCGAGGGACCGCTCCTCATACTCGCGGGCGCGGGCTCGGGCAAGACGAGGGTCATCACCCACCGGATCGCCTACCTGATAGGCGAAAAGCGCGTCCCGCCCACGGCGATCTTCGCGGTCACCTTCACCAACAAGGCGACCGAGGAGATGCAGAACAGGATCGTGTCCCTCATCGG
>CAZHAD010000003.1:8107-10993 GCA_964529965.1 uncultured Leptospirales bacterium | reverse complement strand
GAGCGGCTCCAGAGGCAGTGGCGCTATTTCATGATCGACGAGTACCAGGACACGAACTATTCCCAGTACCTGATCGCCATGCTCCTGGCGAAGGGGAGCAGGAACATCTGCGTGGTGGGCGACGACGACCAGTCCATCTACTCGTGGAGGGGGGCCGACATCCGCAACATCCTCAATTTCGAGAAGGACTACCTCGACGCCGCGGTCGTCACCCTGGGAACGAATTACCGCTCCACGGAGCCGATCCTGGGCGCGGCCTCCGCGGTCATAAAAAACAACCAGCGCCGCAAGGAAAAGAACCTCCTGTCCCACAAGGGTGAGGGCGAGCCCGTGGTCTTCTGCCGCGCCAACAACGAGTACGGCGAGGCGGAATACGTGGTTGATTCGATCGTCTCCCTGAAGCGGAGGGAGAACTTCAAGAACAGGGACTTCGCCGTATTCTACCGCACGAACGCCCAGTCGCGCGTGTTCGAGGATCGGCTCCGCGCCGAGAACCTCCCCTACCGCGTGGTGGGGGGCGTCAGGTTCTACGACCGCAGGGAGATCAAGGACACGCTCGCGTACCTGAAGCTCATCGCCAACCCTCTTGACCTCGTATCGCTCCTGCGCATCATCAACGTCCCGCCGCGCGGGATCGGGGCCGCGACCGTGGATAAGATACGCGACGCCGCCGGGCGCGGCGGCCTGCCCGAGTGGGAGGTGGTCAGGGGCGGGATCGCGGGAGAAAGGCTCCCCAAGGGGGTTGCGGAGTTTGCCGGAATCATCGAGGCGTGCAGACTGGACGCGGAGGATCCGGGGGGCAAGCTCTCCGGGCTCGTGGGAAACGTGCTCGAGCGATCGGGGTACGTGAAGGCGCTTGAGGACGAGGACACGCTCGAGAGCAGGTCGAGGCTCGAGAACATAAGCGAGCTCATGAACAGCGTGTACGAATACGAGATGGCGTATCCGGACGCGGGCCTCGATCAGTTTCTTCAAGATGTGTCCCTCTACACATCAGAGGAAAATCCCGACGAGGACCCGGACAACAGGGGGAACGCGGTCACCCTGATGACCGTGCACAACGCAAAGGGCCTGGAGTTCCCGGTGGTGTTCCTCACCGGCATGGAGGAGGACATGTTCCCCCACCGGCTCTCCTCGGACACGGAGGAGGGGATCGAGGAGGAGCGCCGCCTCTTCTACGTGGGGCTCACCAGAGCCATGGATCGCGCCTTCGTCACCTGTGCGGAGCTGAGGAGGACCTTCCACGAGGTCTACCACAACGAGCCGTCCAGGTTCGTGTACGAGATACCGGGGGAGATCCTGGAGGTCCGCGAGCATTACTCGAATGATTTTCTACCCGGGCCCATGGGATGGAAAAAGCGGAAGGCCGGGGTAAACGCTAAGGCGTGGGACAATGACGGCGCCGCCGATGAGGCGCCTTCACCTGAGGAAGGCGGCGGCGCGGTCGGATCCAGGTTCAGGGTCAGGGACGCGGTTCTCCACCCCCGCTACGGCGTCGGCCGCGTCCTCAGGATCGAGGGGAGCGGCGACAACGTGAAATTGACCATACTCTTCGGCGGCTCGAGCAAGGTGTTTCTGGAGAAATACACACCGCTGGAGAAGGTCGAGCAATAAAAGGTGCGAGGGGGCCTCGCCCCGAGCGAGGTCGAGGGGTGACCCTGAGCGGGTCGGGCCCCGGGCCGGGGCATGGCAAACGACCAGGAGCTGGTCGGGCAATATAGCGAGGAGATGAGGACTCCTCCTCACCCGGTCGCTCAGGCGCCGCGACAGGCTAGGCCTGCCGAAGTGCGGAGCTAACTTTAAGCGGCCTGCGGAGCGTCCTCCGTTACGATCCTCGGCCGCAACCCATTGCGCTCGTACATCCTGTACTCGCTACTACCACGCTGGCTGGGCGATGCACTGAGCTTGCTCTGCCTTGAATATTGTCGAAGGGTCGGATTGTGACGCGTGAAAACGCTTGCTGAGTGATTTCGGCGCAGCCGAAATTGTATCGAAGCAAGCGTTGACATCAATCAATCGATACGTTGGCAAAAAATTATTTAGCGTATGAGGGATTGTCTCCCCTTGATGGCAGATGTCTAAACTCCTTCTGGAGAGGAAATCGCGCTCATCATTATACTTTTAGGCTTGACCTGAAATGGGGCATCGTTATGTTCAGAAAAAAACAGCGGAGGAGGTCTTTATGGCGATCATGACGTGGGCTAAAGACGAGACGGTGGCGATTCTGACCATGTGCAACGGGGCGAACAGGCAGAACCTCGAGTTCGCGGACACCATGAACGCGATGCTGGACGAGATCATTGCGGACAAATCGGTGAGCGCTCTCATCATCACCTCCAGCGACGAGAAGAACTTTTCCCAGGGCATAGACGTCGAGTGGATCGCGGAGCGCATCCAGAAGAATGAGCTTAAACCCGTGCAGGATTTCATCACCGGCATGGACCAGGTGTTCAAGAAGCTCCTGCTCGCGCCCGTGCCGGTCATCGCGGCCATAAACGGTCACGCGTACGGCAACGGCTCGATAATGTCATGCGCGTGCGACTTCAGGTTCATGCGCTCCGACAAGGGCTTCTTCTGCTTCCCGGAGGTGAACCTCGGCATTCCATTTCGGTACGGCATGAACGCCTTCATTAAAAAGGCCGTTCCCCGGTACAAGCTCATGGAGATGCAGCTCACGGGAAACCGCTACACCGCGCCGGAGCTCGAGCAGCACCACATCATCATGAAGGCGTGCGCAAACGCCGAGGAGCTCATGAAAGAGGCGATATCCTTCGCCAGGACCTTCCAGAAAAAGCGCGGGATATTCGGTGAGATCAAGAAGCGGATGCACGAAGATATCGCCAGGGTCATCGACACCGCGGATGCACCGTTTACCGGCGAACGGGG
>CAZHAD010000003.1:6429-8007 GCA_964529965.1 uncultured Leptospirales bacterium | reverse complement strand
AACATCAAGCAGGAGGTTGTCAGGCGCCAGGAGTTCGAGACCGCCCTCATCTGCAAGTCCATAGGCCTGCAGGGGAGGGCCATAAGAAACAGGCTCGTGGACGAGGTCCTGTCCGCCGAGTCCAGGGGGTGCGGGTTCGAGGAGCTGATTCCGCTCATCTCGGGAAAGAGGGTGAAGGAGGCGTGGGAGACCGGCAACGTCGACATAGCGCCCATGATGATGGGCCAGTCCGTGGGCCTGGTGAAGGACATCCCCTCATGCAAGGAGCTTATCGAGCGGATGGTCGCTGAAGCCAGAGAGGACATCGAGTGGGTGCGGGGCATGTTTTAACACGATGCTTGTAAAAAATGAGAAAAATTGAAATATAAATAGTTTGAAGAGTTGGGTGATATGGTTTAACCCCCTCCCCCTTGATGGGGGAGGGTTGGGGTGGGGGTGAAAAAAGCTTATGCCAGATAATTTAGCATATTTTTCAAGACAATTACGAAAAAATCAACCTGCAGCAGAAAAGAAATTATGGGGATATCTAAAATCAAAGCAGTTAAATGGGTTGAAATTCAGGCGACAAGAACCAATAGGCTCATATATCGTTGATTTTGTATGTTTTGAAAATAAGCTGGTTATAGAATTGGATGGCAGTCAACACATGGAAAACACAGAAATTGACTTCGCAAGAGATGCTTGGTTAGAATCACAAGGATTTGTTGTATTAAGATTTTGGGACAATGAAGTATTGAGTAGTATTGATGGTGTCACTGCAGTAATTTATAATTTTTGTTCCAATCACCCTCCCCTCACCCCTCCCATCAAGGGAGGGGGTATTCGTTAATTAATCAAATTCCCTGATTCAAAATACTTGTTTATAGAGGCAGATGAACGGAGATTAGACATGTTCGATTTACTTTTCAGCCCGATCACCGTAAACAAGACCGTGATAAAAAACCGTATCGCATATCCCGCGCTCGGGCTGCTGTTTTCATACGACGGCAGGCTGAACGACCGGTATGTCGAATACTTCGCCGAGCGGGCGAGGGGTGGGGCGGGGATCGTCACCGTGGGACCGGTCGGGTTCGACTTTACGGGAAGCGGGCCGGTCGCGCTCCAGATCGGCTCGGACGAGGCGATACCCGGGTTCGCGGGCCTGACCCGCCTCATCAGGGCCGAGGGGGCGCGCGCATGGATACAGCTTTTTCATGCGGGCGCGTACTCCTATTCAGGGGCCCTGGGGGGGCCTGAGCCGATCGCGCCCTCGCCCGTGTATTCAAACTTTTCGAAGCGCGTGCCGCGGGAGATGACCCTCGACGACATCAGGGAGACAAGGGAGGGGTTCGTGAGGGCGGCCGAGCGAGCGCGCGAGGCGGGCTTCGACGGCGTGGAGATCATTGCGTCCGCCGGCTACCTGATCACGCAGTTTCTCTCACCCCTCACCAACCGGCGCACCGACGAATACGGAGGCAGCTTCGAGAACCGGACCAGGTTTGCGCGCGAGCTCGTGGAGTCGATGCGCGCCAGGCTCGGGCCGGATTACCCGGTCTCGGTGCGCATGGCCGGGAACGACTTCGTGGAAGGGAGCAATAC
>CAZHAD010000003.1:0-6329 GCA_964529965.1 uncultured Leptospirales bacterium | reverse complement strand
GACCCCTTCTGGCCGAAAAAGGCGCAGGAGGGAGAGGTGGACCTGATACGGCCCTGCGTGGCCTGCAACCAGGGATGCACCGACTCCCTGTTCGGCGGAAGGCCCGCCTTCTGCCTGGCAAACGCGCGCGCGGGGTATGAGGGGGAGCGCAACATCCGAAAGGCGGCCTCTCCGAAGAGGATCATGGTGGTGGGCGCGGGCCCTGCGGGGCTTGAGGCCGCGGTGCGCGCGGCAGAGGCGGGCCACAGGGTTGAGCTTTACGAGAAGTCGGACAGAATCGGCGGGCAGCTCTGGATCGCGGGCGCGCCGCCCCACAAGCAGGAGCTGTGGGAGCTCATCTCATATTACGACGCGATGCTTGAAAGGTACGGCGTGGACGTGCACCTGGAATCCGAGGCGGTCATGGATTTAATACGAAGCGAGAGGCCCGACCACGTGATCGCGGCCGAGGGGTCGGAGCCTCTGAAGCCGCCGATCGAGGGGATCGACGGCCCGGGGGTGTATTCGGCCTGGGAGGTGCTCGAAAACGACCCGCAGCTCGGGGAAGACATCGCCGTCATCGGGGGCGGCGCGGTGGGCCTTGAGACCGCCATGTTTCTCGCCGCCAAGGGGACGCTCTCGCCGCATGCGCTACATTTCCTCTTCATCTACAAGGCGGAAGGCGTGGAGCGCCTGAGGGAGCTTTGCACCAGGGGAAGCAAGAGGGTGACCGTGCTCGAGATGCTCCCCAAGCTCGGCGGGGACGTGGGCAGGTCAACGCGCTGGGTGCTCATGGGCGACGTGGTGCGTTACGGCGTAAAGCTTATCCCCGGGGCGCGGGTCGTTTCGGTGGACGGGGGGACGGTGACGTTCGAGCGGCTCGGGAAGACCCTCTCGCGCCGCTTCGATACGGTGATAAACGCGGTCGGATCGCGCTCGCTGCGAAAAATCGCCGATTCGATGAAGGACACGGACATACCCTTCACGGTGATCGGCGATTCGGTGAGGCCCGCCCAGATCGACAAGGCGATCCATGACGCATTTCTCGCGGTCATGAACCTTAAGAATCTATCTTAAATTATCCTTTATCTTGTCATATTCTTCCTTCGTGATCTCGCCCCTGGCGAAGCGCTTCTTGAGAATGTCAAGAGCGCTTTCGTTTCCAAAAGCGCCGCCTCTTGTATTCACATTCCGGACGACGAAATAGATCACCACGCCGATAACGATTAAAAACAATATTCCCATAAAAATACCTCCGAATCCATATCCAGGGCCGTAACCGCCGTAGCCCCACATCATGCCGGGTCCCATCCCGTAGCCGGGACCGTACCCTCCATAACCCCAACCACCGCGTGCCAGCAATTCAGATGATGAGGCAAAACCAAACATGATAGCTGTCGCAATTGCAATTAATCCTTTTTTCATCGCATTTCTCCTTGATTAAATTAATAGTTAGACCATCATTTTTATATTAAGGATGCATATTTTAGTATTTTCTTAAAAAATTTAATTTTCCCGCGTTATCATCTCGTCAATCGTTAATAGCCGTTCATCAAGATGGTAATGGCAGTCGATGATTATGTTTTCAGTAGTGGAGCGTTTCACTTTTTCCCCGAAGATTCCGCAGATGCCGATTCCCCCTCGTCCCGCGGCCCGAGTATTTCCTTAATGTCAGGCTCCATCAGCTTTTCCTTTTCCAGCAGGGTGTTCGCCATCTGGTCGAGCTTGTCCCGCTTTTCGGTGAGAAGCTTTTTGCTCTCTTCGTAGCAGGTATCGATCAGCTTAAGCACCTCCTCGTCGATCAGCTCCTCCAGCTTTTCCGAGCGTCTCGACGTCATCGGCCCCTGGCCCAGAAAGCCGGGGTGCTCCTGCTCCGCGAGCGAGAGGTTCGGCAGGCGCGGGCTCATCCCGTAAATCCTCACCATGTCGCGGGCGATCTGGCTGACCTTCTCCAGGTCGTTGGAGGCGCCCGTGGAGAAATCGCCGAACACCAGTTCCTCGGACGCTCTTCCTCCCAGAAGTCCCTTGATCTTGCCCAAGAGCTCGTTTTTGGACATCAGGTAACGGTCTTGAAGGGGGGTCTGCAGGGTGTATCCGAGCGCGCCGAGGCCGCGGGGCACGATTGAGACCTTCTTCACCGGATCGGCGCCGGGCGTGAAATACCCGACTATGGCGTGGCCCGATTCATGGTACGCCACGATCCTGCGCTCGCGCGGGTTGATGAGCTTGTTCTTTTTCTCGAGCCCGCCGATCACCCGCTCGATCGCGTCCTGGAAGTCCGACATCTGGATGCTCTGGTGGTTCGAGCGTGAGGCGAGGAGCGCTGCCTCGTTGCACACGTTTGCAATCTCGGCGCCGGCGAAGCCGGGCGTCTGGCCCGCGAGCGATTCAAGGTCGACGTTGTTCCCCAGCTTCAGCCCGCGCGTGTGCACCGTGAATATCTGGACCCGGCCGTTCAGGTCCGGGCGGTCGACCAGGATCTGCCGGTCGAACCTGCCCGGCCGCATGAGCGCGGCGTCGAGCACCTCGGGCCTGTTGGTCGCGCCGATGATGATGACGCCGATCTGCGGGTCGAAACCGTCCATTTCGGTGAGGAGCTGGTTCAGGGTGTTCTCACGCTCGTCGTACCCGCCGCCGATGTACAGTCCCTGGCCCCTGCTCTTGCCGACCGCGTCAAGCTCGTCTATGAAGATGATGCACGGCGCCTTCGCCTTTGCGTCGTTGAACAGGTCCCGCACGCGCGCGGCCCCGACCCCCACGAACATTTCAACGAAATCCGAGCCGCTCATGTTGAAGAAGGGGACGCCGGCCTCTCCCGCGACCGCGCGCGCGAGCAGGGTTTTGCCGGTTCCCGGCGCTCCCACGAGGAGCACTCCCTTGGGCAGCTTGGCGCCGAAGCGGGAGTATCTTCCCGGGTCCTTGAGGAAGGAAACGACCTCCTTGACCTCTTCGACCGCCTCGTCGATGCCCGCTACGTCGTTGAAGGTCACTTTCTTACTCGGGTCCTCTTCGTAGATCTTCGCCTTGTTTTTGCCCACGTTGAGAAAATTGGGTCCTCCCCCCATCCTGCGAAAGACGAATCCCCATATCAGGAAAAGTATCCCGAAGGGTATGATCCAGTCGTAAAAAAGATTTGATAAAAAATTCGATTCTATTTTGCCGCGGTAATCGACGTCGTGCGCCTGCAGGTCAGCGAGGAGCTTGTCGTTCTGAAGGCGGACCGTCCTGAACTGCAGGGCAGCGGTTTCCTCCGCCTTCTTCTCAGCCTCTCCCAGCTTGAGCCTCCATGGCGTGTACAGTTGCTTGAGAAAGAATCCCGAAGGCTTTTGTTCGCTTTTTTCGGTTGTTTTCTCTGTTTTTTCTTCAGCTTTTTTATACTTTCCGTATATCCAGTCCTTGGTGATGATGACGCTTTCGATCTTGTTCGCGTTTATCCCGTTGATGAACGTGCTGTAGGGTATCTCCTTCACGTCAGGCTTGGAAAAAAACAGGGACTCAAGCATGAAAATGATCAGAATGATCATGATATAATACAGGATGGAAAATCTCGTCCTTTTTTGCATCAAAAACCTCCCGAATCGTTTTTAGGAAGCGCCTTCTTTTCTTGTTATACAGAAATATTATGTAAGAATCAGATAGGACCCCGGGCGTCATTGCGTCACGGAACACACATGAAGAAAAACGCGTCATCTTCGGTGCGGATCAGCGCGTTCGATTGGCCGGAGTCAATTTTTAATCGAGCTTGCCGGGTCCTGGCGCATGCTGTTTCCTATGGAGCCTCACGCCGTTCGCAGATATCAAAGTAACCGCCTCCGGGATGCGGGCGTTTCCCGGAGGCTGAGGGTTTCAATACGCCGACCTGATCCAGCCCGTCTGCTTGTCAATGATGATTTTGTCGACCAGTGAATTCTTTTTGGTCAGGATCTCGGCTTCAAAGGCGTTCCCGATGTCCCTTATCTTTCCCAATTTGAGGTTCGGGTTTCTCGATGATCTAAGATAATCTTTCATCATCGATTTCGCCTCCTTTATGTCGATGGGCTTACCGCCCGATCGATACTGCGGCGGGTACTGCGGGCCGTATCCTCCCCTGTACCCCCACATCATACCCGGACCCATTCCCCCTCCGTAGCCTCCGCGTCCCGGTCCGTAGCCGGGGCCATAACCGGGACCGGGGCCTATCCTCAGGACATGCTCAAACATGACCAGGTGCCACCGGCTCTGAAGGAGTATCGTATTCAAGGACGCCGCCGAATCGCGGTCCTCTGCGTTTTTCACCAGCCATTCGTACCGGGGAAGCAGTTCGGCTTCCAACTTTACGGCGATCT
Source organism: uncultured Leptospirales bacterium (assembly GCA_964529965.1). Lineage (GTDB taxonomy): Bacteria > Spirochaetota > UBA4802 > UBA4802 > UBA5550 > RBG-16-49-21. Next base: position 2,025 of record CAZHAD010000003.1, on the reverse strand, counting down.
CGTAGGCCTGGGTAAGGGATTTTGTGGATACCACCTGAAAAGACTTGTTCCCGGCAGGCAATCCATACGCGGCAAATAACTGATCGATCCAGTAGATGTGGTTTTGTTCCTGCGGAATCACCATCATGTAGGGCATATAAGCGTTGAATTTTTCCTGGTCGGACTCGTATTGGGCGAGGGATTCTTTTTCCGTGACCAGGATGTCCCTGAGCTTCTGCACCCATTCCGCGTTTTTAGGCGCCGGGAGTTTCGGGGGGATATTGACCCATCCTCCCATCATGCCGGGTCCCATGCCCCATCCGTGGCCTCCGTATCCCCCTCCCGGCCCGTATCCTCCCATCACTCCCGGGCCCATGCCGTAGCCGTAGCCATTGTAATTGTAAGGCTGGGCTTGCGCCGCAAACGGATAAAGGATAAGTGCGCATGCGAATATTAGACCTATTAGGGGAATTATTTTTTTCATCATACGTTCTCCTTGCTATTATTTCAATCAATGTCCGAAAATTTCATTACTCGAGCTTCTTTTTCTTTGCATCAAATTTTTCCTTGGTGATCTCACCCCTGGCGTAGCGCTTTTGCAATCTCTCGAGCGGAGTTTCCCTGCGTCCGCCGCCCGCCCGTCTCGACCGTACGGCAAAGATGATTATGATGATAATCGCCGCAAGAATAATCAGGGACGCGATCCATATTACATGTCTCATGTATCCATATCCACCCCAGGGACCGAACATTCCGGGGCCCATGCCCCATCCGTAGCCTCCGCGTCCCTGCCCGCGTCCATACTTGCCCTGGCCGTAACCAGGGGCCCACGTAAGCGCGTGCTGGAACATCGCCCAGTGCCACCTGCTCTGCAGGAGTATCGTGTCCAGTACCCCTGCCGTGTCCTGGTCCTCCGCGTTTTTCACCAGCCATTCGTACTTGGGCAGCAGCTCGGCTTCAAGCTTGACGGCGAGCTCGAACGCCTGAGTCAGGGATTTTGTCTGAATTATCTGGGGGAGCTTTCCGTCCGGGGGTAGGCCGTACGCCCCGAAAAGCTGCTCCAGCCAGTCTATATGATTTTCCTCCTGCGGAATCACCATCCCGTACGGCATGTACGCGTCATACTTGTCCGCGTCAGATTCATACTGGGCGAGGGATTCTTTTTCGATCACCAGGATGTCCCTGAGCCTCTGCACCCATTCCGCACTTTTGGGGGAAGGGAGCTTTGAAGGAATGTCAATCCAGCCCCCTCCCCACATCATGCCCGGGCCCATTCCCCAGCCGCCGCCCCCACCGGGACCATAGCCGTACCCACCTCCCCTGCCGGGACCATAGCCGTACCCGCCTCCCCGGCCCGGCCCATATCCGTAGCCGCCGTAATTTCCAGGCTGCGCCTGCAGGGCCATGGGATATGAAGCAAGGGCGAATGTGCATGCAAGAAGACCAACGAAAAATATTTTTTTCATTTGCTTCACCATCCTTACCTCAGGTCATCCTTCATCTTGTCGTATTCTTCTTTGGTTATCTCGCCCCTGGCAAGGCGCTTCTTGAGAATGTCAAGTGCGCTTTCCCCTCCGAAGCCGCCGCCTTTAGTTTTCACATTATGGATGACGAAATAAACCACCACGGCAATAACGATCAAAAACAGTATTCCCATAAACATGCCTCCTAATCCATAGCCGTATCCACCACCGTACCCCCACATCATACCCGGTCCCATGCCCCAGTGGCCCATCGGGCCGTAGTAGCCTCCGCATCCCGTGACCAGGGACAGCAGCAACAGTGAGCTGAATAAAGAAAATTTGTTCATGATTTTTAACCCCCTTGTTCTGGAATAATATTTTAAGCAGTTTATATTTTGATACCTTTCCGCTACGCCGAAACCATGCCCTTTTGATGGATGCCATTATTTCGATCCCAGGTTGATAACAGTTAGATAATCCGGGGAATATGCAACTCTCTTGGGAAAATATTGCTTTTTGGGATTGAAAAAACTTAATAATTCATAATACGAAGTTTGAGATGAAATGACAATATTTTTTTCCA
>CAZHAD010000002.1:59742-87802 GCA_964529965.1 uncultured Leptospirales bacterium | reverse complement strand
TAACAAAAAACGGTACAGAAACGGCCTTTTTCTATCGGTGATGAAAAACCATATTCTTTATTTCGGGCGAGTGATCATGAGGTGGTTGTATCCATGTATGTCCGAATACCCGAAGCGAAAATCAAGCGGCCGGTAGGGCTGGCTCCGCCAGAGCTTCCGGAGCGACGCGGCGTCCGCGCCGCCGTTATTCGTTAGAAATGCGCCGCTGAACCTGCCGTACGTGATCTCCTCGAACCCGGCCTGTCGTGCGTGCCTCGGAAGAATGCCGGTGGAATCCGAGACCATGTACGCCATGTGTGAGAGCAGATATTCCCTGAGGAGCTTGAAATTATCCATCCAGAGCAGATAGCTCGCTCCCTTTACCATCACGGCGACCCTGCCCTTTTCCCTCAGATGCGCGAGCAGGCCGGAGCCTTTCAAATGCCGGTCATCGAGGTTGAAGGCGATGTGGCGGTGGATGATGACCGGCGCGGACGCATCCGCGCCTTTTTTCCTGAACGCGAGCTCCATGCTGCGGAAGGCCACCGAATAGTCGGAATCGACCCATGATTGTTTCAGCCTCCTGCCGCGGACATCTTCCCGGGCATCTATCTCTGCCCCGGACAGGTAATGGATCCGGCCGTCGGGCTGGATCGTGATGAATCTAAGCGAAACAGGCTCATATCCCGTAACCGCAAGCGCGATGAGCGCATACGCGAGCTGATTGGGGACCGGCCCCTGCTCGAGTGTGCGTATGCTCCGGTTGGAGCTGTCGTTCGACAGGAGCATGAGTCCCGTGCTCGAGCGGAACGCCTCCAAAGCCGCGGCCAGTCTGGCCCTGTCCGCGTGTCCAAGCCTCCGGGGATCGCCCGCCCCCTCGAGGGATATGGTCGTGTATTCCGACGCATGCGGGTAAACGACCAGCGCGGGAAGAAGATCGCCGCCGCCGAACGGTATCACGACCCTGCGGGGAAGGTCCGCGGGCACGAGCCCGGCGAAAAAAAGGCCGGCTTTGTTCATGAAATTGTTGCGGTATTTTTCAATGTGGGCCCGCATCTCGCGGCAATGCGTGCGCACCGTGGATGCGTCTATACCGGCCGGAGCAGCCTCATCCGCGCAGGCGACAGCCCGGAAGATCAGCCTTGCCTCGCGGATAAAATCGCGTCCTTCCGGATGCGCGGAGGATGCAAAAAGAATCGTAAACGCCGCGGTGTACAGAATGGTTAATCGTAACATGGCGGCTCCGGGCAAAGAGATCGGTATATGTCCCCGTGAAGGTTGTCCGCATTGCACCGCGTGTCAATGTATAAATTCATCAAGCAATGAAATTTTTTGAAGTCCCGGCCCCGGCTTTCTGATTGACAGTAACACATTCTCATTTACTCATAGGTCAGCCTTATAATCCCACAGGAGCGGCCATGGTGCGGCCTGGAGCTGCTTTGCATCATGGCCCCGGACGGTCGAGAATTGTTTATCCCAGCAAGCATAGAAGAGGCCAGTGCACGCGGCTGGAAGCGCTTCGATGTCATCCTGGTGTCCGGCGATGCGTATATCGACGCCCCCAGTGCGGGCGTGTCGGTCATCGGCCACGTGCTCATGCACGCGGGATACCGCGTCGGGATCATTGCACAGCCCGACACCGGGAGCGACCGCGACATAGCCGGTCTCGGCGAGCCCCTCCTCTACTGGGGGGTGAGCTCCGGATCCGTGGATTCGCTCATATCCAACTACACCGCAACGGGCAAGAAGAGGATGAACGACGACCTTACGCCGGGCGGGAAGAACACACGCAGACCCGACCGCGCCGTGATTGCGTATGCGAACCTCATCAAGAGGCGCTTCAAGCGCACCGCTCCGATAGTTATCGGGGGTATCGAGGCGAGCTTACGTAGAATGGCTCACTACGATTACCGGGACGACGGAATCAGGCGCTCGATCCTGTTCGATTCAAAGGCGGACATCCTCGTCTACGGCATGGGAGAGCGCGCGGCGCTGGAGCTCGCCGGCTGCATGGCTTCCGGAGGCGACTGGAGGGATATCCCCGGCATCTGTTACATCTCAACAGAGCGAAAAAAAGGATATACCGAGCTTCCGCCGTTTGAGGCGGTGGCGGTCGATAACAAAGAATTCCGGGACATGCTCCAGACGCTGTACCGAAACAGCGACTCCGCGTGCGGGGTCGGAATGGTGCAGGAGCACGGAAGCCGCTTTCTCATTCACAATCCGCCCTCCCCTCCCCTGTCCGCCCGCGAACTCGACCGCGTGTACGAGCTCCCGTACGAAAGGGACGTCCATCCCGTGTGCAAAAAAATGGGAAGGGTGCGCGCCCTCGACACCGTCCGCTTCTCCATCACCACCCACCGAGGCTGCTTCGGAGGGTGCAATTTCTGCGCCATCGCGGCCCACCAGGGGAGCAGAATCACATCGAGAAGCGAGGATTCGATCTGCAGGGAGGCGGAGTCTTTCACCCGGCACCCCGCCTTCAAAGGAATAATCTCAGACATCGGGGGCGCGACCGCGAACATGTACGGCATGGGGTGCCGTAAGATGGAGACGGAAGGAGCGTGCGGCGGCCGGCGCTGCCTTTACCCCGGTGTGTGCGGATCAATGAAGATTTCGCACCGAAGACAGATCGATCTGCTCAGGCGGATACGGGCGATCCCCGGGGTGAAAAAGGCCTTCATCGCCTCAGGCGTCAGACACGACCTGGTGCTGGCGGACGGGACCTCGGGAGAAGAGTACCTGTCGGAAATCGTCCTTCATCACGTGTCCGGCCAGCTTAAGGTGGCGCCCGAGCACAGCGTCGGCAGGGTTCTCAGTCTTATGGGGAAGCCCCGGGTGGAAAGCCTGATCGAATTCCGCAGCCTGTTCAACAGGATGTCTCGCCGGGCGCGCAAAAAGCAGTATCTCACCTATTACCTGATCGCCGCGCATCCGGGCTGCACTCTGAAGGATATGGCCGCCCTGCGCGGATTCGTACATGCGAAGCTCAGGCTCTCTCCCGAGCAGGTCCAGATATTCTCCCCCGCGCCCTCGACATGGTCCTCGTACATGTACCATACGGGGGAAGACCCTTTCACCGGGGAAAAGATATTCGTGGAGCGGAACAACAGGGAAAAGGAGAGGCAGAAGCGTGTCCTGACCTCAAAGGAAAAACAATAAAAAAGTAATGTTATGTCGCATTGATTCCGATATAATAAGCGATCCGATGTGGAGGATGCCGCAATGCGTCATGCAAAAATGATTGTTGTGCTTCTCGCGCTATGCGTGATATCTCCCGCGTCCCTCCGGGCCGCGGACGAAAAAGAGGCAGGCCAGACCCTGGATGTGCTGGCAGACAACCTCAAGTTCCAGAACGGCGTTTATTTAATGAATCTTAAAATGTACGACAAGGCGCTCGAGACCCTGCAGGAGTATCTTGAAATATACCTCAACGGAAACCACCGGCACGAGGCGTACAAGCTGATCGGCGATATTTACTTTAACAGGCTTGAATACGAAAAGGCGATCCGGAGCTACCAGTCCCTGTACGAGGAGTTCAGCGGCACCGAAAGCGGTGTGGGAGCCTATTTCGACATCGGACTCTGCTATCACAAGATGGGATATGAAAAAAAAGCGGCCCAGATTTTCAATGACATCGCGACGAATCATCCGGAATCGATGTATACGAAAGATGCAAGGCTGCAGCTTGACGTCATCAAGATCATCGAGGAGTGATCGCTCCTCATGCCCGCACGTCGCGGAATCTAGGCCTTCTTGATAAAGGTACCCCGGTCCAATTCCTCAAATGCGGTCCTCAGCTCTTCCTGCGTGTTCATGACGATCGGTCCGTACCAGGCCACCGGCTCCTTGATCGGCTTGCCGACCATGAGCAGGAACCTGCCCGGCTCGTCCTCGGTGCTCACCTTAAGCATGTCTCCGTCATCGAACAGGACGAGCGTCCCGTTCCCGACATAGGGCTTCTGCTCATAATCGAAATAGTTGACTCCCTCGGCTTCATGGGCGAACGGTTTTTTTTCATCGCAGAAGAAGCAGCGGCCGCCTATGACATAGGCGAACGCGGTGTGGCCCTCCCTCACCGCGTGGACGTACTCGGACGACCCGGGCACCGTGATATCGAAATATTCAGGATCGGTGACGATGTCCCTGACCGGTCCGCTGACTCCTTCGAGCTGCCCGCATATGATCTTGACCTTCGTTCCTCCGCTCACGCTGACCTCAGGGATGTCCGAGCTCTTCAGCTCCCTGTACCGCGGATCCATCATCTTGTGCGACCGGGGAAGGTTCGCCCAAAGCTGGAATCCCTGCATCAATCCCCGACCGTTTCCCTTGGGCATCTCCTGGTGGATTATCCCGCTGCCCGCGGTCATCCATTGGACATCGCCCGGGGTGATCACCCCCTTATTGCCCATGCTGTCGCCGTGCTCGACACTCCCCTCAAGCACATAGGTGATGGTTTCGATTCCGCGGTGAGGATGCCATGGGAAGCCCCTTATATAATCGGCCGGGTTGTCGGAGCGAAAATCGTCCAAAAGAAGGAACGGATCGAAAACAGGCTTCTGGCTGAAACCTATGGCCCTTTTAAGATGAACGCCGGCCCCTTCGATGACCGGTATGCTCTTGAATATCTTTTTGATTTTCCTCATTCCCATGTCGTCCTCCTTGCCGCGCTGCGGCAGTCCCATGCGGATGCCCTCTGATCAATTTAAGAATACAAATTGAATGCGATCCTGAAAGCTTGAAATGATCGAGATACCTTTAATAATAATCAAATTTATTATTAAATCAAGCCGCGTCTTATAAATCACGATTTAAATCGTGCGTGTATTAAATTTTGGAAAATTCCTCGCATAGATTCCTTATCCGGCTGCTAACCATTACTCTCATCTTTCAATTGAGTCCTTTGGCCCCCTAAATCCCCCATGGGGGACTTGAGAACCCCCTCCCTTCCTCCCCCTTGACAAGGGGGAGGTGGCCCGCAGGCCGGCAGGGGTTAGGCCTCTTCAGGGGGGCTTAATACCATGAGACCCGGGGTAATGTGCGGTGGCCATGAGTAGATGTGCAGAAGTGGGCAAGTCAATCTTGCCCGAAAAAAAATTTACGCCCTTTAAAATTAATTGACAAAAAAAGCACCACGTCGAATATGCCATACTATTTTGCAAAATGCCGAAAATGCATTATATTGTAACTATTCGGAATGAAATAATGTCCGGTCGCAGAAGATGTTATGAATTTTACACGGCATGCCGAATAGTTACGTGAGATATAAAAAAGGACCAATGAGGAATCTATGCAGCTACAAAAACTGAGAAACATCGGGATCGCCGCTCATATAGACGCGGGGAAGACCACGGTCACCGAGCGGATGCTCTTCTTTACCGGAACAACGCGGAAGATGGGAGAGGTGCACGACGGCGCGGCGACCATGGATTTCATGAAGCAGGAACAGGAAAGGGGCATCACCATCGCATCCGCCGCCATCTCATGCGCGTGGAAGGACCATGCGATCAACATCATAGATACGCCCGGCCACGTTGATTTCACCGTCGAGGTGGAGCGCTCACTGAGGGTGATAGACGGTATGATCGCGGTGTTCTGCGGTGTGTCCGGGGTGGAGCCTCAGAGTGAGACGGTATGGAATCAGGCGGACCGGTACGGGGTTCCCCGCATCGCCTTTATCAATAAAATGGACAGGGTCGGGGCAGATTTTCAGGAGGTCATACGGCAGATGGAAAAGTACCTTGACGCCAATCCGGTGCCTTTCCAGATTCCGATCGGGAGCGAGGACGGTTTTCAGGGCTCCATTGACATCATCGAACGCAAGGCCCACATCTTCAAGGAGCTGGAACAGCACGTGACGGACATTCCGGAAGACTACCGGGAAAGAACGGAAGAAGCGCGCACCCGGCTCATTGAAAAGCTCGCCGATTACAACGAAATCATCATGCAGCTCTACCTGGAGGGGGCAGACGTGCCCGCAGGCCTTCTTAAAAAGGCGGGCCGCGAGGCCGCGATCAAGATGCTCATCACGCCCGTGTTCTGCGGCTCCGCGTATAAGAACAAGGGGATTCAGGTTCTTCTGGACGCGGTGGTGGACTATCTGCCCTCGCCGGTGGACGTGGGCGCGGTCGTCGGGATAGACATCGACGATCCGGAAAAGTCCCACACCCGCCACCCGAGCGCGAGGGACCCCTTTGCCGCGCTCGCCTTCAAGCTCATCCACGACCCGTACGTGGGACAACAGACATTCATACGGGTATACTCGGGCGAGCTCAAAAGCGGGATGCAGGTGTTCAACTCGACGCGGAAAAAGACCGAGCGGATCGGCAGGATAATGAAGATACACGCCAAGGAACGGGAGGAGATCGACGCGGCGGGCCCCGGAGATATCGTGGCGCTCATCGGGATGAAGTACACCAAGACGGGCGACACCCTCTGCGACCAGGACCAGCCCCTGTATCTGGAATCGATCTTCATTCCGCCCTCGGTGATCGAGATGAAGATATCCCCTCCCGCCAAAAAAGAGGAAGAGAAGATGGGCGCGGCGCTGCGAAAGCTCGCGATGGAGGACCCCTCCTTCACGGTCAGGTTCAACGACGAGACCAACGAAACGATCATCGCCGGCATGGGCGAGCTCCATCTGGAGATCATCATCGACCGGCTCAAGACCGAGTTCGGCGTGAACGCCGTGGTGGGCGAGCCCTCTGTGGCCTTCAGGGAGACGATCACGCGTGAGGTCGATTCCGAGTACCGGCACGTCAAGCAGACTGGCGGCCGCGGGCAGTTTGCCCATACCGTAATGCGGCTCGAGCCGAACGAGGGAAAGGGCTTCGAATTCGAGGACAAGATCAAGGGCGGGAACATCCCCACGGAGTACATCCCGTCAGTGCGCAGGGGGATAGAGTCCGCCATGGCCGAGGGTATTCTTTCGGATTTCCCGGTCGTGGACGTCAAAGCGGTGCTTCTCGACGGTAGCTTCCATGAGGTCGACTCATCCGACATGGCGTTCAGGACCTGCGCGGCGATTTGCTTCAAGGAGGGCTTTCTCAAGGCGAACCCGATACTGCTCGAGCCGATGATGAAAATCGAGGTGAACACGCCTGACGACAATATCGGCGACGTCGTGGGCGACTTGACCAAACGGCGCGGAAGGATCGAATCGATGCGCAGGCACCGTAAAGGCTCGCAGAAGGTCGTGGGCTTCGTGCCCCTCATGGAGATGTTCGGGTACGCAACACAGCTGCGGAACATGACGAGCGGAAGGGCCAACTACTCCATGGAGTTCTACAAATACGTTCCGGTCACCAGGGAAATACAGGAAAAGGTTCTGAAGCAGCTTGAGCTTAAAAAGAAGGAAAAAGCGAGCTGATCATACGAAATACGCCGCTTTACGGCGCGCCTGAATCATAAGGATGCGGAGCACCGGGCCGGTCATTTGAGGGCCTTCTTGAGACGACCGGTCCACTCTTTCCCGGCCGTGGCCTCGGCCCTGTAGAAATCGAGAAACTTATGGATCTGGGCGCAGGTCTGGGGCGCCAGCGCGTGCTCCGCCCTGCACGCCTCATTGTCCGCCCTGCCGCAGTCTATCTGCAGAATGCTTGTAAAAAAATCGATAAGGCAGTTGTGCCGCTTCAGCACGCGGTCCGCGATTTCATGCCCCTTGTCCGTGAGCTCAATATATCCGTATTTCTCATACTCGATGAGCTCCATCTCCTTCAGCTTCGCAAGCGCCGCGGACACGCTGGGCATCTTGATCTCCAGCTTTTTCGCGATATCCCTCACCCGCACCACCTTCCTGTCGGCGTAGAGCATGACGATCGCCTCCATGTAGTCTTCCATATTGGAGGTCAGCCCGGTGTCTCGGTAGTTGTATTTCGCCTTTCCCTGTTCCATGTCCGGGACGTCATCTCCCCATCTTGAAGTAATTCCGCTCTATGCGCGCCAGGTCCTGCTCCACCCGCTTTTTCAAGGGCGACTTCCCGAAACGCTCGTCCGTCTCGCACTTTTTAATGAATTGCTTGTACACCCTGCGCGCGGTTTCGATATCCTTCAATCTGGGGTCCTTTTCATACACCTTGCCGATCAGATAATAGGCGGCGTCGATCGTGCTCCTGTCCTTGTAATACTTGATGATTCTCACCGCAGCAGCAAGCGCCTGCTCGCCCTTTTGCTGATTCAGGTATAGCCTCCCTGCGGCGAGGACCGCCTTGTCCGCAAGCTCATGCTGGGGGAACTGCATGTACACCTTCTCAAAGCTTTCTATGGCGGACGCCGTTTCCCCCTTCAACATAAATCCCTCCCCCCTGTAGAACACCGCGGCGGGGTATTCCCCGGAATCGGGGGGAATCATTGAAAATTCCTTTATTGCATCATCATACTTGTACTGCTTCAGATACACCCTTCCCATCCACATATTGGAGATGTCCTTCAGCGTGCTCTGTGGAAACCGTGCCACCAGCTCCCGGAAATTTTTAAGCGCGAAATCGTACATTCCGCTGTTATAAAAATCAATCCCCGTCTTTAACAGCACCTGTTCCTCGCTCGATACCTGAGGCGCCGCCTCCTGGTCTGATGAAAGCCCTTTCCCGCCCCCGGAAGCGTCGCGGGGAGCCGGTTTCGTACCGGAAGAATTCATCACCGCTGCGGCGTCTTTCCCCCGGTCAACGGCCTGTTTTGCGGCGGAGGGCTTCCCTCCCGAAGAATCGTTGAGGATATCCTTGATGATATCCTCGGTTTTACTGGCGTCCTCAGCGAAAAGGCCGGCTCCGGAAAGGAATACGGCGCAGAGCGCGATTACAATAAATATCCTCTTCAATCCTCGATCATTCCTTCATCGTTTTGCCTCTGGGGGGCGCGTATGTCCCTTCTGCGGTTATTCATTTCCGCCCGGGATTTCCGCTCAGCCCTTCGCATTTCCGCGCCGCTCATCCCGGCCCTCTTCCCGTCCAGGCCCCGAATTTTTTTCTGTTCGGATGGAACGATCGTTTCATCCCTCTCTTTGGCGGCCATTGATCTCTTTCCGACCGGCTCCACGCGGGAATCGATGGAGGGCCTCGATCCTCCCTCGTCTTCGAAGATGGGCTCCCGGGTCATGATCTGCCCCGATGGTTTCACGGTCTTTTGTTTTTCAGGCTCTACGATTCCCTTGTCCACCTCCGGCTCCATGTTGACGCGCGTGGGAAACTCGGTTTTGGGCACGCCCGATTTTTTTTCCTCGCTGATCAAATCGGAGCCGAGCATGGAGGAAAAATCTCCCTCGTTCCGCTCCCGCTTCATATCCAGCTCGAATGCGTCATTGGTGCTCTCGACTATGGGGGCGCTTTTGATCTTCGCGGAATCCCTGCCCTTGACGACGCCGTACACCCCGCCGGCAACGGTCAGAATAAATACAAAAAGATAGAAAAGCCCCTTGATCGTCTCCTGGAGGCGCCGTGGAATGCCGCCGATCATACGGTTGATGCCGGATGCGGCCTTAGCCACCTTGTCGGGTTTCAGTTTCATGTCCCGTGTCCAAACCTTGCTGTTTTATATAAATATACCTTTATTTCCCGGCCTTATCAATAATAAAAATCACCCTGTTTTTTTTCAACTCTTCTATGGTTTTGGCGCTGCTTAAAATTTTTCGTACGGCCCTGTCGGAAATAACCGGACATCCCTTCAGCCTGCCCAGGGCGATCGTGTAATAGGGACGGCTCCCCGCCACAGGGCTTCTCGTGGCCTCATCATCGGTGTACACGTACCTGACGATGCCGGAGCGCATCGCATGCCTTATGTTGACGTTGTACCTGCCGTACACCTCAAGGCCGTTCTCATCGAACACCGAGGGAAGGATCATCGGCTCGATGCCAAGCCCGCGTGCGTCGATGATGAGGCTGGAGTAATCGGTCGGAATGGGATTATCGATCCTGGTGGGAAAGGCGTTCGCCGGATACGTGTAGGGTACGGCCTGGAGCAGATCTGCGATGACAAGCTCAGCCCTGCACCCTGAGGTGAAAAAATCCACCGGAAATTCAGTGAGCCTGACCCTTTGTGCAATCAGATCGGCGATGCGCGACTGCACCTCATCGCTCTTCGCCAACAGGTCATCGAACCGCGTATCCGGATCGATCCTGATGCCCCTGATCATTCCGGCCATACCCTGTATCGCCCGATCGCGGGCGGCAAGGTACGCCTCGGTCCTTTCCCGGTTGAGGGATATGACCGTGCCGGTTACGAGGTCCTCGGGACGTCCGCCCACCTTTAACGGAATCTGATACGTGCCGTGGGACACGATGATCCCCTTTGTCCAGCTCACGCCGTCTTCGGGATGGGGATTGTGCTGCGCGGCCGAGTCGGCGAGGAAGCATGATATGAGTATTGCAAGTATGGAGAACCGTTTGAAGAATCGGATCATAATATATAATTTTTTATATAAAATATTAAATAATAAAGAACCCCTCATGAAACCACTAACATTATCGGATCACTTTATGCCATATCTTAAGACCTTATCCTGCCGCCGTTCCTGCGGCATTTAAGAGAGCTTCCCGAGCTCATGCAGGCTCCTCTCAATAACCGGCGCCAGCCTGTCAGAGGACTCGAATATCTCCTTTATAAATATCCGCTCCGAATCCTCGTCCATGACCCCGCGGCGGGAGACGTACGTGCGAGCCTTTCTGAGAATGGGATTCATGATCTCGCGGATGTCCTCCCTGTTCACCAGGTCCTCCACCTCCGGGACTCGCTTCCCGGTCATCAGGGCTTCGGCTGCAAGCCGCCTGATTTCCCCGAGCGTCCCGAGGGCGTCCCTCATTGCGCGCATGAGGGGCTCCGGGTTTTCCCGTGCGGCCCCGGACAGCACTCTGTCCAGGATCGTCCCCGGTTCGGGGTCGAGAGGGGCGAACCGCTCTATGACCCCGGCGAGGGTCATCTCCTCCATATGGTGTATCCGTGCCCCTCCCTCGGTTGCATTGATCACCGGAACGGACACCTTGCGGGCCGAGTCCTCGAACCAGGATCGGTAGAGATCAAACACGAAATCGGACACCACCTCCCCCCTCCCTCCGTATGCGGCCACGCGCTTGATCTTGCGACGCCTGATCACCGCCTGGTTTATCGTGTCCAGGTTGTTGAAGCGGTTTACGCGGGGGAGCCATTCGTCGTTATGGTACGTGCCCGCCGCATGGATCTCCCTGCCGGTATAGGCCAGGTCCTGGCCCACCAGAATGATCGGGGAGCAGCCCAGGTTCAGGAGAAGGTCGAACGCGCTGGTCGCGACCGAGCCCCCCGACTGGATATCGCCGACTGCGCCCGCGTATTTCTCGATCCATCCCACCAGGGGCGTGGTCTCTCGTTTCAGCGCGCCGCTTCCATCCGCATAATACTTCGAGGTGGTGCTCACTATTTTCCTTCCCTGGAACGAGCGCGGCACCGCGGGACAGCAGACCAGGTCGGCCACCAGCGCCGCTTCGCCGAAGCCCGGAGGAAGGAAATGCTTGATGCTGTAACGCTGCGCGTCAAGGGACATGACGAGGTGCGGGGATATTTTTTTCCGCATGAGCACCTTGAATGCGGTATCGACCGACACGATGAGCGCCCGGCCGCGCATGAGGGCCAGGAGATCGACGTTTCCGGCCAGGGACGGCCCGGCCGAAACGATGACCCCGGGACAGCCCTTGAATGCGCCGAACAGACGCCCTACCCTCGTCGAGGTGAAGAGATTCGACAGATTCAGAAGAATGTTTTCGACCCACCCCTCTTCGAATTCAAACCTGGTGAGCAGGTCGCTTATCTTAGACGAGACGTACCGGCCCATGTCCCTCATGACCGCCTCGTAAAACGCATCGTGCAGCAGGTAGGAAGGCCGGTGGATGAAATGGGCGATCCCCCTGAACCCGGCGATATCCATCTCCTCGAACACGGCTGACAGTCCGGCGGTCGAGGTTATGACCGGCACGTCCTCCAGGTGGGCGGGATAGAAACGGCGCGATATCTCCGCCACCTCAGGGTCGTGCTCAATCGCGATTATCCGCTTTCCGGGAAACCTTCTCTTGAGGTGGCCGAGATGGTAGCCGAGCCCTATCCCGTACACCGCAATGACGCTCGCCCTCCCGATAGAAAAGCCCTCGACCGCCCGTTCCGCCTCCCGGTCCGGATCGTATCCGGAGTGAAGCCGCACCTCGCGGGAATTCCTGTACACCAGGGTGAACTTTCCGCTGGGGGTTTCCTTGACCAGGTAGCCGCTCACTGCGCGCCTCTCCGCACGAGAAAGTGATGGCTGGCGTATCTCTCGGAAAGGTGCCGGTGATAGCGCTTAAAAGCCGATGGCCTGTCCAGTCTGAATTTCTCGAGCACCACGGATTCGATAAATCGGGCGTCAATACCCTGGGCGCGTTCCTCCGCGAGCTGGTTGGCCATGTGCACGATCGCGACGAGGTCCCGGTGCACGATCGAGGGATGGAGGGGCGCGTGATGATACCTGATCGCCTCGATCAGCTCATCCGGAAAATTCCACCGCTCCGCCATGAGCGCGCCGATGGCTGCATGGCTGATCCCGATCGATATCTCCTCGATGATGGCGGTGCTGCGTATCCTGCGGTTCTTCACGATGCTCGATATCCGGGAAACCACGCCGGATCCGGTGGAGAGCAGGACGAACTTACCGATATCATGAAGGAGTCCGGCGATCAGGGCCTGCTCGGAGATTCCGGAAAATCCCATGTCAAGCGCGATCATTCGCGCGTAGAACGCGGTCCTGTTGCAGTGCTCCCACACCTGCCCGTACCTGCGGTACCTCTTGTCCAGAATCTTCCGGGCGAAGGCGGCGGTAAGGACCATCTCCAGATTCCTGAGCCCGATCACCATGACCGCCTCGCCCACCGTCTTGATCCGCTTCCCGGTGATGAATCCCGCCGAGTTCGACAGCTTCAGGACGTCGGCGGTGAGCGAAGGATCTCTGCTGATCCTCCCGGAAATGGCCTCGATCGTCGTGTCAGGATTCCTGCACATTTCCCGGATCTCCATGACATCCTCGGGAAAGGTGGGCAGGGACTTGACGTCCTCCATGATTGTATCCTTGATGGCGGAGGTGATCTCGATGCTCCTCTGCTCGAAGGGAACCGCCAGGCTGACCTTCATTGAATCCACCTCAGGCGCAAGCGTGATGATACGCACGTCCATTCCCGCGTTCTTAAGCAGCATCGCGGACAGGATTATGCCGAGCCCCGCGCCCTCGGTTGCATCATACACATTCTCATACGCTTCCGTGAAATTCCTGCATTGCACCGCCTTTTCGATGCGATAGTGCAGCCGCTCGAGCTCGCGGGGCATGATCCGTGCATTGTTGATTATATCAATATCCATGCCGGCGTCCCTTTTCCGGATCTTCACGACGATGCGGTAGATGCTGTTCATAAGCATATCTTTGAGAAGCTCCGGATGATACGCGACCCTTCTGAATTCCCGCATCCCCTTCTCATAATCCGCGTCATCGGCGATGTCGAGGTTCATGCTCGTAAAATAGACGCGCTTCATGTTCGCCTTGACCGCGTTCTGGACCAGCTCCCTCACTACCGGTTCCAGCGCCTCGTACAGATACAGCTTGTCGTAGCGGGAAAGGATTTTTGCAAGCAGGGAATTGATATCGCTTTCGACGCCCTTGCTGACGTACTGGAAGCTGATGAAGACCTCTTCACCCCGGTCGAAATCATCAGTAAGCTTTGATGAGTTAAACAGTGCGCTCATTGCGAGGATTACAACTCCACCGCGGGCCTTTCAAATCGGCACCATCATAACCCGTATATTCAATATGTAAAGTTAAATATCGGGCTCCTTCAACGCGTTTTCATCACGAGCCGGTACAAGGCGCACGGCGAATCATGAAGGGGGGTACCGTCCGCCGCCATCGGTGAGATGCAGGTGGTGGTTTTACACGAACGGAAATCGTATATGATCAGGGGGACCCCGTCCCTGTCGAGAATCCTGAAAAATCTCTTGATCTGCTTTCCGATATGAAAACGTTCCGACAGATAGCAGACCCGCACCGGGTACCTTCTGGCAAGGTATTCATATTCCGCAATGCTTGTGTAGTCGGGACGCGTAATGTACAGAGACACGTCGCGGAATGATGCGCGAGTGATCTCCCTTTCAATGAGTCCCATCATCTTTTTATCGGGAAGCGCGCCGATGACCGACAGGGAGGCCCCCTCCTTCACCAGAAGGACGCTCCCGCGATCGTGCCTGATCATCCGCTGTTGTATGCGCTCTGCCGGCAGCGGGAGGGCCAGCGAGAGCCACGCGACTGCGAACGCGGCCGGTATGGAAACGGGAACGGCCCTCGCACGGGAAAGCCTCGGGAACAGGGGAAGGAGAAGCATCCCGAACGCGGCGAAGAGAAGCGGGGGTAACTTCGTTACGCTGAAATGGAAGGGAAACCCGGAGATGAATCCGACGACGGACGCGATGGCTTTGAAGACCGCGTCCACTGCAGAACCGAGATACGCGGCGTATCCCGTGATTGCAGAAAGCGCAACCGCGGCTGCGGATGAGGCCATCAGAACGAATATACCGGGCACGACGATGATGTTGGACAGGACCCCTGAAAGGCTGATCTCCCCTACCCCCGCGAGCTGGAGCGGAAGCGCGATCGCCTGGGCGGACAGGGTGAGGGCAAAAGAGCTTGAAAGAAAACGCGGCAGCAGGCGCAGCGAGCGGCGGTACAGACGATAAAAAAGAAGAATGCCCAGGGTCGCGCCGAAGCTGAGCTGGAACCCGAGGCCGTATATCTCATGAGGATGCACCGCCAGTATAACGATGCCGGATAAAAAAAGGGTATTGATGATATTGACATCGCGGTCCGCGATCTTCTGGAGCGCGTAGACCATGAACATGATGCCCGCCCTGAGGAGCGATACGGGCATGTCGGTGATATACAGGTATGAGGCGATCACGATCGCGGCAGAGGCAAGCATGAGCTTTCGGTTTATGCGAAAAAGGCCGAGCAGGAGGAGGGCGATGCCGCCGACCATGCCCACGTGGAGTCCGCTCGCAGCCAGGACATGAAGCACGCCCGCCCTCTTGAAATCATTCAGGATGCGCTTGCCGATATAGCTCTGGTTCCCGAAATAGAGGGCCTTGACAACCGAGGAGGTGTCCTTTTCGAACATTGAATCGCTACGCGCGGACAACCACCCGCGGATGCGCTCCCGGAGCAAAATCCCGGATCGGACGAGCGTCACCGCGACGCCGTCCGGATATACGATATAGTCGGAGCCGCGGCATATCAACCGGCGCCGGTATTCAGGGTACGGCCCGGAAAGGGCAACCGGTACGGGCTTGCAGTAAAATCTGATCCGGTCACCCGGACGCAGGAGAGGGGCGTCGTGCACATAGGCGGTCCCGTTCCTCCATACGACCGGTCCGGCCGCTTCCCCGCCGTCCCCGCGAAAGCGAAGCAGCGCTTCCTGATCGTATCTGCGCTCTTTCGCACGGAGCACCTCCCCGATATAGGAAGCCCGCGGCAGGGGGGGCGCTTCGCGGCCGAGGCGGCGGATCCGGGTAAAGAAATAAAACGCGAGCGCGGCGGAGAGGACAATGAGAAAGGAGGCCTTCATCAGGCACTCCCGCCGACGGTCCCGCTGCCCCGTCCCCATGATCGAATTCCGATATACCGGCCAAAACGAGAGGACCGCCAGGACCGCGCACACCATGCCGGCTCCTGCGCCCCATCCTTCCAGTATGGTCGAATATGTCAGTATAATTGAGGCAACGGAGGTAAGAAAAATTAACAGGGATGGGACAAACAGCTGTTGCGCGATTTTCCTGTATTCTTCCAACTTGTACCACTAACCCCGGGTGTATTCCATAGAAGAGCTTTTCTTCCGCCCGGGCCATGTACGGCTGGTCCGGCCAATCAGGTCATCGCATATTCAGGGGATTTCTTACGACGCGCACTCCCTTCGGCACCCTGAAATCGAACAGCTTCTCCTTGACCTCGGACTGGGTGCTCACATCCGAGATCGAGAAGCTGATTATCTTCCCGTCCTCCCTTTTAAAAATGACACCCTTCAGCAGATATGAAGGGTCCACGCTCAGGATTATTTCGGTGTACCGCTTGCCGCTGCTTTTCAGCTTAATGGTGTATCCGGATTCGCCTTCGGTGGCTATGGAATTATATCCAGACACCAGCGCCGCGATGCCGCCCGAGCTGCTCCCCCGAACCAGCTCCTGGATCCCGCACATCTTCGTCCCCGGATTGTATATCCAGAGGGTTTTGCCGTCCGACACCAGTATCTTTTCAACCGGGCTGGAAAACCTGACATAGATCCTGTCGGGAGCCAGGTACTTGAACGTTCCGTAATAGGTCTGGCCGCCAAACGCGGTCCAGGAGATGGTTCCGGTAAGACGGGACACCTGCCACATCCGCGCCTGAAATCTCTGCACCGCCTCGTCCCCTGAGACCGGAAAAACCTGTGAAGCATGCGCCACAAGCAGCGCCGTACATAACAGCATGAATCGTTTCATTGCGGAGGCCTTCATATAGAGTTACGAACCGGAAGCAAAAAATTAAAAATTTTTTTGCCGGGTGCGTAGAATTTATTAATCGTCCAAAACTATTCGGCAGATCGATAATTTTCAACCATTTATTTCTGAAAATATCAGGCAGGCCGAAGATGAGGGAAATATATTGTTCTTGAATTTTTAAACGCACCATGCATGACTTTAACACGGAGGATGAACATGATAAGAAAGAAACCAAGCATCGGAAAGGCCCTGGTCGTCATCATCCTGGCCGGCGTCATACCGATCTCCTACTTCTACAGCGGACGGATCTACTCATTCTACATGAGGACATACTATGAAAAGATAAGGGGTCAGAGCATAAAAGAGACGGTGCGGAAGGGCCGGGCGTTGTACGACCGTAAAAAATATGACGAGTTGAAAAATTATCTGAAACCCATCGTGATCGTGTATCCCTCCAACAGGGATCTGAAAATACTCGAAGGCCTCGCCGACATCAAGCTCGGAAGGGGCGACCTCGGCACGGACATCATCCTCTCCGCCACGCACGGGGAGCAATTATCCGGGCAGGTGCTTGTGGAAACCGTGCGCGCCCTGTATAATCTGAAGCAATACAAAGACGTCATCAGGACCATGAAAAAAAACGAGGCTGCGGGGAACCCGGTCCTCCTGTACTATTACGGCGCGTCGCTGGCGAACATGGGAAACTATAAGGCGGCCGTTCCCGTTCTGAAAGGGGCGATCGCACAGGGGGAGACCGGCTATTATGTATATCTTGAAATCGGGATCGCCTATTCGAAAATGAACAAGACACGCGCCGCGCTCCCCTATCTTGAGCGCGCATACCGGGAGAACCATAATAAGAACACGGCGGGGGCGCTGGCTGATGCGTACTGGAAATCGGGCAGATACAGGGACGCTGAAAAAATATTACTGAAACCGAACAGATAGGCGCTTCCTGCGGCCCCCACTCATAAAATCTTGATCGTCATGCTCACGCCCCATGTCCACGAGGTCTTGTTCATCTTTATCGACTTGAATAGCATCCTGTCGGTGATATAAAAATATGATGCCGCGCCCGTCTCGAGGCTGACCGCATCGGATGTCTGGGCCTTTAATCCGGCTCCTATGCCGATCCTTTTGAGGTCGGGATACAGCGGGTTCTGGGCGCGCGGGTATCGTTCCTGCGTCGAGTACGAGAAGCCGAGACTGGGATAAATGCCGCCCACCCCGACCTCGATCCCGAGACCTATGCGGTGCCGGTTCCGGTATTTATAGTTCTGTGCATTGCCGTGGGCGATCAGGGGCATGGAGGACAGGGCCGACGATTCGTTCGCCAGGTAAACCCAGTCCAGATAACCCAGCTCATGATTGCTCGTGAGGATGTTCTTGGTGCCGTAATCCTTTTCACCGGAAAAATTGATCTGATACGATATTTGAATCGATGCCTTGTCGGAGGACAGAAGATTGAGCCCGATGAGCAGATAATCAGAGAGCCTCTGCTCTGCGATTCTGGTATAATGCATTGTGCGGTCAAAATCCGTTCCGCGCGCGATTACCTCAGTGGAATAAAGAATCGCGAGCACCGCCTTTTTCGGGGATGAAAACATGATGCCTGCGAACCCGGACCATCCGTACGCACGCCTCTCGGTTTTATAACCGGTGCCCAATTTCATCAATCCGGCTGACTGCACCTCGTCAAAATAGCTGAAGGCCACGCCGCCGGTAAAGGCGATGTTTTTGGTAAGGGAAAATGCGCCCCCGAGCCTTGCCTGGAGCCAGTACCGTTCCGCCTTGATGTAATTCAGTGCCGGTACTTCCAGTGGGCCGAGCAAGAGCGTGAAACCGGTCTGCCTGAGAAGACCGACCCGCACCGGGTCCAGATTGAGGCCCAGCGACGCGAGCAGGGGAACCCCGCCCTGGGGCTCCGTATAATGGACCGATTCGACCCCCTCCGGCATGGACAGGGACGCAAAAATCGAGCCCCACCCCTTCTTATACGCCAGCACAAAGGCGGGCATGAACAAGGACGGCGTGTCCTCCTCGCCGTTGCTGTAAAAAATCCTGTGGGATATGGTTTTCGTCATAAGCTGGTACTCGAAATCCATGTACAGTCCGTCTTTTAGATGCACCAGGCCCGCGGGGTTGTAATAGGCCGCATCAACCGAATTTACGGTCGCGGCCCTGCTCTGCATTCTCAGGTAGGAAACGGTGTTTCCGTATTCCGCATAAAGATTATTCGCGAAGATCGATACAATAATCAACGCGGCCGATGACGAGTATCTGAAAAAACTCCCCATGTGAGGCTCCTTTCATCCGTTCAAAACAAAAACGGCGGTGTGCGCACCGCCGATTTTGTTTTTTCAATTGCATCCTGCATCATAAAACCTTGTGCGTGAAACCGATCGCGCCGAAATAGCCCTCCCGGTAGTATTTGGCCGGGTTGAATCTGAACATGGTGCCCTTGTTTATATCCGTGGTGATATAGTGCGAATAGGCGAACGCCAATGTCAACTTCATTTTTCCGTCAAACAGGTATGATATACCCGCACCCACGGTGTGATAATTCACGTCGTCGTTAAACTGGCTGAGGGCGCTCGGCCGCGCGCCCGTGGCGGACCACTGGTACCCCGCCCCGATGTTGATCGGCACGGCCGTGAAGGTGTAATCGATCCCTCCGCCGACGTCGTAGCCGCCGGTGAAGTTTTTCTCCCTTCCCCTCATCTGCGCAAACTGGTTGAAGTAGTAGGTGTAGTGCGCCGCGATCTGCGCCCCCATTATCTTGTACGACGCGCCCACGCCGAGGGTGCCCGGGATCTGCGCGTACCTCGTGTTCCCGTCCATGTTGCTCTTGTCGAACATGCCGAACGCGATATAGTCCGTGGACACGGTATGCTGCCTGAGCGGAGAGTTCCACTCACCTTTCACCGCGATCGTCAGGTCTTTGACCGGCTTGACGTCGACCCCGCCGATGAAGCCGTACGCGAATCCCTGCTGGTTCGCGTGGAAATTGGAGACCCCGGGGACATATCCCCCATACCTGCCGCCGAGGCCGTACAGGGTGGCGTCCAGGACCGTGACGCCGTACATCCCCCTTACCCCCAGGGATACGGTGAGCAGGTCCTTGATCACTTCATACGCCAGGCTCGTCTGCACGGTGTAGACCACCGAAAAGCCCTTGAGCTTGGAAATCGGCGTTCCGCCGATGACATTCGGGACACCGCCGTAGAGCTGATTGAGAATACTGCTCAGCAAAGCTGGTGGATTAAGTTGCGGATTTAACGCGAGGTCGATCATCTGCAGCCCGTTGTTGTAGGTGGCGTTCCCACCCCCTCCCAGGGGCAAAAACCCGAACGACCAGGCGAACCTGTCCTTCTTGTGCACCAGATACAGGTTGATGAAGGTGAAGCCGGACTTGTCAGCCTTGTATTCATGCCTGCTCGCCATCATCAATTCATTCGCATACCCCCCGAAGGGCTTGATGCGTATCGGGTCAACGATGACCTGCTCGCTGAGATAGTAATAGAATCCGTTCTGCATCAGGGCGGTGCCCGCAGGATTGAAAAAAGCCGCATCAGGCTCGACCGAAGCGCTCCTGCTCTGGGTCTTGACATACTCCGCGCTCTGGTTCGGATTGCTGTTCGGGCCTGCCGCAAACGAAGCGGTCCAGGCGCAGACAAACGCCGCGCACAGAGCGGATACAAATATAAGTTTCTTCATACGTAAATCCTCCAAAAAAATTATTCGCGCATTAAACTGCGTTGTTGGTGTGTTGTTCTATTAAAAAAGAGTCCCTCGAAATTTTCTTTATTTCAAATATCATGGTAGAGGACATTAAAATTTTAATAAAAAAGAATTTTATTATATAATAAATATGTCAACTTATTTAATTAATTAACATTAAAAAAATTAATCGTGTACACACCCCGCTGCCGGAGGCGGTGTGCAAAAAATGCTATCAGCCCTGTAAAAGCGGAAGTAATCCCGCTATTACTAAAGTATTCGCTCACTGAAAGAAAACGCCTTTGTACGTTATGCGGCAATTATAATCATTGACAAATTGGAACAATCATCCATAATTAAGGCGATGCGGGCCGTGCGCCGCTGTATTTTGAAAAATACATATATCATATTCGCATATGTTTAAAAAGAAAGACCTGGTAAACGAGCGCACAATCGTTGAAGATCAAATACTCAAGCTGACGAAGCTCATCAAGATCAATGGATTGATCAACGCCACCCTCGACATAGGCAGGCTCCTCACCCTGATCATGGAGACGATCACCGACATCATGAGCTCCGAAGCAAGCACCCTTCTCCTGAACGATGAAACAACGAAGGACCTCGTGTTCAAGGTGGCGCTCGGCGAAGCGGGAAGGGAGCTCGTGGAAAAATACCGCGTAAAGCCCGGCCAGGGGATCGCGGGCTGGGTCGCGGAAACGAGAAAGCCGGTAATCGTCAACGACGTGTATGCGGACCGCCGTTTCAGCCCGGATTTCGACCGGATGACCGGGTTTACAACCAGGGCGATCATATGCTCGCCCCTTTTGTTTAAGGGCAAGCTCATCGGCGTGATTCAGTCCATCAATCCGGTGGGCAGAGCAGAATTCACCGAAGACGACATGAAGATATTTCAGATATTTTCCGATCAGGCGGCCCTGGCGGTCCAAAACGCGATATATTTTCAAAACGCGCTTGAAGAAGAGCGTATCAAAAGCGAGATATCCGCCGCTCAGGTCATCCAGGATGCGCTCAACCCGGCCATGGACCTTGCATTCGGGCCGATCAGGATCACGGCGAAATCCATAACCGCGCGGGAGATCGGCGGCGGATTCCACAGCCTGCTCACGCTCGACGAGAATCACATAGGCATGGCCCTCGGCAGCCTTCATGAAAAGGGGATGCCCGGCGGAATGCACGCCTCAATCCTCAGCGGCGCGGTCAGGGCGCTTGCGGACACGATGGGAAAAAATCCCGTCAGGCTGATGAATTCCGTCAGGCGCGTCATCGAGTACGGCGAGACGCCCATGCGGAACGCCTCACTCATGTACGGGGTGCTTGATCTCAGGGAGCGCACGCTCCGTTTTCTGAACTCGGGCATATCCTACCCGGTTCTCGTACGCGACCACGTGTCCCGCTATCTGAGATTCGGCGGCAGAAGCCTAGGGCAAAACATCTCTGAAAAAAAGGTCGTGACCGTATCCCTGCAGACCGGGGACGTGTTCGTGATATTATCGGACGGCCTCATCAAGACCAGAAACGACATGGGAAAGCACCTCGGCCTTAAAAGAGTGATGGAACATCTTGAGCGTGATTTTTCAACAGCCGAGAACATCATCGAATCGATAATAAAGCTGGCGCGGGATTTCTCGGGAAGCGTGGGGCTGAGGGAGGACGTGTCGATCATAGCCCTTCGGATCGCCTGAATCCTGCCGACAATCGACACCTGCACGTGTAAGAAACGGAGATGAAGAGAAAAAAGAGTATCCCCTTATTTTGCACATGGAGACGTCGCGGGAGGGTTCCTTATGGACAATTACGTATCGGTCATATTCTGCAGAAATTGCAAATCGCGGTTCGTCGATGCGGGTGAATGGACTCGGGACGGAAAGGTGGTGATGCGGTGCAGATCCTGCAATGCACAAGAGGAGCTGTCTCATTTCACCCTTGGCAGGGGAAGGATCAGCATCACGGAGCTCCAGAATGCGCGCGATACCATGGCGAAGAAGGACAGATACGAACGGTAAATCCCTACCTGGAAAAGAGCCTTTTCGCAACGACCGCGATGAAAAAATAAAGGATCCTGATAAACCTTCCTGCCCGCCAGGGTTTCGTCAGTATCCTGTAAAACCAGTCGAGCCCCCTTTCCATGAAAAAGGGGGGCGCCTTTCTGATCTCGCCGGAGATGATATCGAACGACCCGCCGACGTTGATGAACACCGTATTTTTGAACTCGCCCTTGATCTTGTGGATCCACTTGTCTTCCTTGGGAAAACCGAGGCCGACGAAGATGATGTTCGCCTCGGATTTCCGCATGGCCTCCACAACCGATTTCTCCCTTGCGGCGCTGAAAAACCCGCCGTGCCTGCCGACGATGCGTATCTTGGGGAAGGACTTTCTTATATTAAAAAAGGCCCGCTCGACGATCTCCGGCTTTCCTCCCACGAGGAATATCGTGTACTCCTTGATGTCGGCGATTCTTATTATATCCATGATCAGGCTCAGAACCGGTATCCGCTCCTTGAGCGGTTTTTTCAGCATCCTTCCCGCCCACTGCATGCCCGCGCCGGTGGGAAGGCGCAGATCCGCGGTGCCGCAAATGACGCGGAGGTCGGCGTTGCCCTTGTAGCGAAGAAGCTTATAGGGATTCAAACCGACGACATGATGCACGCCTCCTGATTTTATCATGTCCATGATCCTGACCACGGCCTGAGGCCCGGTGATATTGTCAACACCGATCCCCAGTATGTTCGTAATCTTCGCATCGCTCATGTCAACCTGGTTGTACTCAAGAATCAGGTCGCGCTCCTCCTTGTAGGAATCATAGTGGACGGTCCTGTTGCTCATGTATTATCCTCCGGCGCCCTGGAATGCGATTGGTCGGGAAACAAGGCGATTGTCCCGTATGTATCCCTTCTCATGCAGATGTCAATAATATTTCTGATTATGTCATGTAAACGCTTCACCTCATCGCGTGTGCAATCCGTATCGCTCCTTTCCCTCATGTATCTCCTTTAATTTCATCTTTACTACGGGCGTGAATTAATTTACGGGTAAGGCTGAATTCCTCATTTTTTTCATTCACATCCTTAGGAATTATCTCTGAGATTTTTTGAAGCTCTCCAAGTCCCCCTTCGGGGGGTTTAGGGGGCCGAAAGATTCAATTGAAGATGAAGATAATGGGTAACAGCCGGACAGGGAATCTATTAGAGGAATTACCCGAAATTCAATTCATACCCTTCACGTTATGCAGGGAAATTAAAAAAAGGGTTGCACAAAATGAAATATAAATGGATAAACACGGGGCAGGTTCCTGGTTTGAATACAGGCTTGCGGTGCAATAAAACAACATCCACACGGAAGGCGGCATGAGCAGACTTGCGGATATCGTTACTTTTATCGCGCACGATTATCGGAAGGGGCTGATTATTGAACCGGAGAAGAGGCTGGAACATGTCAAAAACAGCCTTATAGACGTCGTGAACACCTACCACCCCGGTGTTATTATCAAGGCGGGCCTCGGCAGGGGACTCCTGCTGAATGAACTCGTAAAAAATTCAGACGCGTATGTCGTCGTGGTGGAGCCCTGCCTCGCCTCCATCCTGGAGTTCATGAGCCTGTACCGGCACGATCCCGCGTGTGAAAAAATCAAGTTTATCAACGGGGAATTCAACGATTTCCCGATCGACTATTACGCGGGGGACATGCTCGTCTGCGTCGATTATTTCGATTTTCTCGAATCGGGCAGGGTGGTGGATGAATTCCGGAGGGCCCTCCAATTCGACGGCATATTCTTTTTCGGCGGTGTGGTGCTCGGCGATGAAGACCTTGAGGGCGTGTACGATGATTTCATGAAAATGGCCCTTCCCATACACAACGATTTTTATCTTAGAGAGGACCTGAAAACATTCATGGATCTGAACGAATTCACCTTCGTCAAGGACAGCATGGAGCATTACCACGCCGATCTTTTGGAGCTCGCGGAATATTTCAGCGGGATATTCCCGCATTCCACCGAAAACCCCCTCGGCCTGATCGAAGAGAAAAAAAACATGTTCATCGAATTATACAAGATCGAGGGTCATGTGATATCGGAGCCCTATTATATCGGGGTGTTTGCCAGAAGAAAACCCGCGTAAGTTCAAAGGAGAATCGAGAATTGGAATTTATCGTTCACCCGTCGCGCCTGCGCGGGTCCGTCGACATACCCGGCTCAAAATCGCATACCATCCGAGCCCTGGTGTTCGGTCTCCTGGGAGACGGGGAATCGGTGATCGATCATCCTCTTGATTCATCGGACACCAGATCGTGCCTGGGCATGATTCGAAAATTCGGCGCGCGAGTCGAAGAGTCGGGAAGCTCATGGAGGGTCAGAGGAACCGCAGGCGCCCCGTCCGTGCCCGACGACGTCATCGACGTCGGAAACTCGGGCACTTCGCTCTACATAGGGCTCGGCGTGGCCGCGCTTGTGCGCGGATGGAGCGTGCTCAACGGGGACCAACAAATTCGGAGCAGGCCGGCGGACGGCCTCCTGTCCTCCATCAACCATCTCGGCGGGAAGGCCTTTTCCACCAGGGAAAACGGCATGCCGCCGGTCGCGGTCAGGGGGAGGATCGCCGGAGGCGAAACCGGGATCGAGGCGGTCACCTCCCAGTACCTGACCTCACTTCTCATGGCCGCCCCCCCGGCGGACGGGGACACGTTGATCAGGGTCCCCCTCCTCAACGAAAGGCCGTATGTGGACATGACCCTGGGCTGGCTCGACAGGCTGGGCATACGGTACGACAACGACAATTACGCGCGGTTCCGCGTGCCCGGCGGGCAGTCATATCCCGCGTTCCGCCAGGCCATACCCGCGGATTTCTCTTCGGCGACGTTCTTTCTGGTAGCTGCAGCCGTTACCGGCTCGGACCTTTCGCTCAGGGGACTCGATTTCACCGATACCCAGGGAGACAAGGAGGTCGTAAACATCCTGAAGGCCATGGGTGCGGACATATGCATCGGTGTAAAAGAAATTTCCATACAGGGGAAGCCTCTGAAAGCAGGCACCTTCGACCTTAACGCGATCCCCGATTCACTGCCCGCGCTCGCGGTCGCCGCGTGCTTTGCGGAAGGAGAAACCCGGCTCACCAACGTGCCCCAGGCAAGGGTCAAGGAAACCGACCGGATCAGGGTGATGCGCGAGGAGCTTACAAAGATGGGGGCGGGCATAAGGGAAGAGCCCGACGGCCTGGTGATACGCGGGAGCGGCCTTCACGGCTGCAGGGTGAACGCCCGCCGCGACCACAGGGTCGCCATGGCGCTGGCCGTGGCGGGCATGGCCGCCGAAGGGGAAACGATCATCGACACGGCGGAATCAGTGTCCGTGACCTTCCCCGACTTCCCACGCCTCATGGAATCAGTCGGGGCGGACATAACGAGCATGGAGCAATGACATGGCGTTACGAGGCATACGGGGGGCAACCACCGTAATATCAAATACAAAGGAAGAGATCATTGCGAAGACCGGAGAAATGCTGGAAACCCTGGTCGCGAGCAATCATATAAGGATCGAGGATATCGCCTCCGCGATCTTTTCGGTCACGCACGAGCTTGATGCGGAATTTCCGGCCGTGGCGGCCCGGAGGATGGGATGGGTGTACACCCCGCTTTTCTGCACCATGGAAATGAAGGTGCCCGAAAGCCTTTCTCATTGCATCAGGGTATTGCTGCACGTGAACTCTGAAAAAAGGCAGGATGAGATGGTGCACGCATATCTGCATGGGGCGAAAAAATTGCGGCCGGACCTTGAAATATAATACAGATAATATTCTCACAAAATCGTATTTAAATTTTATTGCAACTTCTGTCGAACCATCGGCGTGAATCGGCGGTTACACAGTTCTATTTTATTTATCTAAGATAAAAAACTCGGTCCTCCGGTTCTTTCTTCTCCCTTCCGCGGTCCTGTTGTCCGCGATCGGCCTGTCGGGACCGTATCCGGACGATTCGAGCCTCTCGGGGCTTATACCGTTTTTGATCATGTAGTCCCTGACCGCATCCGCCCTCCTCTCCGAGAGCTTCATGTTGTATGCGTGCGGCCCGGTTGAGTCCGTGTGCCCCCGGATCTCGAGCCTGATCCTTTTGTTCTTTTTCATCTCCTCGATCATGCGGTCGAGAATGTTCAGGGATTCCTTTTTGAGATATGCGGAATTGATCTCGAAATGGATATTGTCGACCACGATCCCCTTGCCCTTTTCGATCTGCTCGAGGCTGACGGATACGTCCTTGTCCTTACGTGATATGATGACCTTCTTCGGGATATATCCGTCCGCGTCCGCGGTGATCTCCACGTCATCGGCATTGGGCACCCTGATCGCCTGCCCCTTCCTCTCCACCCTGACCCTGTCCGAATAAGCAACCTTTCCCTTGTCCCAGCGCTTCACGTCGACCTGGGCATTTAAAGGCGAGCCTCCTTCACCGTTTACGGTGATCTTCAAGGTGCGAAGCTCCGGCTCCTTCACCTGCTCGCGTGCGCCACCCTTTCCCGTTGTCCCGGGCACGACGGACGCCGATTCCCCGCCGTGACCCTTTTTATTGTAGGGATCGTACGCCGCGCTGCCGCCGTCGATAATGTGCGGGTAATAGTCCGTGCCCACTGCGTACAGGTAGTTGCCGGCGGGAAGAAACATGATCCCGCCCGCGGCGGCGGGCTGATAGGCGCCGCCGGGAAAGGGCGGAACAAAATTCCAGAGGGAATCCTTCCGGTCGAACCGCAGCGCCCTGAGCAAGGCGTAGGAGAGCTCCCTGCTCCCTATCGTTTTTTTGAACGTGCTCGCGACATAGATCTGATCGCGGATCGTCACGAAATAGGGGCTGGAGCGGTCCCCGAGATCGATGCGGGATATGACGCTCCCGTCATCCGGGGAGATGATCACCACCTGGCGGTTGCCGGTGGTAAACAGTATCTCCCGTTCGGTGAAGCTCGGGTTTGAGGTGATGACATCCGAATAATCCCTGTCCCACAGCCGCGATCCGTCTTCGAGCTTAAAGCAGTGAATGACGCTTCCCGCCGCAAGGTACACCCTTCTCCGGTAGACGACCGGCGAAAATATCCTGACCGGCTTGCCGATCCTGTCTGACCACACGACCGAGCCGGTGTCCGCGTCCAGGCAGTAGAGCATGAACCTCTTCGTATTGTAATCCATGGATTGGGTGAAAATATACCTGTCGTAAAATGAGGGGTAGCCGCCGTAGGATCGTATGCTCTTGTTGTCCCATTTAAGATGGCCCTGCTCGATCCCGCGCGACACGAATACGTTCCTGGTGCCGTAGTATATCATGTCATGATGTATGACGGGATCTGAGTATATGCCGTCGACGATGGTCGTGGAATGCTTGGTCGGATCCCATGCCTTTTCATCGACCATCTGCCACTTCGAGGTTTTCCTGTTGTACAGGCTGTCCTTGTCGAACAGCTCCTTCTCGTCCCGCATCCCGGTGCGGGCCCAGAGGACCTTACCGTTTCGCTTGTCAAGACAGTAGATGACGTAATTATCCGTGAGTATGAGGCGGTTGTCCTTCACCAGGGGATATTTGACCTTCCCCGCCGCCTTGCCCCCCGGATTAAACTGCCGTGACAGCTCCGTAAGGCTGATTTTCCATTTGAGCTTTCCGGAATCCTCATCCAGGCAGTACACGTTTTTCTTTAAATCCACGAAGAATATCATACCGTCGGAGATAATCGGGTTGTACACCATGTCCGAAGCCTGGAAGAGCCACTTCAGGTTATTGTTCTTCACCGTGATCTCGTCGTTGTTGCCGGTGTAAAAAATGTTCCCCTTGTAAATGGGCCAGTCCGAAGCGGAGGCGGCCGTCACGGAAA
>CAZHAD010000002.1:42525-59642 GCA_964529965.1 uncultured Leptospirales bacterium | reverse complement strand
TTTTTTATTATCTTCATGATCACGAATGTGCCGACCGCACCAACAATCCCGGACATAAATATGACTCCGGTAAAGCCCGCCCAGGTTACAAAATTTCCTTTTTTTATGAGGCTCACGGGATTCCAGCTCGCCAGCCGGACGATCCTTTCCTGTACATCCCTGTATTTGAAGGGGACGTCAGGCACTCCGTCGCCGTTTATATCTGAAAAGCTTCGGACATACTCGATAAGCCCCGCCCACTGCTTGGCCTCCTGTATGCCCGGCGCGTGCGGATCTGCATCGATCCGTGCTTTCGCTATATCCTCGATCGGCCTTCCGCGCCTGTCCTTGGGCACGATCTTCAGTACATTCATGGTGAAATCGCCGACGATTTTAATAAAGGCAGCGTTGTAAAGATTGGTCGCCACCCGGTACAGCTTTTTGTTCGAGGATGAATAATCGACCGGCTTATATCCGGTCTCATCGTCCCCGATGCTGATGCCCGTCACCCGGTCAAAGATCACACGGTTCGGATTGTAGGTCGCCTTGAAGCCGGAAACGTGCAAAAAGTACCTGTTCCCCTTTTGAGGGTAGATGCTGGTGACGACCTCAAGCGCCTTTTTGATCTCGGACGCATACAGATACATGGCGACCATGGGGTAGCCCATGGAGTCGTCGGAGCCGATGCCGAGAGGAAGCGCCGCGAACAGGTCGCATACCGCGATCCTGCCGGTTTTCCCCTTCATCACATTGTCCCTGATTATCCCGTTCGAATCCAGGCTGACCGCGATCCTGGATCCCGGATCGCGGGGATCGTACGCAATCTTGTTGGCGTACCACCTGCTCGCGTCCGCGATGAGGTCGCCGAGATTCGACGCCTCCATCCCTTTTTTCAGATCAAAGTCGGTATGGGCGACAATGGAATCAAACGAGTACCCGAAGGGAGCCAGTACCGAGGCATTGATCTTCTTCTTAAAGTCCTGTATGAGCTCCATTACCCGGGGATCGCCCGGTATTGAATCGTCGATCAAGACAGGGCGGTATCCCTTCATTTTCACCCCGCCGGGCTCCAGGGTCACGTCTAGAATCCCCGCCCATCTGCCGTAGCACCAGGCCTGGACGATGATGGTGTTTCCAACCTGGAGCGGACTTCGAAGCGGGGTATGAGTATGCCCGCTGAAAATGATGTCGATACCCGGCGCTTTGCGTGCAAGAATCACGTCTTCCGAAGCGTCGATATCATCGAGATACACCCCACCATGGGAGAGGCACACAACCATGTCGACCTTCTCCCTGTTGCGGAGCAGGGCGATCATCTCCCTGGCCGACCTCACCGGATCACCGAAGGTCACCGGCTTCGCAAAGGGCGAGACCTCTCCTGCACCTTTGCCCATGAGTCCGAAAAATCCGATCCTGGTTCTGTTCCTCGTCAACACCGTATAGGGGAGAAGATGCCCTGATTTATAATCAGCCTCAAGCGAGTCGTCCTTGTCGCTTGTTGTGCTGAACACGATATTCGAGGCCACGATGTAGGGAGGCCCCCCTGATATCCTGGCAGATTCGATGATCCGCGCAAGCCCGGCCGGCTTCAGGTCGAATTCATGGTTTCCCAGGGTGAGCACGTCATAGCCCATATATTTCATCAGCCCGAGCTCGAAACTCCGCTCCCTGCTCAGCATATGGAAGAGCGATCCCATGAGAAAGTCGCCCGCGTCAACGACCATGACCGGATTACGACGCTCCGCCTCTGTTCTTTTAATGACGGTCGATATTCTCGCCCATCCCCCCAGGGTCGCGTCATCGCCGGTCGAGCCGGGCGAATAATCGACAGAGGGGGCGGAGCCGAGGAGGTGGGAATGCAGGTCATTCGTGTGTATAAAGGTGAACTGCTTGTACGCGGCGTAAAGCGCACAAGGAATGAAAACCAGAAAAAAAGGCAAGATACTGAAAATTTTTTTCATATTTTAACATATCCTGCAAAAATTTAAAGGGGCCTCCCGGATATTCCGCTCGATCCCCAACGGTATACCACCATATATATAACGAATAAAAGGATGCAAATAAAAAAAAATTTGCCGGGAAAGATTAAAATTCACTTCCATCCGCAGTTCAATGCCGATTCCCCGTCCTGAAGATATGCAATGAGTTGACAGGCTGACCGGTATATTATATGTTAGCTTTAACGGTGCGCACCCGGTTTCAATGCCCACATGTCCCCCGACGGGGTTATTATGAAAAAAATCATTATATTCATCCTTTCCGTCCTGCTCGTAACCGCGGTTTCGGACTGTAAAAAGGGGAAGGAAGGCAAAGCGGGGCTGACGTGCGTGGTGTCCATCTTCCCCCTGTATGATATCGCGAGGAACATCGCCGGAGACCGGGCAGCGGTGATCTACGTGATCCCGACCGGAGCGGACCCCCATTCGTATGAGCCGCTTCCCTCGATCGCGGAAAAGCTTCAGGACGCCGGCCTCTTAATAGGGGTTACGAAGGAGTTCGACGGCTGGATCGAGCGCTATCTTCCCGACACCGCCTCCAGGAAATACCTCATGCCCCTGTCGGGGAATCCGGGCGGCGAAACGAATGAGCCGAATCCGCACGTGTGGCTGAGCGTAAAACGGGCCAAGATTATAGCTGAAAAGATGGCCCGCTACCTTTCGGATGCGGACAGGGACAAAAACGATGCGGCAATATATGAAAAAAATCTGAAAATCTACAATGTAAAGCTGGACAGGCTCGATGCGTCCATAGCCCTCCTGTTCAAAAAGAAAAAAAACAGGTCGTTCATCCAGTGGCATGACGCATGGAACTATTTCGCATCAGACTACGGCCTCTCCATCGTAGCCACGGTGCAGCAGGAAGGGAGCGACAAGGCCTCGGTCCGCTCCATAAAAGATATAATCGACACGGCAAGAAGGGAAAGGGTCACGGCTATAGTCACGAGCCTTACCGCGGAGGTTAAGGGCGCACGGATTCTGGCGCGGGAGATCGGTGGAACGGTCGTGCGGCTCGACAGTATCGGGAATCCGGATTCAAAAGAAAGGTCGGACTATCTTAAAATGATGTACTTTGACGCCTCAAGGCTTGCGGGCGCGCTTCGATGAACGGGGAGGCACACGCCATGGATGAAGTAATTTCGCTGCAGAACGTCTGGGCCAGGTACGACGGGTCGGTGGTGCTTGAGGACGTGAGCCTGTCGGTAAACAAGAGGGAGATCGTGTCCATCGTGGGGCCGAACGGCAGCGGCAAGAGCACCCTGCTTAAAACGATCATGGGGTTCAAGCAGCCCTTCAGGGGCACGGTACGGGTCATGGGATTGCCGCCCCGGAAGGTGCCGAGCGGTACCATCGGGTATCTTCCGCAGAAAAACTCGCTCGACTACACCATGCCGGTGAGCGTGTTCGACGTGGTGGCCATGTCACGGTACGCGGGCTGCCGGGTACTGGAAAAGCTCTCCGCCGAGGACCGGATGCGGATCGACCGGGCCCTCGAATCCGCGGAGATGTCGGATCACCGCCTCCGCCATTTCGGGAGCCTGTCCGAAGGACAGAAGCAGCGGGTGCTCATCGCCCGCGCGCTTGCGCTTCAGCCCAAGATACTCCTGCTGGACGAGCCGTCCACCGGACTCGACGCACTTGCGCAGGACAACTTCTACCAGATGATCCGCACGCTCAAGGACACGATGGATCTCGCCATTCTGATGGTGTCGCACGACATAGGCGCGGTCTCGAACATCGTGGACCGGCTTGCCTGCCTCAAGAACAAGATCCACTTCCACGGGAAGCCGATGGACTGCTTTTCAAACGATTCGCTTTCAAGCGTGTTCGGGAAGAACGTCGTATACGTGGCCCACGACAAGAGCTGCGATGGCTGCAAGGACGAATGATGGTCGAGCTCTTTCAATTCCACTTCTTCCGAAACGCCTTCATCATGAGCCTCATCCTCGGGATACTCTTCGGCACGCTCTCATTTTTCGTAGTGATGAGAAAGATGACCTTTCTGGGCGCGGGAATCGCCCATACCGCATTCGGCGGCGTAGCCCTCGGCGTGCTCGCCGGCATCGATCCGTTCCTCACCGCGCTTGTCTTCTGCATGTGCGCCGCGATCCTCATCGGCAAGCTCGTCAAGTACGGAAGGATATCCTACGACATGAGCATCGGGATATTCTTTTCATTTTCCATGGCGCTGGGAGCGATATTCCTGGCGCTCAAGCGCGGGTACGCGTTCGATCTCATGAGCTACCTGTTCGGGAACATACTCGGCGTGACCCTGACGGACGCGCTCATCGCCGGCGGCGTGCTTGCGGCATTCACGGCGTTCATCATGATCTTCATCCACCGGATCCTCTTCATGACCCTGGACGAGGAGGTCGCGGCCGTAAGCGGGGTGAACGTGAATCTGCTCGATACGATGCTCCTGGTATTCCTCGCCGCCATCGTGGTCACGAGCATCAAGTTGGTGGGCATCATCCTGGTTTCGGCGCTCGTGGTCCTGCCCGCGGGGTTCGGGATCCTGATATCCAGGAACTATCGCATCGTGATAACCGCGGGGATACTTTTTGCGGTAGCCGTGATGACCGGGGGCCTGTTCCTCTCATATCTCATGGACACGCCGACCGGAGCGACCATAGTGACTTTCGGCACGGTGTTTTATTTTCTATCGCTGGCCGCGTTCAGGTGGCTCAAGCCTGACCGATAAGCTCAGCCCACGAAATATCCAACTCCGAGGATTGCCAACAGGATAAACGCAAGAATCAGCGTCACTCCTATCAGCAATATGGGGAAAAGAAATATCACCGCTGATCTTCCTATGCTCGCGCTGTGCATCTCGGAAATACACTGTATGGCGATGAGGGCTGACCAGACCGTCAGTCCCATGCTTATGAGAATATAAAAAAACAGCGGGGCGAACCTGAATATCTTGAATATGTACGCAAGAGGGAGTATGAATACTTCGGGGAAAAGTGAGAAGTTCAGCACGATGACCAACTCCCGGATGTTGCCCTTGTATCCAAAAAACTGCGAAGCCATGTCCATAAGCGCGGCCGCCACCACGGTTCTGAAAAAGATCAGAAGGAACCAGAGTATCCAGCCGTAGGTGATCTTGTAATAGAAAAATGAGGTTTCCCTGCCGAACAGCGAGTGGGTGATGATATCGACGACCGCCACCGCCGCGGGTACGGCAAAGCTCAATAGAAAGCCCCTCGGCTCGTTTCTGCCGACCATGCGGTACAGCGCCCTCGGGTCCAGAAGTGCGTGCATAAAAAAATCGGTCCAACGCATCGATCTGATCTCGGACAGGATCATGGCTCCCACCTGTATTCCACGCGATAGCTGTTCTCGTAGCCTGCGGCCCGATAAAGGCTTCCGGCGCCAAGCATGCCCTGCAGGTTGAGCAGGAGCTCCTGCAACGGGGACTTGGACTCGTCGTACACCGGGGCATCCGGGGAGAGGCCGGCCATCTGACGCGCCTTGTCGAGAGCGTCCTCGAACGTTCCCAGGCCGTCAATGAGCTTGTACTTGAGCGCGGTCTCCCCGTTCATGACCCTGCCGTCCGCGATGGGAGCGATATCCGATTCGTTCTGGTTTCTGCCCAGTGCCACGTCTTTAAGGAATTTCCGGTAGGATGAATCGATTATCTGCTGTATAAGCTCGCGCTCGGCGGGCGTCATATCGCGGAAGGAGGAAAGAATGTCCTTGTACTTTCCGCTCTTGATGACGTTCATGCCGATCCCGAGCTTTTCAAGCAGCTTCTTCAGATTGGGTGAAAGAGCGATCACTCCGATGGAGCCGGTAATGGTCCCGAAATCGGCCATGATATAATTGCACGCCGACGCCGCGTAATACCCCCCTGACGCAGCGACATCCCCCAGGGAGGCCACCAGCGGTATGTTCTTTTTCCTGAGCCTCCACAGCTTCTGGTATATCTCCTGGGTCGCGGCGACCGTACCGCCGGGTGAATTGATCCTCACCACCACCGCCCTGATCGAGCTGTTCCCTTCCAGGTCGCTGAGCCGGTCGATGATTGATTCCGCTCCCTGTCGTATCCCGAAGGTGCCGCCTGAGGAGACCATCTCGATGGCGCCCTCGATCCGCACGATGCCGACACCCGGCCCGATCCGGGGTCCGGATATGGATATTCCGGAAGGTTTTTTGTACTGCATATTGATGCTGATGTCCACAATGGCGATGACCGCGGAAAGCACCAGCAATGCAAGTATGGAAATGAGAAGCTTTCTGTTTCTGTCCATATGATTTTCCTGAAAGTTTGTTCGGATCATTTCAAAGATGATGCGATTTGATAAAACAGCAAGGAATTAATTGCCGGCCCCGCCGGCGGAATTAAACCGCGGCCGCGGGCCGGCAGACGGAGGGAGACATAAGCCGAATTCTGTTTATGCAGCAATTCATCTTGACCGCATGTTACCATACGGTTCTTTGCGACCTACCCTCAGCCTCGAACGGGCCATTCTCACGCGGCTGTTTGCTTGGTCTTGCACCGGGCGGGGTTTGCCGTGCCGCCTGCTTTACAGCAAAGCGCGGTGAGCTCTTACCTCGCCTTTTCACCCTTACCCTTTCGGGCGGTATATTTTCTGTGGCACTTTCCATCGCCTCGCGGCGCCCGGGCGTTACCCGGCACCCTGCCCTATGGTGTTCGGACTTTCCTCACCGCCTTCAGAACTTACAGGCGGCGCTGCTGCTTGGCTCCCTCCGATTACATGCTATAAAAGGTCGGATAATCTGGCAAGAAAATATTCGTCAATGCAGACCGAATATTATGATCGCGGTAAAATAAAAAAACCGGCATTGAAAAATAATTGATAATCATATCCCAATATTATGTCGTGTCTCATGATATGACATACACGACCCTGTTTTTCGCGATTGCCGCAGTCTTTCACCATCGGCAACGCGATCTGCACTTGGTCAGGGTTATTCCTCGACTAAATTATTTCATTCGGGAGTCCGATTAATTGTAAAGGCATGAACAGCACATTCAAATATCTCATACTTTCAGCCTGTGCCGCCGCAACCGTTTCATATGGTGTAGTCAAATACTGGGCGACTCTATCCTATTATAAAGATTACCTGCATGGGGCATACCTGGAACTTGCCGAGACATTACTTCCGGCGCATCCACGCGTTACCATCATCGATAATCGTGAATATAAAAAATACGCCAGACTGTTCGGCCTTACTCCACGCGGACTGATTCATGCGGGCAGCCTTCTGCTCTATCAAACAAAGGGAGCGGCCGGCCTGGATGACCTGGCCCCCGACCTGATCCGCTATACCGGATATCTCAGCGAAAACAGGTTCAAACGCGATATCAGGAAGTATAACGGCCTTGCCTCGAACATCCTGCATGATGAAATGACGTTGATAATACCCGACGCGGCGCCCGCCATGGTCATTGAGGTGAAGAACCATTCCATGCCAAGGCTCATCGCCGCTAGAGGCCTGTACTTTACCGGCTCATCGGCCGGCTCGGCTAAGCTTATAGACAATCTGAGGCGGTATCGGGACCACGGAATCAATACGGTCGTCTTCGATGCAAAGGATGTCGACGGAACCGTCAATTATTACAGCAGGGTGAAGGAAGTCCGAAAATATGATACGGACAGGAAAAGGACCATCGGAAACATGGAAAAAATTCTCCGCATGCTCAAAGAAAACGGATTCCACACGGTATCAAGGATAGCCGCATTTCAAGATCACCTGCTCTGGGAAAAAGAACCTTTGTTCGCGATCCGCTCAAAAAGAACGGGAGGCAGGTGGAACCCCTATTCCAAGGAAAAATGGTGCGATCCGACTAATAAGAGCGTCCAGGATTACAATATTGACATCGCCCTGGAGCTTGCCGATATGGGGGTCGACGAGATCCAGTTCGATTATATCAGATTCCCCACGACCGGCGATCTTGACGACGCCCACTTCAAATATGATTTCGGAGCCATGCCAAACGACAAATCGATCACCCATTTCCTCAGGCGGGCATATCAAAAAATTAACGCGCGCCACGCGCGCGTGTCGGTCGATATCTTCGGGGTCGTGGCATGGGGCAAGGCGGTCGACATCAACAAAACCGGCCAGAGGATCGAGCTTCTATCCCGTTACTGCGACGTCATTTCCCCCATGCTCTATCCGTCGCACTTTAATGAAGATTTCGAAGGATACCAGCACCCCGGCGACAACCCCTATTACTTCATCTATAATGGGTGCCGGAAGGTGGGGCACATCGCCGGCGGCCGGATCGTTGTCCGCCCCTGGCTGCAGGCATTCCGCTGGCACGTGTCACATTATAACACACAGTATATACAGGCGCAGATCAAGGCCTGCAATGACGCGGGTTCGGGAGGGTATCTTTTTTGGAATTCATCCAATGAATATGATACGGTCCTGCGCGCCCTGGAGGAGGCAGGTGCGGGCAAAAAATGAAAATGCGGAAAATCGAGCGACATTCAGATTAATGGTTGCGCGGCGATCGATTCGGAAAAACATAGCTTGACATTCATCCATGGGCAGATATTATTTCATTATGATGTCGAAATGAATGTCTTGTTATTATACAACGATACTAGAGAGGAGGCCGGAAAAAGAATTACCATGGTGGAAAAAAGAAAATATGAACGGTATCAGTGTAAAATAAAGACGAGATTCAATTATTACGAGGGGAACCCTGATGAGGTTGATTTCGATATTACGGTGCCGAGCAAGGGAAAGGGTTTGATATGCGATATCAGCCTGGGAGGGATATTCATCATTACAAAAGAACGGGTGGCGGTGGGTATGCCTGCACATGTTCTATTTAAGATTAAAAAAAACAAGTATTCAGCACACGCACATATCGTGCGGACCGGTTTATTGAAGAACAACCCATCCGAAGCCGCGAAAATATTTTCAAAATTTTATCCCTTCGGCGACTCATACATTGTAATGGAATTCAAGGAGCCGATTCAATTAAGCCCCGATGAGCTGTAAGACATGAAAAATATCATAATCCGGATTAATGACATATCCGACATCGACACATCGAAAATATCCGTATATGACTTGAACAACAGGTATGTGGACAGCCAAGGCAATATGTACGGCCTCAGGTACAACAAGGCACTCAGAAAAATGGAAATAATAAAAATCATCAGGACACACGAAAAAAATGCGGGCAGCTACCAGCAAAAAATTCTCATGAAAAAACTGAGCATGAGCGACGACGGCATAGTTGCAGGAGAAAATGAATCCCAGAGGGACGCCCCGCAGCCCTATTTCAACCCCGACGCTTTCATAGAAAAAACCATGGAGCTTATCCGGACCCATAGGGAAAGGATAAAGGGCATCATCATGAATATAAAAAACTCCAATATCATTCCAATTGAAAACAAAACGGAAAGCAACCAGTTGGAGGATATATTCAGGAATCTCGATATAGACGTCATCCAGGGTGTCGACAATCTGTTGAATTATCAAAAAGAGCTGATAAGCTACCCGCGATCGGTGTCTTACTACCAGGCAAAGATGGACGACAGGGGGCGCGAGATAATCGAGACCCTGGCTTCAAGCAACAAGAAAGTAATTCGCTTCATTTACCTGACTGAG
Source organism: uncultured Leptospirales bacterium (assembly GCA_964529965.1). Taxonomy (GTDB): domain Bacteria; phylum Spirochaetota; class UBA4802; order UBA4802; family UBA5550; genus RBG-16-49-21. Next base: position 50,067 of record CAZHAD010000002.1, on the reverse strand, counting down.
ATGCTGGAAAATATCAGAATTCTGTATAAAAACTTCGAAAAGTTCCTCAAATTGCTCAAGGCCTTTCTTGATGAAACAAACACCGAAGATATAAAATGGATCACGTCGTATGAAAGGCAATCCTTCAAGGACGGCATGATTTCAATAAATACCACAATCCAGGAGATAACGGACCTTGAAGATGAATTGATGCGGTTGGAGCAGTACGCCTACAACCTCGACCACTACGTATAGGCGATGCCCGTTACCTTCGGATCGCCATGGTCGCGGATCGGCAGCCTCAAGTTAATTTTCCGGCCACGACGATTTTTTGCCTCATATAAGGCCAATTATTTCTTGCATAATCTTCCCCCGGCAAAAAATTGTTATCCAGATTTGAACACTTATCCACTTCCATGATACTGAAACCTGTCTCAGATATTTTCAGTCGGTCGGAGGAATTCCTTGCCCTCCGTCAGGAGTCGGCAAAAAAAACCGACGGCGTTTCAGACTCGATTCTGATAGAGGGCGTTTCTCCCGCGTCGTTCCCCCTGGTATCGGCCTCGATATTCAATGTTTCCCCCGTCCAGACCGTCGTGGTAACCGAAAATTACCAGAATATGCATGACATGCACCTTGACCTGTCGTCGTTTGTCGATCCCGGTCTCCTTTTCGTGTTCCCGCCGTGGGAAACACCCCCCTATGAGTTTGTGTCCCCCCCCGAAAAAACGGAGCGTGAGAGGATAACCGCGCTCTATCGCCTCCTCGGCGGCGGACCTGCCCTGGTGGTTACGACCGTTGAGTCGTTGATTCGGAAAATTCCCGACAAGAATTTTTTTAATACAAAAAAAGTCACGCTTGAGGCCGGTGGGGAATATTCATTTTCCGGCATCGTGGGGATGCTGACCGCATACGGGTATTCCCGAGAAAAACGGGTTGATTCATACGGCCAATTTTCGGTCAAGGGTGGAATAATAGACATTTTTCTCCCCTCCAACGAAAATCCGCTCAGGTTCGATTTCTTCGGCGACACCCTTGAATCAATCAGGGAATTCGACATCTACACTCAAGCCTCAAGAGAAGAGCGAGATTCGGTGACCGTATATCCCCGGAAAGAGCTTGTCCTGTTTGAAAATGAGAGGGAGGAGCTGCTCAGGATACTGGCCGAAGCCAGGAAGCAGGGAATGGATCTGCCGGAACACATTGTACGGCAGCTCGATGAGGCGGGGACTGCGGAGCTTTCGGGAATCGAGGATCTATTCCCGCGCGTGATACAGCCGGCCACACTGCCCTCTTATCTGCGCGATGACGCGCGGATGATTTTCGTCGAACCCGCGGTATTAACGGCCCGGAAAAATCAACTCGAAAAAACATACCACGAACTTTATAAGAAAAACCGCTCGTCCACGATCTGCCTTCACCCGAATGAGCTGATCGACGCCTCCTCCCTCGACGCACTGTCCCTGAATTCGGTATCGCTTCAATCCTTCACCGTTTCCCCGCATTCACTGAAGTGGCAGCTCAGGAGCATACCCAACTTCCACGGAAGGATCAAGCAGGCCCGGGAGGAGATCGCGGTCAAAATCTCACGCGGCTGGAGGATCATTATCACGACGGGGTTTGAGGGGCAGGCGCGCAGGCTCTATGACCTTTTTTCCGAATTTGATCCCGACGGCCGGTTCGGGACCTTTACCGACGCGCCGGTGCAGATACTCCTCTCGCCTCTTAAAGAGGGCCTCGAGATGACCCAGAGCAAGGTCCTGATACTGTCGGACCACGAGATATTCGGCAAGCACTACCGGAAAAAACGCGAATTCAAAAAGACATCGTCGAGGCCCATAGATTCGTTCATGGATCTTAAATCGGGCGATTACGTGGTTCACATCAACCACGGGATCGGGATATTCAGAAAAATCGAACGAATGGCGGCCGGTGGGGTCGAGCGTGATTTTCTCCTCATCGATTATGCCGAGGGAGACAAGCTCTACGTTCCCCTGGACCAGATCACCATGGTTCAGAAATATCTCGGCATTGAAGGGAGAAGGCCCCAGATCGACCACCTGGGGAAAAAATCAGCCTGGAATAGGATCAAGGAAAAGGTTCAAAAATCGGTCCAGGAGGTCGCGTCCGAGCTCGTTAAGATCTATTCGGCCCGGAAGGCGCTGAGGGGCTTCCAGTTCCCGCCGGACACCATGTGGCAGGAGGAGTTCGAGGCCCTGTTCGAGTATGAAGAGACCCCGGACCAGATAACCGCGATTGAAGACGTGAAGGATGATATGGAAACCCCGAGGCCGATGGACCGGCTCATCTGCGGAGACGTCGGATTCGGCAAAACGGAGGTGGCGATCCGGGCGTCCTTCAAGGCGGTGATGGCGGGACGACAGGTGGCGATGCTGGTACCCACTACCGTGCTGGCCATGCAGCACTTCACCACCTTCAAAAAACGCTTCGAGGGTTATCCGATCGAAATCGACATGATCTCCCGCTTCAGAAGCCATGGAGAGATACGCAGGATCAGAGAAAGGCTCAATGACGGAAAAATCGACATCATAATCGGCACACACGCCATGCTTTCGAACAGAATAGTGATCAAAAACCTCGGACTGCTCATTATAGACGAAGAGCAGCGCTTCGGTGTCCGGCACAAGGAAGAGATCAAAAAATTCAGGGCCCTGATCGATGTTCTGACCCTGTCCGCGACCCCGATCCCGCGCACGCTTCACATGGCGATGGCAGGTATCCGCGACCTGTCCATCATCCTCACGCCTCCGGAAAACCGCCAGTCCATCGAGACGTACGTGCTCGAGGAAAATCCTGACATACTCCGCATGGCGGTGCTGAACGAAATCGAGCGCGATGGACAGGTCTTTTACGTGCACAACCGCGTCCAGACCATAGAGGCGCACGCCGTCATGCTCAGGAAGCTCGTGCCCGAGGCAAGCTGGGCGGTCGCGCACGGCCAGATGCGCGAGCACGAGCTCGAGCGGGTAATGATCGATTTTCTTAATAAAAAATACGACGCGCTGATCAGCACCACCATCATCGAATCCGGCCTGGACATGCCGAATGTCAACACCATCGTCATCAACAGGGCCGACGCCCTCGGGCTGTCCCAGCTCTACCAGCTCAAGGGACGCGTAGGACGCTCGACGCGGAAGGCCTACGCCTATCTGTTTTATCCAAAGCATCGCCCCCTCAACGAAGAGGCAATGAAGCGACTCCGCGTCATATCCGAATATTCGGAGCTCGGTAGCGGGTTCAGGATCGCCTTGAAGGATCTGGAGATACGGGGAGCGGGCAACATTCTCGGCGTCGAGCAATCCGGAAACATCTACGAGGTCGGCTTTGAGCTGTACATGCAGATGCTGGACGAGGCGGTTAAAAGGCTCAAGGGGGAGCCTGCGGCATCGCCGTTCAGGACCCCGATTTTCCTGAAAACCGATTTCTTCATTCCGGACGAATATATCAACGACGAGAAACAGAAAATTGAGTTTTACAAGCGTTTCGAATCATGCAATTCCATAGATGAGGTGGATCGGGTCGAAAAAGAGCTGGTCGACCGCTTCGGCCCGTATCCGGAAAAGGTGCGCGTGCTGATCGAAATCGAAAAGATCAGGTCCCTGGCTTCGGTCCTGGCGATTGATGAGATACTGGAAAACTCGCGGTCAATTCGGATAAAAATCTCCGCGGGCTCGAAGGTCGACACGGAAAAGGTTATAAAACGGATCCTGGAAGATCGGCGACGGCTTTCCATTGATGCGAGCGATCAGGACACGCTCGTCTTCATCCCGGAATCGATGGATGGAGAAAAAAAGGTTATGGCATTAAAAAAATTGTTGCAACAAATAGGCTGATTATGAATGACTTCTCGGTAAGGCTCCATGACATGCTAAACCTCCCGGGGCAGCTCGTGAAATTATGTAACAAAAAATAATTGCAACTGTTCTAATTAACGTCTGGCAGTCATTCAACTTAAATTTTAATGTTTAGGATTATGCTATGAAAAGGTCAAAAGTGATATGTATAATTATGCTCCTCGCCCCGCTTTTTGTAATCTCGACATGCAAAAAAAATGGCGATGAGACCGCAGTTAAGATTGATGATCAAAAGTACAGCATCAACCAGTTCAACAACTATTACTATACGTTTGCTAAAATGATGCTTAACCTCGACAAGAAAGACGTGGATAAAATGGCCGCAAATCCAGAGATCGACAATAATCCAACGCTGAGTCTTTTAAACAAATCAAAGTTCATGGAATACTTCATCAGCAGAAAGCTGCTCTACATCAAGGCATACCAGGACGATGCCATGGACAAAGACGACCTGAACACAGTGGCGGAGCTGGCGAAGCTGCAGTTTATATCGTCATACTATTTGAGCCAGAAGCTCAAGGACGATATTAAAGTCTCGGATGAAGACGTGAATAATTTCTACAACAAGAACAGGGCCCAGCTGAAGGGACTTCCGATGAACGACGAGGTGATAGGCAAGATTAAGCAACAGATTTTCATGGAAAAACTCGAACAGAAATCCCAGCAGTTCATACTTGAAATACTCGGCGAGATCAAGGTCAACAAAGAGGGATTCAAGCAATATATGGCGAAATTGAATAAAGAAAAAGCCGCAGGCGAGAAGAAAGCAGAAAATAAGGCCAAGCAGACCCCGGACAACAAAATCATCAAGAAATAACCAATGGGCGGGTAGACCGCCCATCTCATACCCCATTGTGGTGAAAAAACGGCCGCCCATTCTTATGAGAGCGGCCGTTTTTTTATTGACAGTGGTAAATCGATAATGACTACATAACGTAACCTTCGACTGTTTTGATGCGATGTTTTATACATAATTTTCATAGAGGAGCACGTTGATGCAAAAAAGACTGAGCAAAACAGTTTTTCCGATCGTATGCGTCATTCCTATGATCATCTCCTGTGCGAGCAGATCGGTCAAATATTTGTCAAGGCCGGTGCCGCTGAACACCGGGGTGGCGGTGATAATCGACGCTTCAAACAGTATGAAAAATGCGGTTATGGCCCGTTTTCTTACAAGGGGCTTCGATGTCAAGGCGATCAACGCCTCCGACTTTTATTCCATGGAAGACGTGTTCGATATACGGGACTTTAAAAAAGTATCATACCTCGGTCAGGACCATGATTTTCTCTCATTGGAAAAGACGTTCAACAACCTGTACAAGCTGAACTACTACAACTTCGAGGTCAACAAGGCCGAGGTGCTTGCGGATATGAGAAACAAATGGAACGTCCAATACCTCGTGCTTCTTAAGCTGAGGCCTTTGGGCAGAACGAGCTGGGGAAGGGCGATCGACCTCCGGACCTTTGATCTGATATGGATTGAAAACCATACGACTTCGTTTGTTGACAATGTCGAAAAAATAGTGGACAGGTTCATAAAAAGCATGACCGGCAAATAAATGGAACAGAAAGCCGCCTCAATAATAGCGACCGTCATCATATGCCTGCTGGCCGCAGGGGCGGAGGCGGCGCCCTTCATGGCCTTCGGATATCTGGCGAACAAGTCACGGGACGGCAACTACGACTATCTCGAGACGATCTTTCCGAACTCGTTTGCAAACTCCGTGAGAAATTCATTCAACGCCAAGGTAGTCAAGCCCCACGGCATCATTAAAAAATTGAAACATTACGACCTCAGGTTGAAAAAGAAATACAAACCCTACGAGATGGCCGAGGTCTCCCGTAAACTGGCGGTCGACTATTTCATCAACGGGGAATTCATCGTACTCCCCAAGGAAAGGATCGATATCACCATCAATCTTTACGACGGGAAAGAAAACAGGCTTTTCACCTTCTCCAATACCGGCAGGATGGAAAGAGAGATCTTTAAACTCGTCGACCGTATTGCAAAAATCATCGTCGATTATATAGGTGACGAAAACCTGTTCATGTCAGGAACGATTCCGAGAGGCTCCAAAATCGGTATATTTACAAATCTGGAAGGTGATGACCTGAATGACCTGTACTATTCGTTTCTTTCAGGAGGCTACCGCATCACCGGCATACAGGCGAACTCCCTGCATAACGACCTGTATACCGATATCATAGAAAACTTCAAATGCATTACGGGCAGCCAAAATTCTTTTCAAATGATCTCCGATCCGCGCACAATGAGATTCCGCTACGGCACATGGGCCGGTCCGGCGTATTACAGGAAGCTGGACTATGTAAAAAAAATCTACCGCACCTATGACCGGCGTTATTTTAAGGCGGAATCCGCGATCCTTGAGAGGCTGAGCGCCAAAACTGATATGGACAACATCCTCGTCATCGGATTCAACAGGCTGAAAAGCAGGGCATGGATCCGCTGTATAGACCTGAGGTCGAAAAACCTTATCCTGATGCAGTCCGGCATAAGCGGTTCTATCCCGGAGATCTGCGCGAAGATAATTAAAAGGATGTCGTCCGGCATAAACTACAACCGCGGTTAGTCAATATTCAAGGGTATCCGGTCTCCCAAGGCCGAGCCTGAGCCCCAACATGCAGTGAAAACCTATAATGTTTCTGCTCTTGAGATCTCCCGCATAAAACGATTTGTAAATGCCGATATCCACAAACGGTGAAAGGTAGGGAATGAAATCCAACTGGAAGCCCGTCCAGAACGCGAGCGCGGGGCCTGAATCGACGAGCCTGCGGGCTTCCCGAAGCGGGGTGAGCGCGAGAGCCGAAGGAGCGATGGTAAAGAGCAGCCGGGACCTGAAAAAATCATATACCCGGTCCGTGACATCAAGCCGGGTATGGGAGTATCCCGCCATGAACGAGCTTCTCCAGCCGATATGGACGAAAGGAATTTCCCATACGTACTCTAGGCCCGCAAGCTGCATCATGTGATCGTATCTTTTTACTTTAAAAAACGTTGATCTTTGCGAGGCGACCGTGTACATACCCCGGTATAACACCGAGAGATCCCCTGCCACTGAAAAGCCGATCGCGCCCCCGCCCCCGAGCTGATCTTTCCCGGTATCCATGCCAGTATACACGCCGTACGCATCCAGATTAACATAGGCGAAGCAGGGCGCCGATACCGCAATACACATCATGCAAATGAATAATATCCTCTTCAAGTAAGCAACCTGTCCGACGGGCTTTTTTAGAAAGCTATATCAAACTCCCGCAAAGCCACGAAGACGTGATGCCTCGACGAAACTCGGCGACCGAATAATTTATAAAAACAATATAAAAAATGGTTGATGAGCTTGTCGAACCATGCGGCTTAGCGTCTTTGCTAGAACCTCTTTTCAGACGGCCCCATGATAAGGGTTCCATATCTATATGGATATATTATGAAAATTAGTCAAGAAAAACTGGATGAGTGCGTGAACTTATTTTTTTTAATGCATATTTTATGTAACAAGAATTTTGGAAATAATCACCAATGATTGTTTGATGATTGACAAATATACATGAAATCAACAATCTAACGTTACGTAACCGTTGATATCGTTATTCAGTGAATTTTATAAAACCTTTTAAATTTTGTTTCAACTAATAACTTTGAGCCTTTGGGGAAAACCGGCATGAAAGCGAT
>CAZHAD010000002.1:36631-42425 GCA_964529965.1 uncultured Leptospirales bacterium | reverse complement strand
CTCATCGAAAGGCTGTCGTCGCAATACGGCGTGGACCCGTTGCTCGTTAAAAGCATCATCAAGGTCGAATCGAATTTCAATCCCAATGCCGTATCGCCGGCCGGCGCCATGGGCCTCATGCAGATCATGCAGGACACGGCCGGCTATTACCGGCTCGAGAACCCCTTCGACCCTGAAAGGAACATTGAGACCGGAGTACGGCACCTCAAATCCCTGCTCGCGTTTTTCGAAAACAACGTGGCCCTCTCCCTTGCCGCCTATCATGCAGGCCTCGGGAGGGTGAAAAACAGAAAGCTTCCCCCGATCCGCGCCACCATCGATTACGTGAACCGGGTCATGCTCCTGTACACCGGCAAGGCGTCGTACGCAGAGACATTTGTCCGCAGGCTGTATAAAAGAATCGAGCGGGACGGCACCATAGTGATATACAGCAAATAACGGCGGGTTTAAAACCCGCCGTTACCTAACGTATATATCGTCCCCTCTTTTAAGAGAGATCACCCCGTTCTCATCAAGGCTCTTCATGACTGAAACGATCATTCGCCGGCAATCCTCCACCTCGGAAAGCCTGATCGCTCCCATGGATTCCATGTCCGTGATCACGTCGGTCGCGCGGTTCTGGCTCATGTTTCTCAGAAATTTGAACCGCACGTCGTCCCCCGCTCCCTTGAGCGACTTGGCGATAAGGTGGTCGTCACGAATCTCGTCGATGACGATGCGGATCTCGTTGTTCGTCAGGTATACGATATGCTCGAAGGGGAAGGTCTTCTCCTGTATCTGCCTGGACACCTCCGGCAGCTCGATCTCAAGGTCATGCATGAGCTTGCGCTCGTCTTCAGGGCTCATGTTTCGCAAGATGTCCGCAAGGGTGTCGATCCCTCCCGCGGAAAGACCCTGGCTTTTTTTCAGGTATTCCCTGTATTTCTTTTTAATCGTTGTGACGATTCCCGCCGCGGCGTCGGGCATCACCTTGTCCATCTTCGCCATGCGGAGCGCGACCTCCCTCGCCGTGTCGTAGCCGAGCGCCTTCAGTATGGCGGCCGATGTCGCGGGCGGAAGGAAGGATAGCGCGACCGCGATGGTCTGCGGGTGCTCGTCCTTGAGAAAAGACAGGAGGACCTCCTCCCCCATCTCGTTCAATGACGTGAACTCCTCGTCGACGTCGACGGGCGACATCTTCTCGATCATCTGGTCCGCCTTTTCCTTCCCGAATGTCTTGGTCAGGATCTCCTTGGCGGTACCCTCCCCTCCCCTCAGCCTCCTTTTTTCCTTCTTTATATCAATGAGAAACTGCCCGATGAGCTCTTCCCTTTCATGGGGGGTGAGCTTTTCGATCTTCGCGATCTCACCCGTCAATTTCTCTATGCTCTCGTCGTCAAGGTGCTTCATGATCTCGGACGCAATCCCCGGCCCGAGGGCGACCAGCAGTGCTGCGGCGCGCTCGACGCCGCTCATGTCAAACACGGATTTCATGCCGGCAATTCAACCCTTTGGTGCGGGGATCCATCGATGTGCTGTTCCATCCAGTCCTGAAATTTTTTGGATCGCGTAAGCGGATTGATGACCGGGACAGGGCACACGTACACGCACTGATAGCATTGGATGCACCGGTCGTAATTTATCCGTGCGAGAAAGTTATCCACCTGTATGGCCAGCTCAATTGTAGAGGGATCGCGGTCGGGATAATGCCGGGAAAGGGCCTCCCTGCAGGCCTTTTCGCAGAGCTTGCACGCGATGCAGCCGACCGAGCACCCGCGCTTCATGACCGGGGCCTTTTCTTCGTTATTGCACAGGGTATGGACGTCGTTGCTCCGCGGCGCAAGGCTGATGATGTTCCGCGGGCACGCCATCACGCACAGGCCGCAGCCGGTGCACAACCCGTAGTCGACGACGGGAAGCCCGTCGCCCCCCATCTGTATCGCTCCGAAAGGGCATGCCCTGCCGCAGTCCCCGAAACCGAGGCATCCATACCTGCAGACCTTGAACCCTTCCATGACCCCGTTCGCGGCCCCGCATTCGCGAAGCCCGCCGTATATGAACCGTATCTTGCTGTAGTCAGTACCGCCCCGACAGTGAATGCGGGCGATGTTTTCGATCATCGCGGTCGGCGATTCATTCCCCATTATCCGCGCGATCCTGGAGGCGGTCTCGTTGCCACCCACCATGCAGAGATCTATCCGGTATTTCCCCTCCACGATCCTGGTTGCATACGCCGAGCAGCCGGGCAGCCCGCAGGCCCCGCAATCTCCGCCCGGGAGAACCTCAAGGACCTTGTCAATGCGCGGGTCCCTGACGACCCTGAGCTTTATGATCGCGATCGAAAGAAGCAGGCCGAAAACCGCTCCAAGAAGCGTCACCGCGGCGATGGAAGATATTGAAGGGAATATAAAATCCAGCATCGAATGTTCCCTAACTTCAGGAATCCCGTATCAGGTTATTTTATGCTTGAAAAAAATCAATAACTAAATTGTATTTAGGCGATTCGTTCGCCCAGTAAAAACGCAGGATTCAGGGGTTTGCCATGTTGAGAAGAAACATCGACACAGCCTATCAGACCGAGATAATCACGGCGATAAAGAACAGGAGCGACCTTGTGTTCATCACCTATTCGGGGCTCGAAAACACCGTTGATAAAATAAAATACGCACTGGCGAAAATCCTTGAACAATTCAAAAGGGAGGAAATTTTCACCCCTCTTCTCTCTTGCATCAAGGAATTGATCGCGAACGCGGCGAAGGCCAATGCGAAATCGATCCTCATAAACGAGAAAAAAATAACCGACCCGGAAAACATGGCCGAGGTCGTAAAAAAAGTCCAGAGCGTCTTGAATGAAGAAGGCCTGCTGGAGTATGGAATAAAAGCGAAACAGTACAGGCTCTCGACAAGGACATACCTGAAGGTTCACGGCAACAATCTGATCATTGAGGTGGTGAACAATACGCCACTCTCCTCCAGGGAGCTGAAAAGAATCACCGAAAGAATCGATCTCTCCTCAAAATACGACAATATCGCGGAATTTTTTATGGAAAATCCCGACCCGGAGGCGGAGGGTATGGGCCTGGGGCTTTCCATGGTCGTGGTCTTATTGAAAAACATCAATATTTCACATAAAAATTTCGTAATTACCACGGATGGGAAATCCAAAACATACGCTATGATACTGGTTCCTCTTGCCTAAACCATCCGGTAAAACAAACCGCGGGCGAGCCTTTCCGCTGTAATAATGCCCGCCTCGCTCATCGAGGCCAATATCTCTTCCACCGCTCCCCTGTCCGCGCCGAGGCTCCCGCACAGGTCTTCCAAGGTCGAAGGCCGGCGGCGCAGCACCTGAATGATCGCCTTCTCCAGTCCGCCCACATGCCGGTCAGCGAACCTTTCCCGCTCCGGCTTGCCGATGATCTCCGCTCCGAAGAGTGCGAAAAATTCACGGATTCTGAGGAGCCTCTCCCGGTCCGCCGGCTGCACCCAATCCTCGGCCCCGGGCCTGTCAAGGGTGTTGATCTGCAGTCGGTCGGGTTTGATCCGGCCGAACGCCTCTTGTAATTTGGCGAGCTCGGATTCCGTGTCGTTCAGGCCCGGCACTATAAATACTTCAAGATATATCTTCCCGGGGAAACCCTTCCTGAATTCGACCAGCCCCTCAACCACGCGGTCAGGTGTGATATCCCTGGCGGGACGCGCGATCCTGGAAAATACCTCAGGGCTCACCGCATCGAGCGATGGAATCACAATGTCGGCGCGAGCAAGCGATTGCCGCACCACCGGGTTCCAGAGCAGCACGCCGTTGGTGAGCACCGCTATTTTGTACTGCGGGTATTTGTCTTTACAATGACCGATTACCTTGCCGATGCCTGAGTGAAGGGTGGGCTCGCCCGAGCCGGAAAAGGTGATTACGTCAATCCGGGGGGAGCCGGACAGGTATGTGTCCAACTCCGCAATCACTTCTGTCGTGGGCACGTATTCGGTGATCGCCGCCGTCGGCGTGGTCGTTTCCCCGCATTCGCAATACACGCAATTCAAAGGACAGGTCTTGTAGGGCACAAGATCAACGCCCAGCGACAGTCCGAGACGCCGTGAATTTACAGGCCCGAAAAGATATTTCATCACCGGTTCGCTTTTATTTCCTCTTCAATAAGTTTATAACAAGGTCGATCGACACATACGAATCGATCTTTTTACCCACGAGGTAAAAATCGGCCATCCTCTCCACAAGCCCCCGCATGCTCTTGTGCCGGTAGGCGAAAAGGGTCACCAGCGCGCCGAACAGGCTCTCCTTGCTGACATAAGCGAGGGAAAATACATTGGGGTCGAGTTTTTTGCCAAAGAAATCGCCCTCCGGCGCATCTTTAATGAGCCTGCTGGACAGAACGGTTTTAATGAGTTCGGGGTCATTGCCTATGTAGAGCCCGCGCGCATCGCACACGGAGTAAATTTTTGAGTTCCTTGAATCGATAAACCAGAAAGAATCAGCCGCGCCGATCCTGCCGGTTCCGAAGCGGTCGGTGCCTTTAAATTTTTTTTTCAGATATTCCCCGATCGTGTTCCACAACCTCTTGCCGCGGTCCGCTTGACTCATGGGAAGGTAGATGAGGTATCCTCCGCCTGCTCCTCTGGGCCGTCCCGCGACAACGTCTACTATCCCGCTGTAATAGGGAATAAAATCCCTCCTGAAATCTATTCCCAATTCCGAACGTATCGTCTTCTTGAAATCCTCGTAATAGGCGCACCCCGTCCCGGGGGAGCCGCACAGTTCCTCGATCTTGTTAAAATCAATTGATATAAAGGCGGATGCGGCTGCGTTGCCGACATAGATCGCCTTTTCGGACATACCGGTTTTAATCACTCCGAGGAAGGTGTTTACCCTGGGGCTCGTGTTGTTGAACTTAACGGCCAGATCAACGGCCACATCGGTCGGTTCCACCGTAACCCCGAGGGAAGCATATTCGACTGAATTGAACGGGGATGGCCCTTCGGAGAAAATCGACTCCGTCTTTTTTTGAGGCCCCTCTTCCCCCTTGGCCGCGGCGTACATCATATGGATAGGCAGGGTCCGGAGGGTGTACGACCCCTTGCCCCCTTCCGTTTTTTCCGGTTCCTCGTCTTTTTTCTTTTCCCTGAGCATATCGTTGAATTTTTTCCTGATGCGCGACGCCTGTTTTAAAAAATCCCTGGTCGCATACGCACGGAGATCGTAGTTCTTTTGCATCTTGCTCATATAATCCATATACTGAGGGTCGAGGGAGAGATATCCCGCGTTGTCCTCTTTGATGTCGATCACCCTCTGAATCAGCTCGCCGGTGGAGGCCACCATGAACTCGCCGTCAAACGCGGTGGAAAATATGTCCTTCCGGATCTGAAACACGGTGTGGTTCCTGTACGCGGTGATTACGGGATACAGGTCGAGCTTTTCATCACCGCCCAGCTTTTTCAGAATCTCGACGAATTTCAGGGGAAAGATTTTTTCGTCCTTGACCGGGATGAAGACAAGGGTTCTGTCCTCATGGCTTCCTACCGGCGGATACAGGGCGAGGCCGAGGGTCCTTTCAACGTCAATTCCCGCATTCTTCAATGACCCGGTGTCCAGTGGATCCACCCCGGTTTTTCTTTTGAACTCCTCCCTTTTTTTATTCAGAGACTCTGCGGTTTCCTGAACGAGCAGGTTTCGTGCGGCAAAATTTACCGATTCAACAAGGTCCCTGACGCGCGAGGTCTTCACGAACAGCATCGCCGGAGAGGGGGTAAAGGCCTCGACCACGTCCGCCCGCTCCTGGGTGTAAACCCCGGAAGCGGGAAT
>CAZHAD010000002.1:33905-36531 GCA_964529965.1 uncultured Leptospirales bacterium | reverse complement strand
TAATGAACGAGGCGCCCGAAGGCAAGAAAAATAAAAAAACGGTTGTATAATTATCTCATGATCGTAAGAGATGTGCGGAGCTGCAGATACGCCTCAAGGGGAACACGCGATGAGCGGAGTTGAAATCAATAAAAGCTATGAAGAGATAAACAAAAAAATAAAAGAGGGCAAGGCGGTCGTGGTCACCGCGGAGGAGATGCCCGAGATCGTGTCAAGGGAGGGCGTGGAGGGCGCTTTTAAAAAAGTCGATGTCGTGACCACCGGCACCTTCGGGGCGATGTGCTCCTCAGGCGCCTTCATCAATTTCGGCCATACGAGGCCGCGCATCAAGGCCTCAAGGGTCTGGCTCAACAACGTGGAGGCGTACGCGGGCGTCGCCGCGGTCGACTGCTACATCGGCGCGGCCCAGGTGCAGGAGAACGATCCGCTCAACATGGTGCACCCGGGAAGGTTCAGATACGGCGGGGGGCACGTGATCGAGGACCTGATAGCGCGGAAACGGGTCAGGCTCAAGGCCTCGGGGTACGGGACCGACTGCTATCCCCTGAAGGAGCATGAAGCGGAAATTACGATCGACGAGCTCAGGGACGCGATACTCTTCAACCCCCGCAACGCCTACCAGAACTACAACTGTGCGGTCAACCTCTCAAGGAAGACGATCTACACCTACATGGGCATCCTGAAGCCGGAGATGGCCAATGCCACCTATTCAAGCGCGGGCCAGCTCTCTCCCCTTTTGAACGACCCGTACTACTGGACCATCGGCTCCGGGACAAAAATATTTTTGTGCGGAGCTGCGGGATCTGTGGCGTGGCACGGCACCCAGCACGCTCCCGAATGCAGGAGAGGCGATAACGGAGTGCCCCGCGAGGGGGGGGGCACGATCGTGGTCATAGGTGACATGAAGGAGATGGACCCGCGGTTCATCCGGGGCGCTTCCATAGCAGGTTACGGCTGCTCGATCATGATCGGGATCGGCATCCCCATCCCGATTTTGAACGAGGACATGGCCTTTTTCACCGGCCGATCCGATAAGGACATCTTCTGTCAGATCGTGGACTACGGAAACGACTACCCCACCAACAGCGATAAAACCCTCGGCGAGGTGAGCTATGCGGAATTGAAAAGCGGCAAGCTCGAATTCATGGGCAAAGCCGTCGAAACGGCGCCGCTGTCGAGCTACCCGATGGCGCGAAAAATCGCGCTCACGCTCAAGGATTGGATCATGCAGGGTTTCACCCTCGGCGTGCCGCAGATACCCTTCCCCACCGCCCGGTATGAAGGATCCAGATGAAGACGGCGAAGCTGTTTTACCGGAATTGCAACGAAACCGGGAGGTGGAAAAGCTTCAGGGTAACAATCGACACCTCGGATATATACTTTCGCGCGGGACACGATCTGTCGGCGCGTGCCGGTGCGGTTGTCAGGAGCCTGAGGGAAGACATACTCGCCCATATCGACCGCCAGGAATCGTTTCAATATTCTTTCGAACCGGTCGAGCGCCTGAAAGGCTGCCCGGAGATCGTGGAGTTGATGTATGCTGCGTCCGAGAAAGCGGGCGTGGGTCCCATGGCCGCTGTTGCTGGTGCGGTGGCCCAGGCGGCCGGCCGCCTGCTGGCTGAAGATACCGAAGAGCTCATTGTCGAAAACGGCGGGGACATATGGATGAAGCTCAAAAGCCCCGCAGTCGTCTCGATCTATCCCGGCGGTCATAATTTCGGAGGCGTGGCGGTAAAAATATACCCCGAACGGACTCCATGCGGCATCTGCACATCTTCAGGCCGAATCGGTCCGTCGTTCAGCTTCGGCAGGGCGGACGCGGCGACCGTGATTTCACAAGATGCGGCACTCTCGGATGCGATCGCGACCGGCGTATGCAACAGGGTGGGAAAGGAGCTTGACATGCAGGCTGCGGCATCATACGGCATAGGGTGCGGGGCCAGCGGAGTGGTCATCATCTTCAGGGACAGGATGGTCGTACAGGGTGACGTTGAGCTGGCCGATCCTTTCGGAGAACAAATATCATGAAGTCAAAAAACGTGCTCCTTATCTTTTACAAGGAGATAATGTACAAACCGATCATATACCGGCTGGCGAAGGATTTCGACGTCGTCTTCAACGTGCTCGAGGCAAAGATCCTGCCCAAACTTGAAGGGAGGCTCATCCTTGAGCTTCAGGGAAGCGAGGAGTCGATTGCGGACGGCATCGACTACCTCACGCGGGAAGGCGTGCTGGTGGAGACCCTCGCCGACAAGATTGTTAGAGACGAAGAGCGATGCGTGCACTGCGGGGCATGCACATCGGTCTGCAGGGTGGACGCCCTCAGCATCGATCGCACGACCATGGAGGTCGAGTTCAACCACGAGGTCTGCGTCGCCTGTGGATTATGCAAGATCGCCTGCCCGGTCGACGCCATATCAGGGGCGTCGATCGACCTGGATTGAGCAATATACCATCGCCCCGTTCGTCCAACCGGCTTGGAACCTGCATAAAGCCAATCTGAACGCTAGTCCATCATCGGTATGGCGTAAAGAGGTATGAGTGCGGATCTTTTCTCATGTTCACGGGCATTTCCTTGGTTGACTGATGTTTACTGTGGGGTCAGAGCAAGCATGTCAACCGATAA
>CAZHAD010000002.1:6621-33805 GCA_964529965.1 uncultured Leptospirales bacterium | reverse complement strand
GGACAAATAATGATCAAAGAGGCGGCAAAAGCACTTATCGATAAAATGCCTGACAATGCAACCTGGGATGATTTGATGAACGAAATATATGTCAGGCAGGCTATTGAGTCGGGTCTTGAAGACAGCAAGGTAGGGAGAACAAAGGACGCCAGTGAAATCAGAAAGAAATACGGACTCCCGGCGTGAAGGTTCATTGGACGGATACCGCCGAAGCTCATCTCGACGGCATTTATCGTCATATTGCGCACGATTCATCGACCTATGCAAAGCACGTTGTCGATAGAATAACCAGCCGATCAATTCAGATTGGGTCTTTTCCTCTTTCCGGCCGCCGGTTCCCGAATATGAAATGGAACAAATCAGAGAAGTTCTTGAAGGTCCTTACCGAATTATTTATTATATAAAACCAGACCAAATTGATGTCCTTGCGGTTCTTCATGGAGCGCAGAATGTATTGCGTGAGGATGATAAGTAACCACAAGCCGACCCCGCAATGTATGATAAAATAGGATTATGAAACCGATCACGACAGGCCGAGCGGAGGGATGACGCGATAATCGTCGACTCTCATCCGGTACGTCATTTCGGTATTTAACATTTTGCGGAAATTCGTAGAGCGGGGATTTTCCCCGAGCCTTTCAATTGCATCAAGTATAGTTTTTCTATATCAGCGGTCTATCTTTCGTAAATCCTTTTCGACCCTCCTTTTAAATAGAATCTCGTACACCGGTATTACTTTAATCTCTTTTTAATCTCGTTGAAAGACATAGTAACATCATTTTTACGCTCAGCTACAACCGCAAGGTCGTGGATATCTTCGATGAGCTCATAGTATTTTTCGATAGGCAGAATGACGGCGTTTTTATTACCCTTCTGATCGGTTATGTATCGTTCATGTATGACAGCCATGATGTTCCTCCATCTGTATAAATATCATAAATCAAGCTGATATGATCAAGTACTTTTCTTGAGGCAAGCGAGGCCCGGCCCTGCAACTTACGATAAAAGGAGACCCCTTTGCATCCTCAGCGACGACGGCAAGCATTATGAAATGAACAACCTTCCGGAAGAATACGCAGTGGATGGGCTGAGGGTATTCTTCATGCCATCCTGGTCAGCACTATCTCACAATAGTCTGAAGAGAGATTGCTTCGCTTCGCTCGCAATGACAGAGTGTGTGTGTCGGGAGTCGAGGATCGGGGGTCGGGGATCGTGGGTCGCGAAAATAAGGCGACAATGGAGGTTTAAAACCCTTTCAACCATTTCAATGGGAATACCGCGCTCTATGATGACAGTCTTTGCATGCGCCGTAAATTCATATGTCATACAATCCCCAGCTTCTTTCCCACCTTGCCGAATACCTCGAGGGCCCGGGCAAGGTCTTCCCTCGTGTGCGTGGCCATGACACCCAGCCTGATGCGCGATTCGGTAGGCGGCACGGCAGGGTGCACGATGGGCGAGGCGAATATCCCCTCGTCGAATATCATCTTGTTGAAGAGCATGGTCTTCTCGGTGTCGCGTATGATGAGGGGAACCACCGCGGTCTTGGACTGGCCGGTGTCGAAGCCGAGCTCATGCAGCCCCTTGAGGAAAAATTTGATGTTGTCCCAGAGCCTCTCGTGCCACTGGGGCTCTTCCTCGAGAAGCTCGAACGCCTTGTATACGCCCGCGACCTCGAGCGGGGGGAGCGATGCCGAAAAGATGTACGGGGAGGCGTTGTGACGCAGGTGATCGATGAAGTCTGACGGGCCCGTCACGAAACCGCCGACCGCGCCCGCAAACTTTGAGAACGTGCCGGCCACGATGTCCGGGGCGTGAGGCATGTCAAAATGGTCCGGCAGCCCGTATCCTCTTTTCCCCAGCACGCCGAGGCTGTGCGCCTCGTCGATGAGGAGAAGGGCGCCGTGCTCCTCCTTGAGCCGGCTCAGCTCGGGAAGGTCGGCCCAGTCGCCGTCCATGCTGTATACCGAATCCACCAGGATGAGCATCCTCCGGTATTTGGACTTTGCGCGTGCCAGGAGCGACCCGAGGTCCTCCGTGTCGTTGTGGAGCCACATCCTTTTGTCGGCGCCGGAGAGCGTGACCCCGTCGACGATGCTCCGGTGCACCAGGCCGTCGAGCAGGGCAGCGTCGCCCTTGCCGATGGTGGCCTGTATCCCGCCGAGCAGCGCCTGGTAGCCGCTCGCGAACAGAACGCACGCCTCCTTTTCGTACAGGCGCGCGATTTTCCCCATGAGCCGGTAATGGAGGTCCGTGGTCCCGCACGCGAGCGGGGAGCCGCCTATGCCGAGCCCGTATTTGTCCGCCGCCGCCTTCACCGCCTCGATGACCTTGGGATGGGTCGAAAACCCGAGGTAATTATTCGAGATGAAATTGATCTCGCTTTTACCGGTAACGGTGATGTGATTCGCACATGAGGAGCTCACCTCAAGAAAGTAGGGATACATGTTCTCTTTCCGCAGCATCGACAGGAGGGCGGCCTGCTGCTTCATTGCTTCATTGACTAATTGGCTCATGGGTAATCCTCTACAACAGCTTTTTCTCCAGATAATGTATAACGTCGCCGATCGTCTGCAGGTCCATTATTTCGTCCAGGTCAGGTACAAAATCGTAGATTTCGGTGATCCGGGAAATCGCCTCCATGCTTTTAAGGCTGTCAAAACCCAGGTCGTCCCGGAACCGGTCATCGTCCTTCAGGTTCCCGGGGTTTTTTCCGGCCAGTTTGGCGATAACGGCGAGGAAATCCTTTCTGATCTGCGAAGCGGTGACTTCCATGATCTACTCCTGATATAATATTGCCACATGGTGAAACGCTTTATCCACATTCCTGGGGATGCGGTGATTTTTCAATTAATTTTCACCGGAACGCCTTAATATATCTGTTTCACCGGCTAAAGTGTCTGCGGAAAAGATGGAACTGGCTTATCATAAAGGTTTTGATAAGGATCAAAAAATTCCTGTATTTTTTTGGGATAAAATCGTCTTCAAGATATATCTTCTTGCACAGAATACGCTGCACCTTGCCGCTCGTGGTCTTCGGGATTGATTCCTTTGGAACCAGCTCGATATCATCCGGTGCAATACCGAGCCTGGTTAATATCTCATTGTGTATCTCCCGCTTGAGCCGTTCCAGTGCTTCCTTTTCTTTTACGGTGGTTTCGCAAACCAGAACGAGGTCTTCCGTGCCCTCTGCTTCATTATGAACATCAAAAGCCGCGCAGCAACCGAGCCTTACTCCCTTAACCGTAGAGGCTATCCGCTCGACATCGTATGGATAAATATTTTTTCCCCGCTTGATGATCATTTCTTTTATGCGGCCCGATATATAAAGCCTGCCGTCAAGAATAAAGCCCATGTCTCCGGAATGGAACCAACTATCCTTAAATACTGTACGCGTAGCTTCTGGATTCTTATAGTATCCGGACGAGAGGCTTTGGCTTTTAACGCATATTTCACCCACCTCTCGTTCGTGTAAAGTCGCTCCGCGCTTATTCACGATCTTTATCTCCTGGCCTATCAAGGGATAACCTACTGATACAAGATCAATATATTCTGTTGAGTTTTGACTGTCAGAATCAACGGCGAGATGCTTCTCCTCGAGCTTATTCCTTTTGAATCTGCTTACAACGGTTGGGTTGTCCAGAGAAGGAAATGTTGCGGCAAGACTGTCTTCAGCCATGCCGTAAACCGGCAGGAAGATGTCCTCCCTGAGTCCGCAGGGCTTGAACTTCTTCAAAAACTTGGTCAGGGTGATGCGGTCGACCGGCTCGGCGCCGTTCAGGGCCAGCCGCAAGGAACTGAGATCCAGTCGGTGCAGATCGGCATCGTCGATCCGGGTGACGCAGTAGTGATAGCCGAAATTTGGCGCCACTGTTATGGTAGCACGGTACTTTCCTATATTTCCAAGCCACCAGTACGGCCTGAATAGCAAGGCCTCGGGTTGCATCAGCACCATATTTATATTCCAGTACAGAGGGGTAAAAAATCCGCCGATGAGCCCCATATCATGGTACATGGGGAGCCAGCTTATGCCCACATCATCCGCGCTCATTGCACCGGCAACACCGATGCCGTGAATGTTATGGAGAAGTTTTTTATGCGACAGCATAACTCCTTTGGGCTTGCCGGTCGTACCGGCGGTATATTGAATAAGCGCGAGGTCATCGGATTTAATCTCAGGAAAACGGAAACGGTCGGACGATACGGGATTATTGAAGATCTCGTCATCCAGGATAAAGCCCTTTACCAGGTCCGCTATGTTCATGAGGCTGCCGGCTATCGCCTTAATTTTTTCATAGGTAATAAAAAATTTAGCTTCGCAATCTCGAATGATATGAGTGAGGTTATCTAAATATTTGGCGATGTTGCTAGTGCCCGCGGGCTGACTCACCGGAACCGGAACACCCCCGGCCATCAATATGCCGAAGTAGACATAGGCAAAGTTGGCGGAGGTCGGCAGCATCACAACGACCTTGTCGTTTTTTTCAAGGCCGCGCGAAAGGAGATACCGGCTGACAGTCAGGCCGTGTTCCTTGATGTCCGCCGCTGAAACCCGGGACTCCTTGTTCTTTAAATCCATGAAAATAAGAAACTCCGGTTTGGTGCGTATCCTATTCTCAAGGGCCTCGATGAGGGTATGAGCCTTTAATTCATATGCGGTTTTGTTCTTTTGATGAGCCAATTTATTTGATTCAATTATTGCATTCATAGTTTAACTTCCTTATTCATAAATCTGTGGAAATCCACGACTATTTGGTAAATAGGTCATTGCCGACGTGACTGACTAACATTTTAAATTTTACCTACGACACTGGATATCTGAATTTTTCCGATGTATCAGTATACGCCTGCAAAAAACAGAACAATAATTACTCTAATTTACAAAAGTCAAGAGAGAAAAAAAAAAATTCCTGACGCTCTCACATGCCTGCGCACCCCAAGCTTCATTGAGAGGGTACGTGTGACGCGCCTAAGCTCAAACCTATGCCGCCCGCCTTCGTCCATCTGGATTACGGCATTTGCAGCAATTATTTTATGCCATGCTTTTATATAAAGCACAATCCATGCCAAAATATATTTTTTTAAAAAATAACTCCTGATCTAACTAGACAATACATTCTAGCTAATGTTTTTCCGGAAACTTTAAAAAAATGTAATAAAAATTATCTACCCGTATCATAATCGCAACAATGAAAAAATATCATTGACTTTTGATTTTTTCCAATCAGTGTGATTATCGTCACACACGGCCCCGGACTCATCGGATTTTGTATCATGTAAATTTCGTTCAATGAATACATAGAAGAGGTCATGTAACATGCCCAAGTTATTAAAAACCTTTTCAGGAGCAACTGCCCTGATTGTAGGCGGATCAAAGGGGATCGGAAAGGCTGTAGCGGGAGAATTTGCTAAAAACGGCGGCAATGTATGCATCATCGCCAGGGACAAAAAAGACCTGCAAAAGGCTGCGGATGATATTTCAAAGCTTTGTATAAACCAGAGACAAACGGTCCTTGCGATCTCCTGCAACGCGGCCGACATGAAACAAATAGGCAAGGCATTGGCAGATTATGTCAAAAAAAGCGGCGTCCCTGATTATCTCCTGAATTTTGTCGGATACGCCTACCCGGAATACGTACGTAACCTCGACTTCGCTGACTTTAAAAAAAATATGGAGACAAACTATTTCGGACAGCTCGCCCCGATCCTCGCCCTTCTCCCTTACTTCCTGAAAGAAAAAAAAGGGCATATTGTAAATTGCTCCTCGGTCGTCGGATTCCTCGGAATGATGGGTTACGCATCATACTCGCCGACAAAGTTCGCCATCTGCGGCCTGACCGAATCACTCAGGCACGAGCTGAAGCCCCACGGCATACGATGCTCGATACTCTATCCTCCCGACACCGACACCCCCGGCTTCTCCAGGGAGAATCAAACGAAGCCGGTTGAAGTGAAGATCATGTCCCAGGGAGGGGGATTCATGACCCCTGAGCAGGTCGCCCGAAAACTATTGCACGGCATCGCGAGGAAAAAATTTTACATCCTCCCCGGCCAATCCAGGCTTCTGTGGACCATAGTCCGCCACTTTCCACGCCTGAGCCATGCGATCATGGATGCGGAGCTCCAAAAGGCGGTAAGGAAAAAGGACCGCCGCACTCCCCTGCCCGACTAGAAAAAAGGCGCAGTCGTGCTGCGCCTTTTTTATTGAAACGCGAATACCTTTGTAAAGGCGGGATTAATCCCGCCTTTACACGTTTATCAACAGACCCTGAACGTTCCGATCTCGCGGTCGCCCTCGACCACATGAACCGCGCATGCAAGACACGGATCGAAAGACCGCACCACACGGGCGGCTTCGATCGGATTCTTTGGATCCGAGATCGGGGTGCCTATGAGCGCCTGCTCCACCGGCCCCTTTATACCGTTGTCGCCGCGCGGGCTGCAGTTCCAGGTGGTCGGAACCACGGCCTGGTAGTTGGCGATCTTCTTGTCCTTAATCACGATCCAGTGGCCCAGCGCGCCCCGAGGCGCCTCGTCAAGGCCCATTCCCTCGCCCGAGTCCGGGATCTCGAAGTAATTCCTCGGCTTCCCGCTCGTATCGAGCTCGTCGAGCCATTCCCAGCACTGGGCAGCAAGTAGCTTGGCCTCTATTGCGCGGGAGGCGTGCCTTCCCAGGACCGAAAAAACCGCCGAGATATCCGCATTGAATATCTTGAGCAATCCATCGACCTCGGACTTGACCGCCTTGTTGCCGGAAAGGTAGCTGATGACCACGCGGGCCAGCGGGCCGACCTCCATGGGCTTGCCCTTGTAGCGCGGGGCCTTGACCCATGTGTACGCGCCCGGCTTGTTCGGCGCACCCTGGGTCTGCCCTTTATAAGGATGCAGATTAGTGCCGGAGCTGTAGCGCGAGAACCTGACCTGTTCCGTGATATCATTCGGATCAAAGGCCTCGAGATTGGTGCCGTACGCCGTGCCCCTCTGCAAGAAGAATTTTTTATCATCCGCGTCCAGATCCATCAAGCCGTACGAAAGGAAATTCGTGTACGTCCCAAGCTTGAAATAACTCTTGAACGCGCCCGCGACCGCCTTCACGTGCTCTATGTAGGTTTCGTTGACGAATTTTTCGACCTCTTTCAGATTTTTCTTGAATTCCCGTATCATCTCGCGGTCGGGATGCTGGGTCACGCCGCCTGCAACGAGGCTTATAGCGTGAGGCGTGCGTCCGCCGACGGCGGCAACCATCCGGTGGGCCTTCATCCTGATCTCGAGCGCCTTCACGTACCCGGCGATCGCCGAGATGTTGGTATCGAGGTCCTTGATGTAAAAGTCCTTTCCCTCGTACCGCGGCAGGAAGGGTGCAACCGCTGTGATCGCGTCGATCCTGTTCTTCTTGACCTCTAGCTCGTTCTTCGCCCATTCCTTCAGGTTATTGATCCCTGAATCGCTTCCGTTGTATCTCAGCACCGCGGTGATGTCCACGTAATCCAGCGCCGCCAGGTGATAGAAATGGATTATGTGGGAATGGAGATAATTGGCGGCGAGCATGAGGTTCCGGAGTATCCGCCCGTTGTTGTTCGGCTTGATGCCGAAGGCGCCCTCCAGGCACTTGCTGGACGCAATCCCGTGCGAAATGGGGCACACGCCGCAGATGCGCTGTGAAAGCTGGTTCGCATCAAGCGGGTTCCTGCCTGCGAATATCCGCTCAAAACCCCGAAACATGTCTCCTATGCTCCAGGCGTCGACCACCTTGCCGTTCTGGACGTCCAACTCTATGGAAAGATGGCCCTCAATCCTGGTAATGGGATCTATCAATACCTTAGCCATTGATGACACCTCCGTTCCTCAGTTTCATAATCGTGTCGATGGTTTCGCGGCTCTCCAGCTTGTTGATCTCGTCAAGGCTCGCGGTAAGCTGCTTGAACAGGCCGCGGCTTCCGTAATCGGGGAACACGGTCTCGGTGCATCCGATGCACCCGCCTCCGCAGTGGGTGCATGAGTTGAAGGTGCCCACCCATTTACGCTTTGGAATGTCGCAGCCGGTGTCCATTCCGAGGCATCCGAGATTATACAGGCACCCTTCGTCGCCCCAGTGCTTGGCAAAGTGGTTGCGCTTGTAATCCGGGAGCCTGTCGCACAGCTCGTGAACGGTCGTGCCGTAATACACGAGCGGCCGGTTGTAATCGTCGAGCTTGGGTATCTGGCCATTGTTCAGGAGCACATACAGCAATGTCCCGACCATCCAGTCCGGATGGGGCGGGCATCCTGGAATGTTGACGACGTTCCTGCCCTTCAACAGCTCGGCGGTGCCGATGGCCCCCGTGGGGTTGCCGCTGCCGTCCCTCGGAAGGGCCGCAGGTATTCCGCCGTAGGTGGCGCATGAGCCCACGGCAACGACCGCTTTCGCGTTTGCACCGAGCCTTTCAACCCATTCGCGAACGCCGACCCTCTTGCCCCGCACCTCGCCTATGGTGCAGTACATGTCTGATTTCATCGGGATCGAGCCCTCCACCACGAGGATGAAATCCTTCCTCTTCTTCTCAACCGCATCTTCGATCACGCTTACCGCGACATCTCCCGTCCCCGCCATTATGGTCTGG
This sequence comes from uncultured Leptospirales bacterium, assembly GCA_964529965.1. Taxonomy (GTDB): domain Bacteria; phylum Spirochaetota; class UBA4802; order UBA4802; family UBA5550; genus RBG-16-49-21. Next base: position 25,205 of record CAZHAD010000002.1, on the reverse strand, counting down.
TGAAAATTAAGGCTCACGAACTCGGTGATGACCTTCGCGATGCTCGGATCAAATTTATTGAGCAGGGATATCGAGCAGCCCGAGCATGACTGGCCCTGCACCCAAATCACCGGAAGGCGGCTCGAGGCCTTCTCCAGCGCTCTTTTGCATCCCTGCAATATCACCGATGGAAAGGCGAACACCGCAGCGGTGCCTCCCATCAGCTTTAGAAAGTCCCTTCTATTCAAAGACATATTATCCTCCTGTTTGTTTAATGAATAGCGGCGTCCAGGATCATTTCCACCGCACGCGGAATTGACTCCTTTACCGCAGGACTTATATTTGTATTGATATCATCTATATTCTCCGGTACGATCCCGATAAACTCGATCTCCGGATTACGGTCCAAGATCCTGAGCACCCGGATCACCTCCATGATGCCCACCTCATGCAGGGAAAACCTGGAGCGGGTCTCAACAGCGTGCTCCGGCGTGAAACGGTATATGCTTCCCGGCTTGTCATCCGCCTTCAGTGCGTCCACAATCACAATCTTGTCGTAGTTTTCGATAAGTCCGAGGAGGTCGAATCCTGCGGTTCCTCCGTCCAGAAGCTCAACCCCTTCCGGAAGAGCCGCCCCGGATTCTTCCATGTAACGTACGATATGAACCCCCAGCCCGTCGTCACTCTTTAAAAGATTTCCTATGCCGAGAATCAAAACCTTGCGCATTACGACCAGCGGATACCTGAAAAATATTTAATTCATTTGTTTCTATCGATATGGCACTTCAGACACAAATCCTGGGCGATACGTTTCTCGTCGCCGCCATGGCAGGTGGAGCATGTTTTAATCCTCTCAGGATTTTCAAACTTATGGTGGCATGTCACACAGGCCACTTCAGCCTTTTCATGGGTCTTGTGAAGAACGTTCACCTGGTCCTTACTGGTCTGTGAAGCCACGAACTTCGTTAATTGGGCTAAATCAGTAGGCGCGTTTTTTTTACATGAAATAAATACAGCGGGTATAATCACAGCAATCAAACCACATAGTACTCCCCTCCGCCATTTCATCATAGCTCTTCCCCCCGGATTGGTTAATATTTAATTTACCAGAATGAAAGACACAGTTCCTGTAGATCTGTTTCTTATATTAATAATCCCTGTACATGCGGGCTTTGAGAGCAAATTTTATATATATTTTTTAACGAAACTTTAAACACCATAAACATTTAATATATCATGTCAAGGGATTTTTTCTAAAAAAATAATGTTCACCGGAATTTTTTTATTATTATTTCCGAAAGGACAATTACGATCAGGACCGCGATGAACGCCATTGCCACGTACAGCACCGTATCTCCGGTCACGGAATACACGGTCCGATGATTGGCGGAAAAATCCAGATCACCGACCAGGAACCCCTTCTTCAATATGGGAATCGATTCACGAATTCTACCGTAAGGGTCTATGAGGGCGGTGTAGCCGGTGTTGCCCGCACGGACATACCATATGCCGTTCTCGACCGCCCTCAACACCGAGGCGGCGAAATGCTGCATGTGTCCCTTGTAGGTATGGGTCCATCCGTCGTTTGTGATGTTGACGAGAAAATCGGCGCCCAAGTTCTTGTATTCCCTGCAGAGGCGGTAGAATATCCCCTCATAGCATATGAGGACGCCGAATCTTCGCCCGTCCACCTCGAAGATCACCGGCCGATCACCGGGCACGAAGCTGGAAGCGCCGAAATCCATGGTCAGTCGCTTGATCGCAGGAAACCATTGCTCGTATGGGAACCATTCGCCGAAGGGCACCAGGTGGATCTTCGGATAGGTCTTGACGACCTCTCCTTTTCCGTTTATCAGCACCGCGCTGTTCTGCGGATACCGCCTGATGAACATGCCCTCCTGTTTGTCGACTATCCCGATCTCCCCGGTAAGGAGCGGCCTAGCGCACGACCTGGCGAACCCGAGAACATCCCGGTCGAATCTGTCAAGCATGCCGCTATCATAATCGTACGAAATCGTGGCGAGGGTGGCCGACTCCGACCAGATGATAAAATCGGGATTTTGCGCCAGGGTTTTATCGGTGTATGCTTCAAGCACCGACAGGTACCTGAACTTGTTCGCCTCCCAGTCCTCCCACGGGGAAATGCAGGTCTGCACCAGTGCGACCCGCATGTCCCTGCCCGGATCTTTTTCGTGAGCCGCAAGCACAAGCACTCCGGACACCACCGCGACGCACAAAAGCAATGCGATTGCGGCGAATGCCCTGACCTCCTTTAACGAATACAGCTTACCGACTTCGGCGTCCCTTCGTGCCAGTGCGCGTATGAGATCCGCGAGCGCGTAGTTGAATATGACGATGACGAAATTGACGCCCAGGATGCCGGTGATGGAGGCGATCTGGATGAAGGCGGTGAAGGGATACTGCGAATATCCCCAGTACGGCCAGGGAAAGGCGAGAAATCCGATCGATTCCACCCAGTCCACGATGATCCACACGCAGGGGAAGATGAGTATGCGCACCTTCTCGAAGCGAGACGACAGAAGCTCCGCGGCGGATACCTTGACCGCGAAAAACACCGCAAGGCAGAGCGAGAGCACCGTCATGACGAAAATCTCTCCGCCCGGCAGCTTCTGGCCGAAATGGCCGATCCAGTCGTACGCGAGAAGGCTGCCGGCGAACCCCGCGACGAAAGAAGCGACATACGCGTCCCTGAACCTTTTCCCGCGCACGTACATGAATACCGGAACGAGGGAAATCCACGCGAAAAAAGGAAATCCCTTGAATATCCAGAGGTCATACGAAGGAAACGACAGGAATATCAGAATCGAGGTGAGGAGATAATAATGATTTCTGCAGAACGCGACAACCCTATTCATCCGGGTCCCCGCCCGTCAAAGTGATGAATTCTTCTTCTGATAGGACCGGAATGTCCAGTTCAAGGGCCTTGTCAAGCTTGGAGCCGGGGCCGGTGCCTGCGATCAGATAATCGGTCTTTGCGCTTACGGACCCTGCCGCCCTGCCGCCGAGCCTTCTGATCATATCATCAGCCTCCTTCCTCGAGAACCGGGAAAGCGAGCCGGTGACGACGAAGGTCTTTCCCGCAAGCGGGCTTTCGGGCGGCGGCCCGGACTTCTCGTCCTCCACCACCAGACCGGCATCCCTCATGTCCGCAAGGAGCAGGATGGTCTTGTCGTCATGAAAAAAACCGTAAACGGACTCGGCCACGCCCGGTCCTATCTCATGTATCTTCATGAGATCGTCGACGCTCATGGCGCGCAGGCGCTCCAGGCTCTTCACCTGTGCCGCGATTACCCGGGCGATATGCTCGCCCACGTTGCGTATGCCAAGGCTCTGCAGAAGTCTCGACAGGGGGACGCGCCTCCGATTGTTTATCGATTCGAGTACCTTGTCCGCCAGTTTATCGCCCATGCGCTCAACCCTGAGAAGATCGTCGCGGTCAATTTTGAATATATCAGCAAGGGACGCGACTGTTCCTTTGTTATACAATCTATTGACGAGCTCCGGCCCGAAAAATTCCATGTCCATCCCGCCCTTGGAAACGAAAAACTTGAACATCTCGAGGCGCTTTGACTCGCACGCGGGGTTGACGCAGCGGAGGTATATCTCCTCCTGTTTGAGGGCGCTTCCGCACGAAGGGCATCGATCAGGTGGCATGATTCCGGCGCCCGCAGACCCCTCCTTTCCTCCCGCTCTCTCCACGACTTTGGGTATCACGTCTCCGGCCCGGATGACCCTGATCCTGTCGCCTATCCTGACTCCAAGCCTCTCGACCTCTTTGAAATTATGTAGAGTGGCCCGCTTCACGATCACCCCTCCGATATTGATCGGCTTCAGATTGGCCACGGGCGTGATGATGCCCGATCTGCCCACCTGAAAATCCACGGACTCAAGCTCGGTGATCGCCTCGCGCGCCGGAAACTTCCACGCAGCCGCCCAGCGGGGGGCCTTGCTCGTGGCGCCCAGGCGCTCCCTGAGCCTGAAATCGTTCACCTTGACCACCACGCCGTCTATGTCGAAATCGAGGGTATGCCTGTTCTCAAGCCAGCGGCCGTAAAACTCCTTCACCTCGCCCAGGCGGCCTGTCCGGAAAAATCTGCTTACCGGAACGCCCAGCCTTGGCAGCGTTTCGAACAGGCTTCCCTGGTCGGATATTGACACGGACCCTGAAATGACGCCCGCTGCGTAAAAGATCGTATCGAGATTACGCTCCCTCGTGATCCCGGGATCGAGCTGCCGCAGCGACCCGGCTGCCGCGTTTCGCGGATTAGCGAACGGGGGCTCGCCCCGCTCCTCCCGGATCCGGTTCAGGCGCTCGAACTCGCCATGGCGCATGTACACCTCGCCGCGCACGGACAGATATTCGATCCCGGACGCCTCTGAGAGTAGCTTGGGGATCGCGGCGATCGTGCGCAGGTTCGCGGTCACGTCCTCCCCGATCTCCCCGTCCCCGCGGGTCGAGCCCTGCGCGAGCCGGCCGTTCTCATACACCACCTCAACCGCGAGCCCGTCGTATTTGAGCTCCATCGAATAGAGGATATCCCCGTCTCCCAGGTTCTTCCTGCACCGGGAATCGAAATCCTCAAGCTCCTGCTCCGTCGTGACGTTGCCGAGGGAGAGCATGGGCGGGTCGTGGCGCACCTCGGAAAACGTCTCGGACGCGGTCCCGCCTACCCGCGCGGAAGGGGAATCGATTCGCCTGAGCTCCGGATGCTTTTTTTCTATGTCAATGAGCTCCCGCATGAGGGAGTCGTATTCGGAGTCATCCACGAGCGGCGCGTTCAGGTTATAGTAATGGTAGTTATATTTGATGATGAGGTCGCACAGATCGTCGTATCGCTTTTTAATTTTTCCCTGGTCCCGCGCCATGGCAGATACGATGGTACGATCATCGACGCGCAGTCAATAAATTTTTGTTGACACCCCACCGAGGTTATATAGCGTGAGTGGCAGACCGCGCGGTGGAGCAGTTGGTAGCTCGTTGGGCTCATAACCCAAAGGTCGCAGGTTCAAATCCTGCCCGCGCTAATCAATGATTATTCCGCAGTCCCGGCTCGCCGGGACTGGATATTTTTACATGACGTGTGACGCGCTCCACCCCTCTCATACGGAGAGCGCTTCAATATGGCGAGGTAGCTCAGCAGGTTAGAGCACGCGGCTCATATCCGCGGTGTTGGGGGTTCGAGTCCCTCCCTCGCTAATCCCCTTTTCAGGCCCCTATGGAAACGATCATCCATGCCCTAACATCAAACAAGGTCTTACTCGCGGTGGCGGTGCTGATAAGCATAATCATCGTGCTTTCCGCGTTTACGAAGCTGGTCAAGGTGGCGATGGTGCTTCTCGCGATCCTCATCCTCTATGTCGGGTATCTGGTATATACCGGGCAGAAGGTGCCGAGGACAAGGCGCGAGGTCATAGAGTACAGCGAGAAAAAAATCGATTCCCTGAAAAAAAACGGCATCAAGACCCTGAAACGAAACGTGCGAAAATAGCTCAGCCGTCGTCATCCCCGGAGGAGTAAATGACAAAATCCTTTCGCGCGATTTCACGGTTGTCGTCGGCCGGATCGGTGAGCACGATCTGGTATTCCCCCGGCTGAAGGCCCTTTATCGTCCCGTATACGACGCGGCGGCCCGGTTCTATCCTCTCGGCTGCGGTCATGACTTCAACCCACACCAGCTCCTTCTTCAGATACACGACGCCGATCTGCCGCTCGCTCTGTTTCGTTCTGAACGCAAACACCCACTTGATCTCCCGGTCGCTGGAAAACTCGGGCGTGCCCGCAATCTTCCGGTAGGTGTCGTCAAAAAATCCCTTGAACGCGAAATCCCCCGCCATCTTCGCGCACGAAACGACGATCAGAGCAGGTATGAAAAGAAAAAGCGCGTTCTGCAGCGTGCACCGCATCCGCGGGAACCCTCCCTTCCTATTCGACTTTATATTGATCCTTGCCAAGCTCAATCACCCGCCTACCATCGCCCTCGCTCCGGTCCTCAGGCCTCTTTGTTCTTCTCTTCTCCTGTTCTTTCCGCTTCTCCCTCACGATCCTGCCGATCTTGAAAACGTACACGACCAAGTTGTACAGCATGTATAAAAAAGCCGCGATGAATAGTATCTTAAGCATTTGAAAGATAAACATCAAACCCCGTTCATTATATTACAAGCTCCGTTTAATGTCATATCATTCCCGGCCTTCGATTATGGCAAGTAATTCTTTTACCGCACCGGGAAGCCCCAGGAACACCGCGCGTGAAATCACCGAATGGCCGATATTGAGCTCGTGCAGATTCCGGGCCGAAAGCACCGGCTTGAGATTGTAATGGTTGAGCCCATGGCCCGCGTTCACGCCGATGCCTATCTCGGACGCATGCTCGGCCGCACGGTATATCCGGTCGAGCTCACTCCTGACGGAGTCCGGAAGCCCTCCGCCGAGGTCCCCGCCCCATGCGTCGGCTCCGGAGCAATAGGAGCCGGTGTGTATCTCAATAAAATCCGCGCCCGCATCCCTGGAGCGGTAAACCGCGTCGCGATCAGGCTCTATGAACAGGGACACGGCGACGTCGATGTCGTGGAATTGCTCCGCGACTTTTTTGATGCGGCCGAAGTTACCCGCCACGTCCAGCCCCCCCTCGGTGGTGAGCTCCCTTCGCTTTTCCGGGACCAGCGTGACCTGGCTCGGGACCACCTCCTTGGCGATCGCGATGATCTCGTCCGACAGGGCCATCTCCAGGTTGAAGGTGCCCCTGACGATCTCCTTCAGGGCGTACACGTCCCGGTCCTGGATGTGGCGCCGGTCCTCTCTCAGATGCACGGTAATGCCGTGGGCGCCCGCCCCCTCGCACGCGGCCGCCCCCTCGATGGGGTCCGGGTATGCGGTGCCGCGCGCCTGGCGCAGGGTGGCGATGTGATCGATATTAATACAAAGTCTGATACCTGGCATTGAGGCCTCGCTCTATTTTCTCGAAATTTTAATCCAGACCTTTTTCGGCAGGTACGAAATGATGTCTGCGGCTGCGCCGATTTTCCCGATTACAATGATCGGAAGCTCCCTCCATACCGATGACACCTTCTCATCCTCGAACATCGCGCCGAGATCGAGCTCACCCGGATCGATGAAGGCATCGACGTCGGCCGGCGTCACGGCCCGGTTGTCCTTTGTCCGCACATAGACCACGACCTGGGTGCTTTTCATCTCGTACGAATAATCCCTCAAGGCGTTCCTGATCCTGAGCTGGCAGCCCAGCGCGCTTATGTTTTTTGCGTCTACGATGACCACCCTGACCGTGAACAGCGTGGTGCCGAAGGTCACGTTCTTGAATCGGTCGTCCTTCTTGAGCCCCTCCTGCCGTTCGAACTCCGCGGTTTCATTGTCCACGGACACCTCGTCGGTCTCGACCGACTGAATTGCATTGAGAACCGACTGGGGCCCGGTCACCTTTACCCGGTCCGGTGTGACGGTCTTATCGATGATTATCTTGCCCTCGGGCACGCGGCCGGTGATCGTCGGCACCACCTCCACCCACTTGTTCTCCTTTCGGTCTACGGTCACCAGTACCTCCCTGATCAGGGCGGCCACCGTAATCTCCTCCGGTATCTCCTGCTTTTCGATCTCCACCGGATAGTACTTGGGCTGGCCGACGGAGGCGTTCTCAAGGTTCACGAACGCCTTGACGCTCTTCAGCATCGGATTTTTCAGGTCGTCGTTTCTTCCCTCGAACTGCACGGTCACAAAGCGGCTCGACATGTTGGATACAATGAGGTTCGGAGCAAGGTTTTTCAGCGTGATCGGAATCTTAAACTTCAAGGTTTCAACCTTGCTGCTGGTCACCAGCATCCACAATATGACCGCCAGCGCAAGGCATATCAGCTTGGCGAGCAAATCCCCGCCGGTCGCGAATTTTATGATTTTGTCCGCAAGTCCCTTCATTTCATTATTCTGAACTTTTCTTCATACGCCGTTTTCGGATTCATGAAAAAGAGTATCATGTTCTTTAAATCCGATATCTTCACCTTGGGGAAAAACCTCCCGTTCACCATGATAACGACGCTCCCGGTCTCCTCAGAGGTAAGGAGCACCAGCGCATCGGTCTCCTCGGCGATCCCGAGGGCGGCCCGGTGGCGGGCACCGTGCTGCTTCTTGAGCTGCCTGGAATCGCTCAGGGGGAGGTAGCAGGCCGCGGACTTGATGCGCCCCTCCTGTATGATGATGGCGCCGTCATGCAGGGGGGTGAGTGGAAAAAAGATCGTCCGTATAAATTCTTCGGATATTTCGGCGTCCACGGCCACGCCGGACTCGGCGTAGCTCTTGAGGCCGGTGTTCCTCTCGATGACGATGAGCGAGCCGATCTTCTCGTCGGACATGGAAACGACCGCGTTGACGAGCTCATCCAGGGGGAACGTCTCCTTGCCGATATCCGTGGCGATCCAGTTCCTCTGTCCGAATTGGGTGATGAGCCGCCTGAGCTCGGGCTGGAACAGGACGATCACCGCAATCACCACCGACTGGGCTATGAAGTTGATGAGCCAGTCGAGGGTGTCCAGCCGCAAAAACTTCGCCAGGATCGCCACGGCGATGATGATGGTGACCCCCTTCAGGAGCTGTATGGCCCTCGTTTTTGCGAGAAAGCGGTACACCATGTAGAATATGAACGCAACCAGCCCGATATCGATCACGTTCCTGAAATATTCCCAGAATGTTTTCATGAAATGGGAAAAACTGTTCGCCAGTTCCATCATGCCTTATGAGACCCTGTGCAGCATTTCAAGGCCCGCGAGCGCGAGCCGGTGTTCCTTCACGTCATGCACCCTGATGATGTCGGCGCCGTTGATGATCGACGCCGCGTTGAGTGCGATGGTCGCCGGGAGCCTGTCCGATTCCCGGTCGTAGAGCTTTCCGATCAGGGATTTGCGGGACAGGCCCACGAGAACCGGAAAGCCGAGCCTCTTGAACTCACGCAGGTTGTTGATGATGCGGTAATTGTCCTCCAGTGTCTTGCCGAAGCCGATTCCCGGGTCAACGATTATCCGTGCGGGCTCGATCCCCGCGCGCACGGCCCTGTCCGCCGCATCCTCCAGGAATTCGCGTATCTCCCCAATCAAATCCGCATACCGGGGATCATCCTGCATGGTCTGCGGCCGTCCCCGCATGTGCATGAGCACCGCACCCGCCCCGTGCGCGGCCGCGACGCGGGCGGTTTCCTCGTCGAGTGAGAATCCACCGATCACATTGACGATCGTGGCCCCGGCCGCGAGCGCGGCCCGGGCCACTTCGGGCTTGAAGGTATCCACTGAAATCGGGATGCCGATGTCGCCCGCGATCGCCTCGATGACGGGGCACACGCGGCCTATCTCTTCGTCAGCGGTTATCGGTTTCGAGCCGGGCCGGGAAGACTCCCCGCCGATATCGATCATGTCCGCGCCCTCGTCCCGGATACGGAGCGCGCGCTCGATCGCGCGCCCCCCGTCGAAATACCGGCCGCCGTCATAAAACGAATCGGGCGTTACGTTCAGTATCCCCATGATCTTGCAGAGGCCCATGCATCCCCCTCAGAACATCACGGAGGCCGAAACGATATGATTGAATCCCTTGTTTACGGTGTCCAGCGTGAACGCATAGGATGCGTCGAACTGGACCACGTGAAAGGTCAGCCCGGCTGAAAACACGAGGTTCTGCATGCCGATGTACACGGACGCCCACTTCACTATGTCATACCGGGCTCCGACACTGTAACCGAATTCCTTCTGGTCCAGCTTCTTGATGCCGCTCACGTTCAGGGTGAAATTCCTGTTCGTGATAATGGCGATCCCGAGACGAAGCGTCGGATACCCGAAATTATAACGGTGCGGGGTCCCGTAATCGGTATTCATGGGGTACATGCCGGTACCCACGTCCTGTATCATCAGGCCGACCTTGAGGAAGGGAAGGACGAAGACCTGGGTTCCCACGTCGGCGCCCGCTCCCATATAGGTGTTGTTGCCGATTTTTTCATACAGGCCCTTGATGCTGACCCCGAATGAGGATATGCCCAGGGAAACGCCGTACGAAAGATACAGGGCCGAGCCGATATACTGCAAGTCCCCGGTCTTGAATCCGCTGAAGTCCCTTCTGTCGATCCCGCCCGAATAAATGGTGTACACGCCGATACCCAGGACGCCCTTGGGAAGATTTATCGCCATACCGGCGAAGAGCGTCTTGTTCCCGAACGCGAGCAACGATCCGGTGGCGCCGAACTGCACCGAGAAGCTCTTTTCCTCCTCCGAGAACTTTACCAGATCGCTTTCGGTGATGTCCTGCACCTTGCCCTTCTCAGCCTTTTCCTTGATCTCCTTCGCGGTCATGAGCCGGGTGTGTCGCAGCTCGGTCAGGCCGGCCGGGTTCCAGTATATTGAATACAGATCGTCGGCTATGACCTCTCCGCTCCTTCCCATGGCGACATACTTCGCGCCGATCCACCCTCCCCGGGTGAACGTTCCCCTGCTTCCCCCGCTGGTAAGTATGTTCACGGTTTTCGTGGCATGGAGGCCCGTAAAGATGTTATCCGCCTCGAGCCTGACCGTATACACTCCCGGATCGACCCTGTCCCCGCCGTCGTCCCTCCCATTCCAGATCACCGGATATCCGGGGTAGATGCCCGAATAAACCTGCTCGCCCTCGATATTGTATATCTTTAACCTCACCCTCTGGAATGCGGTTCCCGTCAGGTCGACCGCCTGGAACACGCCCCTGCCCGCGTAATAGGGAACGGGATAAACGACGACCCCGCTTGCATGATAGGCGTGAGCCTCCCCGATGCACATCAATAAAATACAGACGCTTAATAACGCGGCGGATGCGCTTTTCATAGCCGGAATCATCCTTATGTTAATCTGTGAGCCGGTTCGTCTTATTTATTTATTACACGAAGAAACCGGGGTCAAGAAATATTTTTCCGCGCAGGCAGGTAATGGTCAAAATCATGGTCTGAAGGGACGGGGAATTGATATGCCGGTTATGGGCCCGAGTCGCGATGAGCGGCTTCAACAACATTTTTAATTATTATATCCTGTTCAGGAGACCACGTGACCTTCAGGGGCGCTCCCTCTTCACACCCGAAATAGAGCAGAAACTCGATGTTACCCTTCGGTCCCTTCAAGGGCGAATGGGTGAGGCCGATAATCGTCATACCCGAACCCGTAAGCGAGGATAACACGGCGCTCAATATACGCTCGTGGTCTTCCTTCTTTCGTATCACTCCCTTCTTGCTCTGACCCCTCCCCGCCTCAAACTGCGGTTTTATGAGCATGACGCCCCGGACCGGAGCGAACGCCTTCCTGATGGCGTCAAATACCCTTCGGACAGAGATGAATGAAAGATCCACCGTCACGAAATCGACCCTTTCGGGAAAATCGGAAGCATGGAGGCCGCGGACGTTGGTCCTGTCCATGACCCTTACCCTGCCGTCCCGCCTGAGGGTGTAGTCGAGCTGGCCGTATCCCACGTCCACCGCATACACCACGGCCGCGCCCGCCTTGAGCATGCAGTCCGTAAACCCTCCGGTTGATGCCCCGAGGTCGGCGCAGGTCCTGCCGCAAAGGTCGATGCCGAAGGTTGTTAACGCGTGTGCGAGCTTCTGTCCGCCCCTGCTCACGTAGATGCCGCCCGGCCTCCCGACCATCACATGCTCTGACCCCTCGATCGGATGTGAAGGCCGTGTTACGGTCTCCCCGTGTACCGTGACCCAGCCCGCGAGTATGTCGCGCCTGGCCTTTTCACGCGTCGATGACAGGCCCTTTTGGACTAAATAAAGGTCAAGGCGTATCTTTTTCACACATGCTCCATGGGTCGATAAGTAATCGTGAGTGGATTAATCTGTCTGGAAATAAATTTCAATAATAATTTATCGGTAAAACCATGTGGCGAACATCGCCGGTGTTTTAGGCGGCGCGCTCATCGCCATCGGCGTGCCGTGGGTGATACTGAGCTACGGGCAGTCGCTGGGACAGGGAACACAGACCGTGATCGTGGGGGGCTCGGTGATCGCCGGCGCATTCATCATCCTCGTGTCGGCGTTCTTCGGCCTGGTCATGCCTGGCAGGGTACACGATCACTGGAGTGAACGCCACGACGGAGGCGGTGAGTAACGCACATTGCAGGCCTTCCTACCAGCCCCCGGAGGCGCCGCCGCCTCCGGAGCTGCCGCCCCCTCCAGAGAATCCGCCCGAGCTTCCGGATGAGCTCCATCCGCCGGAAGAAGAGCCGCCCCCCGAGGTGAATGAGAATCCGCCTATGTGGGCCCGGCCCTTAGTTTTGAGCCCTTTTGCAGCTTTTTTGTACCATGCGGTGCGGCTGATGATGATTTTCGCTATGGGAAAGGCAACCAGATAGGTACACAGGATTGCGAGCGCGCCGTATGCGCCGACGACTATAATGGGGAACATGCCCCAGAACGGGATCAAAAATAAATAGAGAAACCATCCCATGCCGGGCGTGAGCACGCCGATCACCGTGAACAGGCCGATGATGCCGAAAATAAAGGAGCCGATGAGGATGCGCTCGACGATGGGAAGATCCGGACCGCTGAAGAACGAATCGGACTTGTTTTTCGAGTCCGGGGCCTCTGCGGGTATTGCTGCTTCGCGGCCTTCCAGCTTTGCAATGATCGCCTGCACGCCCTTGGTCACGCCTACGTCGAAATCGTTGGCTTTAAAGCGCGGCGTCATGATGTTGCGGATGATGCGTCCGGCCTCGAGATCGGTGAGCTCCCCCTCGAGTCCGTAACCCACCTCGATGCGCATGCGCCGGTCCTGCACCGCGATCAGGATAAGCACGCCGTTGTCTCTGCCTTTGCGGCCAAGCTTCCATTTCTCAAAGACACGCACCGCAAAGGACTCGATATCTTCACCCTCCAGGCTCGGTACGGTGAGCACGGCCACCTGGTTGGTGGTGCGGTCTTCATGATATTTAAGCAGATTGGTGATTCGTTCGCGGGCTTCAGGGCTCAGAATATGCGCATCGTCCGTGACCCTGCCGCCGAGCCGGGGCACTTCGAGTGCGGCCATGGCCGGTATGAATGCCAGCAGCACAAGCAGTAAATAAAATCTGCGAATATAACAGCGCCGCCGCCTCATTGGTCCGCCCCTTTGTCCTGGATGAGCTCATCTGCGATCTCGTCCCTATCCCTCGCAAGCGGTTTGAATCCCGCCTCCACGAGTCCCGCTTCAAGAGCCGAGAGCCCCTGCACAAGGGCATGGAAGCGTTCCTTTCTTCTCAGATGGGGCGCCATCAGAGAGATTACCGAGTATAAAACATTCTGGTCCAGGCGGACCGCAACTCCACGGTCAGGCAGGATTACCACCTTGCGTTCATACAGGCTGATGAACAGCAGGATGGCGGTCCGGTCCCTGGTGTGGAACAACTCATGCTCCAGAAAAAACACGCGCGCGTATTGACCCGTTTCGGTTTCCGCGCTCAGCCTGTCGAGGAAAAGGCGTCCGAAAGAGGGCCAGACAACCGACAGGAAAGCAGCCGCCGCGCCCGCGCCGAGGACCAGCACCAGTGAGAGCCGCACGCCCCATGCGGCGCCCCAGTCGGGACGCACCGCAGCCAGAGCAAGATACGCCAGCGCTCCCGCAGCTGCGGCAAAGGCAAAGGCCTTCCACGGTATTTCCGGGTAGCTGTCGCTCTTGCCCACCACCGCGGCAACAAGCTCCACACCGGTACGCCGTTCGATCTTCCGTATAAGGTCGTTCAGACGGGCAGTCTGCTCATCGCTGAAATATATGGTCATCAACCGCCTCCCCTCGGGCACACGGATACGCATATTCCACAAAGGCTGACCTCCCGGTGCAGATTGCTCCTGCTGATTGTTCTGCAATACCTCATGCACTTGAACGCGTCATAAAAATCGTCCCTGTCCGATCCGGTGTTCCACAGTCCCCCGTTCGCCGCGCCCGCGGGGCACGCGTCCACGCACGCGGAACACGCGCCGCAGAGGCTTTCCTCAACCGGCGGGTGCGAGGGCGCAAGAGGAACGTCAGTAAGAACCGTCGCGAGCCTGACACGCGGCCCGTATTTTTTTGATATGAACAGGTCGGTTTTTCCTATCCATCCCAGACCGGCGCGCGTGGCCGCCATCTTGTGGGAAAATTTATACCTTAAATTGCTTTTGAACCGGTCGTCAAGCTCACCGTCGTGCACCGTTGCCCTGACGGGCACCGCCCTCACATCGACTGCGACGAGCCTTTCCGAAATGGCCCGGGCCCTGTCATTCAATTCATTGTTCACGGATTGATACAGGTCGAAATATTCCTGCGTGGGTCCTTGTGATACGGCATCGATCACGCCGTCGTCCAGTTTCCGCACAATAGAAACCGCAAACTGGCAATGCCTGAATTCATCACCGAGCAGTCCCCTTAAATCCGCATACCCGATTTCATAATTCCTACTGCCGCACGTCCCCTCTGCAATGGCTCGAACTGTATCCTGCATCTTTTGCCGCTCGGTAAAATTTGATTTCCCGGACGGGGCCGGCCATGCCTTCCGACCCGGCCACTTGGCTACCTTTCTACTCGATACCTGTGACGATGTCAACTCCTAAGAATATCACACGATGTTTTTGGGGCAAACTGCCGTCACCAATATAAAGGTAATCCGAACGGCAAATTTTTATTATTTACGGAGAATTTCTTTACAGCACGGGAGGCGGGAGGTGATATGTGAAAAGCGCGATGAACATGTCGTAAAATTTCAGCACGAGCGGGACATATGAAAAAAATAATCGAAGCCAAGGGCCTCGTAAAGATCTTTCCCGGAGGCATAAAGGCGGTCAACCGCGTCAGCTTCCGGGTGGACCAGGGTGAAATATTCGGGTTTCTGGGTCCCAACGGGGCGGGTAAAACAACCACGATTTCAATGCTGACCACGCTGTATAAGCCCACGTCCGGGACTGCAACGATCGCGGGAATGGATATTGTAAAGCAGGCGTATGGCGTCCGGCTGGCGATAGGGTACGTGTCGCAGGACCTCGCCATCGATGACTCACTCACCGGGTATGACAACCTGAAGCTGCAGGCGGGGTTCTACCATATCCCCAGCGGCGAGGTGAACAAAAGGATACGCGACGTGCTCGCCATGGTCGAGCTCACCGACAGGGCGAAAGACCTGGCCGAGACCTACTCGGGAGGAATGAGAAAGAGGCTGGACATCGCATGCGGGCTCATACACAGACCGCGGATACTCTTTCTGGACGAGCCGACGCTGGGTCTGGATATTCAGACCAGGAGGGAGATCTGGAGGTATATCAACCGGCTGCGCGAGGAGAACCGCATGACCATCTTCCTGACCACACACTACATGGAGGAGGCCGATACCCTGTGTGACAGGATCGCCATCATGGACAGGGGCAGTATTATCATTCTGGACACCCCCGCAGGCCTGAAAAGCTCCATGGGCAACGAGATAATCGAGTTCAATTTTTCAAAGGGTGATTCCAGGGACAGGGAAACGGCGCTTAGCCGCATACGGCGGCTCGATTTCGTAAAAAGCGTGCATATGGCGGGGGCGAGAGGATACACCGCCTCCGTGATAAACGGCGAATCCGCGATACCAGCGCTTTTTGAGGCGCTGCGGGGATTCAAGGTGAGAATAGGCTCTATTTCATTCAAGCAGCCGTCTCTCGACGACGTGTTCCTGCACTATACCGGACGCGAGATGAGGGAGAACGGCGGCGGGAAGGACGAGGCGATGAGGGCGAGGATCATCATGAGGAGGACGAGAAAATGAGAATGCGATATATTATTTCGGACATATACTGGGTTTTCTGGCGCGAGATAAAAAAATTCGCCAAACAGAAGCCCAGGCTTATCACCGCGGTGGTGCAGCCCTTCATATGGCTTGTGTTCATGGGCAGCTCCCTTTCGGGGCTGACCAGGAATCCAGCGGCCGAGAAGCTGCTGGGCACGGGCGATTACCTTGACTTCATGGTGCCCGGGGTCATGATCATGACCGCCCTGTTCGGCGGCGTGTTCGGCGGCATGTCGGTCGTGTGGGACAGAAGGCTCGGCTTTCTCGGCAAGATGCTCACTGCGCCCATACACCGGGCCGCGATCCCCGCCGGCAAGCTGCTGGCACTGGGGGTCCAGACCCTCCTGCAGGCGCTCTTCATAGTGGTCATCGCGCTGGTGCTCGGGGTGCGCATTTCGACCGGAGCCGCCGGAGTCGTCTCGCTTCTCTTTTTAACGAGCATGTTCGGCCTCGTCATGGGGGGGATATCCCTATCGATCGCATCGGTCCTCAAAACCCTTGAATCATTTTTTGCGGTCACGAACTTTCTGACCCTTCCGCTCATGTTTACCAGCGACGCCATGTTCCCCATCAGCGCCATGCCCGGATGGCTCCAGGTGATCGCGCGGTTCAACCCGCTCTCCTACGCGGTGGGTCCCATGAGGACCATATCGACCCAGGGATGGATTTGGCGGGACATATGGCCCGGGGCGGTTGCGCTCGCGGTCACCGCGGTCGTCACCACGGCGATCGCCGTAAGACAGTTTCACAGATCTGTTATGTGAACGAGCGGACGAATCTCTCACCGCGCCCGGGTAACAGCACAAAAGTTTGACGATCATAATAAAATTAAATAGATTAGATATAATAGAAATGCGGGAATGCATATGTGAAAACCTCCCGTACGCATTTTTTTTATCGCAGCGCGCCCAAAAACCATCCTGAGCTATGGGGATGAGGCGCGCAAAACATTGCGGAAAAATACCCCGCAGCGTGCTGCGCAGGTGTTTTATACCCAGTAAAAGCCAACGAAGGAAAAAATTTTGTCACCAAAAGAAACGCTGAATAGTAAATTAAAAAAAATAGAGCTCGAGATACACGGAGAGGTGACTTCTGAATACGCGCACATACTTACATCCGACGCATTGCAGTTCGTCGCCCGGCTTGTGAAAAGATTCAGGCCGAGGCTGAAAGAGCTGTTAAAAGCGAGGGAAGAGAGGCAGAAACGGATCGACGCGGGGGAATTCCCGAAATTTCTCGCCGACACCGCCGAGATCAGAAATTCCGATTGGACCGTGGCGGAGCTCCCTGAAGATCTGCTCGACCGCAGGGTCGAGATCACCGGTCCGGTCGACCGGAAAATGATCATCAATGCGCTCAATTCAGGGGCGAATGTGTATATGGCTGATTTCGAGGATTCCAATTCGCCGACATGGAACAATAACATACAGGGGCAGATTAATCTGCGGGACGCGGTGGAAAGGACCATTACCTACACCAGCCCTGAAGGGAAGCGGTATGAGCTGAATGAAAAAACCGCGGTGCTCTTCGTTCGCCCCCGCGGATGGCATCTGGTCGAGAAAAACGTGCTGATGGCCGGCGAACCGATTCCGGCCGGCCTGATGGACTTCGGCCTTTACATATTCCACAATGCAAAAAGCCTGATCGCGCGGGGTACCGGGCCCTATTTTTATCTTCCGAAAATGCAGAGCCATCTTGAAGCGCGGTTGTGGAACGATGTGTTCGTGTTCACCGAAAGTGAATTGGGCATACCCAAGGGAACGATCAAGGCCACGGTGCTCATCGAGCACATACTCGCGTCATTCGAGATGGATGAGATCCTGTACGAGCTCCGCGACCACTCGGCGGGATTAAACTGCGGGCGGTGGGATTATATCTTCAGCTTTATCAAGACGTTCAGGAATCACAAGGAATTTCTGCTGCCGGACAGGAGCCAGGTCACCATGGACCGGGCCTTTCTCAAGGCCTATGTGGAATTGCTGATCAAAACATGCCACAGGCGCAAGGTCCACGCTATGGGCGGCATGGCCGCACAGATCCCTATAAAGAACGATCCCGGGATGAACGAAAAAGCGATGCGAAAGGTCAGGGATGACAAGGTACGCGAGGTGAACGCGGGACATGACGGAACATGGGTTGCCCATCCCGGTCTGGTGGAGCTGGCGAAGGACGTGTTCGATGAAAAAATGAAAACCCCGAACCAGATTTCCGTGACCCGCTCGGAGGTCCGTATCGACGAACGGGACCTGCTTAAAATTCCTGAGGGAAGCATTACCGAGGAGGGCCTCCGCATCAATATAAAAGTGGGCATCATGTATCTTGCCGCGTGGTTCGGAGGGGAGGGAAGCGTCCCTATCCTTAACCTGATGGAGGACACCGCCACCGCCGAGATCTGCCGGAGCCAGATATGGCAGTGGATAAGGCACGGTGCGGCGATTCAGGACGGTGGAGTAATTACGCCTGATCTATTTAAGAAGCTTCTCAGGGAGGAATCATTGAAAATCAAAGAGGAAATCGGGGAGGGAAATTTTACCGCCTTGAATTATCCGAAGGCGGCTGATATATTCGAGCGTATCACGCTTGACGGGCATTTTATAGAATTTCTGACATTAGAGGCGTATCAGTATCTTTAAAGTCATTCAATCGTCTCTTGCAGAGACTGATCTCACGGGATTGTACAAAAAGACCCGTGCGGAGAGGCAGAGTCGGAAGGAAAGTGTTTATTATCTTGTATGAAAAAAATTCATTACATATTGAATAATTCTTCGCGTTGCTGCGAAAGATTATAATAAATATGAACTGTAAT
>CAZHAD010000002.1:0-6521 GCA_964529965.1 uncultured Leptospirales bacterium | reverse complement strand
ACGCTGGGCGCGCTGACCGGAAATCAAGCAGTTGAAATGGTGCAGGCCGGCTTAAAGGCTATTTACGTCAGCGGCTGGCAGGTCGCTGCGGATATGAACGAAGCGTTTGAAACCTATCCGGATCAGAGCCTGTATCCCGCGGACAGCGCGCCGAATCTCGTCAAGAGGATCAACAACGCCTTCATGAGGGCCGATCAGATCCAGCACCTCGAGGGCAGGGACGATGTCGATTGGTTCGTCCCGATACTGGCCGACGGCGAGGCGGGATTCGGCGGGCCCCTGAACGTGTTCGAGTTCATGAAGGCGATGATCCGCTGGGGCGCGGCCGGCGTGCATTTCGAGGATCAATTGTCCAGCTATAAAAAATGCGGCCACCTGGGGGGCAAGGTGCTGGTGCCGACGAGCCAGTTCCTCAGCGTGCTCATGGCCGCGCGGCTCGCATCGGACGTGTACAACGTGCCGGTATTGCTGACGGCCAGGACCGACGCCAACAGCGCGAGCCTGATCTCAAGCGATGTGGACCCCGCGGATAAAGAATTCATAGAGGACAAGCCCAGGACCGATGATGGCTTCCACAGGTTCAGGGGCGGAATCGACGCCTGCATCTCCAGAGGGCTTTCGTTCGCGCCTTACGCGGACATGCTCTGGTTCGAGACCTCGACCCCCGATTATGATGAGGCGAAAAAATTCGCGGAGGCCATCCATGCGAAATTCCCGGGGAAGCTCCTGGCCTATAACTGCTCCCCTTCGTTCAACTGGTCTAAAAACCTAAGCGAGCGGCAAATAGCCGATTTCCAGAAGCGTTTAGGCGAGCTCGGATATAAATTTCAGTTTGTGACGCTTGCCGGGTTCCATCTGATTAACCACAGCATGTTCGACCTGGCGCGCGAATACAAGAAGTCAGGAATGTCCGCGTACTCGGAATTCCAGAATACCGAATTTGAAAGCGCCAAAAACGGCTATGCCGCAGTCAAGCACCAGAGCTTCGTAGGAACGCAATACTTTGATGAGATATCCATGATCATCTCCCAGGGTAAATCCGACACGACGGCGCTTGAGGGTTCCACCGAAAAGCAGCAATTTTGATGCATGCCCGCATACGCAAGAGGAAGGTGAATATGATGAATCCACTCAAGGTGAAAAAAACACATTCACCATGGATTTTAATAGCTCTGTCCCTATTTTTCATTTTGCCGGGACTTGATTGCTCTCCCGAAACCAAGGCAAAACTGTATAATTACGCCGCAAAGCAACCGTCGAGCAGGGCCGGCGAGATAATAAAGTCGCTGAGTATAAAACCCGGGAGCACGATCGCGGACCTGGGCTCGGGCGGGGGATACTTTACCGTCAGACTCGCGAGGGCGACCGGCGACAAGGGCAGGGTCTATTGCGTTGACATCGACCGAAAGCTGCTGGATATAGTGGTTTCAAGGGCACACAAGGCCGGTCTTGACAACGTCATCCCGGTGCTGGCAAAACACGACAATTCCGAGCTCCCGCCCCGCAGCGTTGACCTGATATTTATGCGGAACGTCGTCCACTACCTGTCGCACCAGGTCGATTATTTCAAAAAACTTAAAAGCGCGCTGAAACCGGGGGGAAACGTGGCGATAGTGGAGCATAACGGCAGGGGTTTCCTCATGAGGATATCGGGCCACTATACGCCCAGGGAACGGCTGATCCAGGAAATGAAGGCGGCAGGATACACGGTCACGCGCGAATTTGACTTTCTCAAATATGAATCGTTCATAATTTTTAAGCCTGATTAACCGTATCAGCAGATCAACAACGCACTCGCCATTATTTAAATCAGATTTAACAATATCACTGAACGTAAAAAGGAGCAGTCTCATGTTTGTAAAACAGCTCAGGGTGGGTTACATGGACGTGTTCGCCTATGTCGTGGGGTGCCCGGCGACAAAAGAAGCGGCGGTCATCGATCCCGGCGGCGACGTCGAGAGGATCGTCGAAGAAGCCGCACGCGAGGGCTATACGATCAAGTATATCCTGAACACCCACAACCACAGCGACCATACGGCGGGAAACGACAGGCTGAAAAAGCTGACCGGGGCGAAAATCGTGATGCACGCCCTTGACGCCAAAAACCGCGATGTGGACGTCAGTCTGGACAAGGAAACGGTTTTCCGCGTCGGCGAGATCGAACTGCGCGTAATTCACACGCCGGGCCACACGCGGGGCGGGATCTGCTTTTACGCCGACGGGAACCTCTTTACCGGCGATACCCTTTTCGTGGGTGACAGCGGCAGGACGGACCTGCCGGGCGGAGACAGGCGGGCCCTGGGGAGTTCCATCCGGAAGCTGATGGAGCTTCCTGAGGACACGATCGTATGGCCCGGTCACGACTACGGCCCCACCCCCCATTCCACCCTGAAGTGGGAAAAGCACAACAACGTTAATGCAAGGGAGTACGGCTACTCCGAGGGTTAAGATATTATATTTGCACCGCCCGGCGGGCGGTGCAAATATAATACATTTTTTATTTTGGAATTCCAAATTTTAATATATATATTAATATAATTATAGCGCAGAAGAAGCGAGGCAGTGTGCGAGCGCCCGCTCAGCTGCAGACAAAATTGATTAGAAAAGAGGCGTAAAGGTGAATACATTAAGTTGCATAGATTTGATAAAAGAGGATGTTGATTTCCTTGTTAATTTATTGGAAAAAGAATATACAACCGCGCTGGTCCAGGAGCGCCATGCCCATCATTATGAATATAGAGAGGTGATAAAGGCCAAGGAAAGAGAAATAGAGGACCTGTTGGAGAAATTGAAACAGCATGCTTGATCCGCGGCACGTGCGGATTGTTCAAATAAACCCGCGCCCTTGACAAGGCGCACCAAAGGGTGGGATATACCAATTCATCCTTAAGAGGTTGTAATGAAGATATTTATAACCGGCGGGCTGGGATTCATGGGTTCGATACTTGCTTCCCGATTGTCAAACCAGGGGCATCAAGTAACGGTTCTGACGCACAGCCCAGGGAAAAAAAGAAACATCCCTGACGGGGTGAGGGTATTAAATGCGGACGCGACAAAACCGGGCGTATGGCAGGATGCCGTGGCCGAGCAGGACGCGGTAATAAACCTGGCGGGCGTTTCAATATTCGCCCGGTGGACCAGCCGCAGAAAAAGGGCGATCCACAACAGCAGAATATTCATTACCAGGAATCTCGTTGAGGCCATCAAGAAGACAGAGGGGAAAAAGCCCGATCTGCTCTCGGTGTCGGCGATGGCGTACTACGGCCCTCATGGCGATGAAGAGGTCACCGAGTCCGACGGACCCGGGCCTGAAAGGGACTTCCTCACCAGGGTGAGCCGCGATTGGGAGGCCGAGGCCTTGAAAGCGGAACAGTACGGCGCACGGGTGGCCATCACGCGTTTCGGCGTAATTTTGGGAAAAGGGGGCGGCGCCATGCAGGTGCTCGCCCTGATCTTTAAATTGCACCTGGGCAACTGGCTCGGCTCCGGCCGGCAGTGGTTTTCATGGATTCATGCGGATGATCTCGCGTCCATATTCATGTTTCTGCTGGAGCACAAAAAAATCCGCGGAGCGGTCAACTGCACCGCCCCGAACCCGGTCACCAACAAGCAACTGACCGACGAGCTTAATCATGCGCTGAAGAGCTTTCCCATCATCCCGCCTGCGCCGGGTTTTGTGCTGAATTGCATCCTGGGCGAATTGGGGAGCTTTGTGCTGAAGGGTCAGCGGGCCGTACCGCGGCTGCTTTTGGACTCGGGCTTTTCATTCAAATACCCGGATCTGGACAAGGCCTTGGCCGATATACTGCACAGAGGTTTGTAACAGGTTTTGTTGAGGGTTCGTCTCTAGCCCCCTCCCCCTTCATGGGGGAGGGTTGGGGTGGGGGTGAAAAAAGTTATTGCAAATAGTTTAGTGTTTATTGGAACCAAAAATTTTATATATCCTGTAATCACCCTCCCCACCCCCTCCCATCAAGGGAGGGGATATACACTAATAAAAAATACACAAGATACAACAACAAATAGATAACATGAAAAAGTCTTACGAATATCGAGCGTGCCGAGGTACCCACGTCCACAAACAGTTTCACAAAATGATTTATAATGTATCGATCCCCTCGTCAAGTGTGGGATACGTCAGGCCGCTGATAAGCTCTTCGTGCATTCTTCGCGTATCGCCGTAGTATGATGTCATGCCCATGCGTATGAACTCCCTCGTCAGCGGCGACCTGGTCCCGAATATCAGGGAAAAAAGCTCGCAGGCAGCGGCGGCGGTGTAGACCGTCCACACGGGCAGGCGCCAGGGCCTTTTATATCCCCAAAAATCCGCGGCCCTGTCAAGAAACTCCTGAAGGGTGATGATCGTGTTATCGCCGATATGATAGATCCCCCGGGCCGTTTCACTCACCACCGCGGCCTCGACAGACCTCAAAAAATCAGGGATGGAAATCAAATGGATCCAGGTTGGCCGCCGCCATACCCCAAGGAGTCTTCGGCGCGCGAGCCAGCGGCCCGCCTCGATCATCAGAATTCCCCTGCCGTACACCATGCCGATTCGCATGATCAGCGGCGTGACCGGGACGCTCTCCGCCACCCTGAGAAGCATCCGCTCCTCCTCCAGCCTGGTTCGGCTGTGCACGGTGTTCGGGGTTCCGGTCAGGATCCCGCGGGCCGGATCGGCCGGGGTCGTCTCCCCTTCGACGTGCGGGAAGCTGATGAGGACGATCTTCTTTACGTTGCCTTTTATCGCGGCATCGATCAGATTACTGAAATAGCCGATATTGGTCCGGGGAAGGAATTTTTCAGGGCACGGCTTGAACAGCACGCCCGCAAAGTGGACCACCGTGTCCACGTCCCGGCACGGCTCAACAAGTGTAGAAGGATCGTTAAGGTCGGCCTGGAATATCGTTCGATTCCTATAACAATAAATCTCATCGGGAAGGGGAGTTTTATGAACGATCAGGTGCAGGTGTTGGTTCGATTTCATCAGATGCCTGGCCAGAAGACCGCCCAGGTTCCCCGACGCACCGGTTATGAGTATTTTCATAATGGATTTATCTGATCACCAAGTCGTCTTTCAACTCGTCGGTATCGTCCGGCTTGACGGGAAAATGGGTTTTGAGTATCTCTTTGCACGAAAGTATGCCGGCGACGATCCCCCGGGCGATGTTTCCCTTCCGTATGCCGCCGACAATGAGCTTCACCACCCCGTCCCAATGCTCCTGCTTCACCTTTTCGTTTATACCGGTGTCCCCCAGGACGATCACCCTCTTCTCGAGAAGTGAGACGTAGATCAATATGCCGGTCCGGTCCCTGGTTTTATACACCCCCTGCTCGTAAAAGGCCAGAAGTGCCGCTTCGTAGACCCTCCTTTCGCTGCGGCCCTTGAAAATGAAGAGGGACTTGAGCCGGGATATCCTCATCAGGAGAAGGCCTGCAGCAAAACCGATGATATGCACTGAGAGGAGGAGCCATTGTCCGTGAACGGGAACATACGGGGATGACCAGTGGGGAAATATGACAAGCGCGGCATACGCCGCGGCAGCGGCGCAATAGGCCAGCCCGAGGCTGAACCAGAGCTCTACTGATTCGTAATGCCCGCTCTTTTCCGCGACCACGGGCACGATCTCGCCCGACGTGACCTTTTCAACCGATTTTACCGCATCCGCGATCGCTTCCCTGTCCTTATCGCTGAAAAGCTTCCGGATCTTCATCGGATCCTCCTGTATGCAATCCTACCATCCGCCGGACGCTCCGCCGCCCCCGAAGCCTCCGCCTCCTCCCCCTCCGAAGCCTCCGCCGCCCCCGAAGCCTCCGCCTCCGAAACCGCCCAAACCGCCCCAGGAGGAAAACCCCCCGCCTCGCGTGCCGCGTGTTCCGCCGGAACCGAGTCCGAATATGAATCCAAGGACCGCGGCGATCAAAAGAAAAACACCGATCCCGAAAATCATGTACGCGATCCCGCCGAAAAGGGTGCCTATCCCCAGGCCCCTGAAAACGCGGCCGAACATGCTCAGAGCAAACAGGACGATCACGGCGACTATTATCGCGAGCATGACCCAGCCGCTTCTCCCTCCGGCCTGGCTCCAGTTATTCCGGACGACGGGCCGCTCCGCCACGGTGCCGGCGGGCGCCTTGAAATGTTTATCCCCTATCGCATCGATGATCCCGAGCACGCCCGCCCTGATTCCGCCTGAGAAATCCCCCTGCCTGAACCGCGGCACGATCGTATTGCGGATGATCCTTGAAGAGGCCAAGTCCGTCAGGGTGCCTTCAAGCCCGTACCCCACCTCGATCCTGACCTTGCGCTCGTCCCTTGCCACGAGCAGAATCACGCCGTTGTCCTTACCCTTGCGGCCCGCCTTCCACGATTCCGCGACCTTGATGGAATATTCCTCTATGCTCTCCGCATCGCCGATGCTCGGCACGGTGAGGACGAATATCTGGTTCGTGGTCTGCTTTTCATAGCTCTTCAGGAGCGAGTCGAGCTCCTGCACGGTCGACTGATCGAGCATGCCCGC
>CAZHAD010000001.1:111426-134259 GCA_964529965.1 uncultured Leptospirales bacterium | reverse complement strand
CAGTGTTAATTCCCTAAAGTTATATAGTAATAAAAATAATTACCTTATTGCCTAATATTCCCCCTAAATCCCCCAAAGGGGGACTTAAAAATCTTAAAAATGAATGAACGTGTGGCAATTTGATCTTCATCCCAGCATATTTTTGCCCCTCTCCGGGGGGTTGGGGGGTTTTGGGGACAGTCTCCCGTATGCTAATATGTATTTGCATAAGATAAAAATTTTAATGATTTAATACTGAATATTTTTAATGGTGATCAAATAAATTATTACCCACATAAAAAAGACAGAGTGGCAGACACAATAAACCAAAGCTGTTCCAAACAGTAATGTACTCTCTCGCAAAGTTCACCTCCTTCAAGCCCTGGCCGGGCATTTTTATATTGACACAAACGGGTTTGAGGCTAGAATTACCCCGATTTCAAAAAGTCTGATGTATATCCCCCGGGCTTTTCTTCTGCGGGGAAATAAAGTCAAAAAAACAAACAGGAATCAAAGCAGACGTATGGCTCCAAATACGGGCGAATTCCAAGAAACCAGAGATTCCACGTTGATCGTGAAGGGCAGATTCAAGGCTGGCTCCCTGAGCCTGTACGGCCAGTTTATTCTCATCTTCAAGGACAGAAGCAGCTTTGACACTTACAACGCCGTCGTCTCAACCTACTCCGACCTGTATGACCTGGAGCCGCATGAAGACTGGCTTAAATATAAAGAGTTCATCGCAAACGCGAAATGGAAGGGGACGTTCAACGCCAGCATGACCACCGGCATTATGGAGCAGTTCAAGAAATTCTCCCAGCAGATGAATTCGCTGACCCTCCTTTATAACAATGTTTCTGATTATGACTATAACTCGATCGAATTGACCCTGTTTGATCTGGTGAACAGGATCGTGCACGACAAGGATCTGATCCTTGAGACCGCGATACAGGAAATCACGCCCTCGGAGTACCGGGAGGCATCCGCAGCATCGACCCCGGCCAGGCATACTGAAAAAGTCGAGACTGTCTCCTCCATGAGTGAAGATTACTCGATCGAGGAAGGCTCGGTCATACTGGCGGTCAAGCCCATTGTCGCGCCGGTAAAAGGAAAGCCGATCTACGAGCTCAGGGTCGGGGACAAGCTCATGGTATACATTCAGCCCCTTTCGGACAGGGCGAATTACGCGATTGATCAGTTGGATCTCCGCGAGGAGAACGAGATCCGCCCCACCGCAGCCCAGATCATCGACATAAAGGCCGGGTCGGGGAAAAACAATCCGGTCGACATCCTGACGCTGATATCCCCCGGCATTTATGGAAAGTTCACCGAAACGGAAAAGCAGGTCAAGCTGAAGCTGTATGATCCGGACGTCGACGGACCCATGACGGTTCTGCACGGCGGCAAGGCCGTCCGAAAAGAAAAAAAAGAGACCCCGAAAGAAGCCCGGATAGGATTTACCAGAGGCACGATAATCATGCTGTCCCTCTTTCTGCTTATCCTGTTCCTCTTCATCGTGCTGATCTTCATAAGCTGGTAACGACGCATGGAAATGGACCAGAACAGGGAATACGTGTTCAAGCTCGCCCATGACAACAACGTCAAGTTCATCAGGCTCTGGTTTACCGATGTCCTCGGGTTCCTCAAAAGCTTCGCCATCACCATCGACGAGCTTGAGGACGCTATCGCAGAGGGCGTGCGGTTCGACGGTTCGACACTCCAGGGCTTTATACGAACAGACGAAAGGGAGATGATTGCGCTTCCCGACATCTCAACCTTCAAAATACTCCCCTGGAGGCCGAAGGAGGATTCGGTGGCGCGGATGTTCTGCGACATATACCAGATGGACATGACGCCGTATGAATGCGATTCGCGGCAAATTCTGAAAAAAAATCTGAAAAAGGCGGCGGCTCAGGGCTACACGTTTTACACCGGCCCTGAAATTGAATTTTTCTATTTCAAGAACTCTCTCAGGCCGGAAATCCTCGATCAGGGGGGGTACTTCGACCTCACCCCGCTCGACGCCGCAACCGACTACCGGCGCTGGACCGTGCTCACACTCGAAAAAATGGGAATCGACGTCATCTCCTCCCACCACGAGGCCTCCAAAAGCCAGCATGAGATCGACCTGAGGCACGAAAACGCCTTCACCACCGCAGACAACATCATGACCTTCAAACTCATCACCAAAGAGATCGCCTTGATGAACAATATCCATGCCTCCTTCATGCCCAAGCCGCTCGCGGAACAGAACGGCTCAGGGCTCCATATCCACCAGTCCCTGTTCAAGGACGACAAGAACATGTTCTACGACAGGAACCGTGAGAACTTTCTATCCAAAACAGCCGAACATTACATCGCGGGATTGCTCGCGCACTGCAACGAGTTTTTCGTGCTCACAAACCAGTGGATCAACTCGTATAAAAGGCTCCATGAAGACTTCGAGTCCCCCACCCACGCGACCTGGAGCTGCTCCAGCCTGAACGCGCTCGTGCGGGTGCCACTGTGCAGGCCGGACAAGCCGAATTCCATGAGAATCGAGCTGCAAAACCCGGATCCCGCCTGCAATCCCTACCTGGTCCTGTCGGCGATCATCGCCGCGGGATTGAAGGGAATAGACGAAAACTACAAGCTTGAGGCGCCGGTGGACGATATCGGCGCGAAAGGGGCCCCGCAAGCCGAGCCCGACTGCCCCCGGCTCCCGACCAACCTGCATGACGCCCTGCGGTACTTTGAAAAGAGCACGCTTATGAAGGAGACCCTCGGGGAGGTGCTCTTCAATAAATTCATTGAAAACAAAAGATACGAGCTCAACCGGTACAACCGCAACATCACCGACTACGAGATAAGGGAATACCTCCCCATCCTGTGACCGTTTGCCGATCCGTTACAAGCCCCCTAAATCCCCCTGAGGGGGACTTAAAAAAGCTGAAAATAAATAAAAATGAGACAATTTAATCTTCATAACAGCAAATTTTAGCCCCCCTCCGGGGGGTTGGGGGGCTGAATGGTGAAAACGCGATTCATGAGAAGCATCAAAGGCAGGGTGACAATTTTTATGTAAATTGAACAGTTCCCTGCACAAATGAGTCTGTGATAATAATAAATAGCACGATGAAAAATCCACAAATAAAAACGGCCCTGATCGGCTGCGGAAGGATAGGCTTCCTTCTTGAAAAGGACCCCCTCAGGTACAAGCCCTGCACCCACTACGGCGGAGCGTGCGCAGCGGGACTGTCCGTGAGCCACTGCTGCGACATCAATCAGGAGCGCCTGGACCTTTTCGGGAGCGAGGCCCGGATCCCTCCGGCCAACCGGTTCCGCGATTACCGCGCCCTCTTGCAGAGCGCACGCCCCGAGCTGGTGATCGTCGCGACCTGGACCGGAAGCCACGATGCGGTGTCGGTCGAGGCGGCGCGATGCGGCGCGCGCGTGATCGTTCTCGAAAAACCGATGGCGCCCGACCTTGCCAGGTGCCGCATGATCATCCGTGAATGCGCGGACCGCGGCGCAGCGATAATCATCAACCACGAGAGGCGCTACGATAACCGGTACCGGAAGGTCAAGGAGTTCCTCGGACGGGGAAAGATCGGCGTGATAAAAACCGTTCATGCCTCGATCCTTACCTCAGGAGAAAGCCCCTCATCGCACGAGGAGGGAGGCGGCCCCCTCCTCCATGACGGGACGCACCTGGTGGACATGATCCGCTATCTGTTCGGCGAGATCACCGAAGTCGAAGGCGTATTTTACCGGGAAGGCAGGACCCGCGGATACGAGGACCGCGCGCTGGCGTGGCTCACGACCGAGCAAAGGGTGGAGGTGTTTCTTGAAGCCGGCGGAAGCAGAAATTATTTCGTGTTTGAACTTGAAATCTCGGGAACGGAGGGAAAGATCGTCATCGGCAACGGTTATGAAAAGCTGTTCATGGGAAGGCGGTCGCGCTTGTATACCGGTTTCCGGGACGTAGAGGAGGTTCCTTTCCCCTCGTATAAAAAAAACAACTGCTTCCTCGATCTTTATCTGGAGGCGAAGCGGGCCCTCTCGGGGGATGCTTCTGTCGTATCGAGCGGCGCGGACGGATACAAGGCGCTTGAGATCGTGCACGCGATCTATCATTCGGCCTATCAAAATAAAAAAACTATATTTTTGCCGGTCGATCCACGACGAATCAACCTGCAAAAAATATTCGGGTTTACAATAAAAAGCCTTTGACAAGGTGTGATTGGGGGTGTTATCCAGTGGAGGAACGGACGATACGTCGGGCGTGGCTGAGGGTCGCGAAAGGCCGGCCCTAATCCAATAAACCGGTTATACTAATTTATGGATATATCGATCGCAACGCCGGCTGACGATTCTGCGGTTATACACCTGAAGGGAAAGTTCACGATCGAGCAGGTAGATATTTTCAAGGAAAAGATCACACCCGTCATCAGGGAGGGTATGAAGTCCATTTTTGTGGATTTTTCTCACGTCGAGTTCGTCGATTCATCCGGGATGGGAATCCTCATGCTTTTCATGAACTCGGCGAAAAACCTTAATATCAATGTCATCTTATATAATCTCAATAAGGATGTCATGAGCCTTTTTAAAATCGCCTATCTGGACAAATTTTTCATCATCTCGACATCGTCCAAGCTCAAAACGATATATCCAGGCATCCCCTTTTAAACAAATCCCCCGTCCGCAAGCTTTTTCATGATTATTTCGTCATCCGGCCGGCTCCCTCCGCCCCTTGCCGACGCATCCAGCATCCGCTCCACATACTTGGCCAGTATGTCCACCTCGATGTTCACCAGATATCCCGGCTTCCAATTCGACGCGACGGTGCGGGCGAGCGTCTCGGGTATCAGGTAGAGTGAAAAGCCCTGAGGCATCAATGATACGACCGTGAGGGAGACACCGTCCACCGCGACGGATCCCTTTGCGACAACATATCTTTTTATCTCATCGCCCGCGGCTACCTCGACGAGTGAGCCCCCGGTCCCCCGTTTCACGCTTGCCACCCTTCCGGTCCCGTCCACGTGTCCCTGTACAAAATGCCCGCCGAACCTCCCGGACGGGGCCATCGCCCTTTCCAGGTTCACCGGTTTGCCCCTTGAATATGATCCGAGGGTCGTCGACGTTTCGGTCACGGACGACGCGAATACGGTAAACGACCGGTCCGAAAGGGAGGTGACGGTCAGACATGCTCCGTTGATCGAGATTGAATCGCCGATCCTCGTCCCCTCAAGAACCAGCTTCGCGCCGACCGTGAACAGAATACCGTCGCCGGATCTTTCAATCCCTACAATCTCGCCGAGCTCTTCAATAATTCCGGTAAACATCGGGTTTGCCTCCATCCCCGTCTACATGACCGGGCTCCTTATATCCGTTGTAAATGAAATCATCACCCACGGGCATTATCGTCACATCATGAAGACGCATGGAGTCAACAATTAAATCGGCCCCCCGCGCGTCCAGACAGGGTATTCCGCCGCCGACGACCTTCGGGGCGATCACATAAAAGAACTGGTCTATCTCGCCCGCGTCAAAGAAAGAACCTGCGAGCCTCCCGCCCCCTTCGATCATGGCGAACATGATCCCCATGCGGTAGAGCTCATCGCAGACCAGCCCCGCCTCGTCAACGGGAGAGTCGGTATCAATACTGACGAGACGCATGTTGCCGAGTTTCTTCGCCATACCCCGGTCGTTGCCGACGATGCGGTCGACCGCAGACCGTTTTTCAAAAAAAAGATAATTACCGTCAGCGAACACGGCGCTCGACATGACGATATCGGGGGGAAGCCCGATCACCACCCTCAGGGGCGCCCGGACCTCGACCGGCTCCTCAGTAAACAGCGAGGTGAGAAAAAAATTGTCTCTTCCGCACGCGGCCGGCAGTGCGGAGCGGAAATAATTGCTCGCTTCGTCGCTGAAAGAATCGAGCCTCACCGCGAGCGAGGGATTGTCCCGGACAAATGTATTCAGGCCCACGATCACGGCGTCCGCTTTTGCGCGGAGCCTGTGGCTTAACAGCCGCGCCTGTTCGGATGATATCCAGCGGGAGTCGCCGCTTTTCGCCGCGATCCTGCCGTCAAGCGTGGTGGCACATTTGTTCAAAACGAACGGTCTGCGCTGCCGGATATATTTTTTAAAATTTCTGAGCAGGTCAACGGCGTAATCCGCCATCTCGTCCATGAATATCACCTCAACCCCGGATCTTCTCAGCTCGGCGACCCCTCTGCCCGAGACCAGAGGGTTCGGATCCAGCATCGGAATGAACACGCGGCTGATTCCCGATTTAATGATGGCTGAGGTGCAGGGCGGGGTTTTGCCGTAATGATTGCACGGTTCGAGGGATACATACATGTCTGCGCCGGAAAGATCAACATGAGCACCCGAGATGGCGACGATCTCCGCGTGGCGCGCGCCGTACGGCTCGGTGCCGCCGGTTGAGACCACGGCGCCGTTTTTCGCGATCACGCATCCGACCGGAGGGTTCGGCGAGGTCTTCCCCATACGCCCGAACGCGAGCTTCAGCGCCCGGAGCATGTATTCATTGCCGCGGTCCATATCTGAACTATATCGGTATGATGTGTATCATAAGCCATGTTCCAATATCATGGGCTGATCATCGGGCGCCGCATAGCTTTCCGATCAAAGAGCTGGCAGATCAAAACACGGAATACGTACGCGTCCATGCGGCATCGCGGCATGTGCGAATGAATGATTGGAAACCCGTCCTATCTGGCCCGCATTCGGTGTATGAACTTCTCCCACCAGAGAACCACGGGTGAGGCCTGGTATATCGAGGAATAGGCCCCTATCATGAAACCGAATACGAGCACAAGGGCGAAATCGGTAATGCCCTCCCCTCCGATCATGTACAGGGCTACGACCGAATAGAGGGTCAGGAGAACCGTGAGGGTCGTGCGGGAGAGGGTCTGGGTTATGGCCTTGTCCATGACGTCGATAAAGCTCATCTTGGTCTCTATATGTGTGCTTTCCCTGATCCGGTCGAAGATCACGATGGTGTCATTAACGGAGTATCCGAAGATGGTCAGGAGCGCGGCGATGACCGGTATGTTTATCTCTATGCCTGCAACGCCGCAAAATGCGATTGAAAGCACGATGTCATGGACCAGCGCCACCATGGCGCCCACCGCGTACCTTAGCTCGAACCGGTACGCAAGGTAAATAGTCATAAGGACGATCGAAACGATGATCAGCTTCAAGGCCGACTGGCGGAGATAGCTCCCGACCGCGGGTCCGACGTTCTCCACGCTCAGCACCTCTACGTTCTTGAAATTCTTATTCAGGTCCGCCCTGATCCTCTCGGCCTCGTCAAAGGAAACCCTGGAGAATATGTACGTCGGCTTTTCCTGATACCCCGAGCGCATCACATTCACCCCGTGCTCCCTGGCCAGCGTTCCAACCACCGCCTCATCGACCGGCTTGTTGAACGAAACCATGAACGCAATGCCGCTCAACACATCGATGTTCTTGAAATCGCTTTTGAGGATGCTCTCTATGTCATCGGCGTCGTATCGGGTCTTTTTATCGGAATTCTCTTTTTGATATATGACGTATTCGTTCTTCTGTCCTTCGCCGACCTTTTGCATGAGCGCGTCCTTTCCCGCCAGTACCGCCCGCAACGCGCCCATATCCACGCCCGCCCCGATTGTGACGAGGATCATATCCTCCCTGGGGGGCTCCACTCCCGGATATTTCTTCTCGAGGGTATCCATAATCTTTTCCTTTGCAAGGTAGGCCGAGTCCTGCTGCAGTTTCGTGGAGATTATATATGAGTTGATGCCCGCTTCTCCGACCTGCTGGACCGTGGGACTATATGCCCTCAGCACGTCCCTGATCTGCTCCTCGTGCACGCCCTTTTCGAATTTCGCGATCATTTTCAATCCGCCGACGAAATCGACCCCGAATTGCAGGCCTCCCTGGAATATGGTGATCACCACGAAGATGATCAGAAGCGACAGGGAAAACACATAGGCCCAGTACCGGTATTTCAGAAATGGAATGATGCGCTCTTTCAAGCAGGGCCTCCTTAAATGCTGAGATGTTTGATTTTCTTGTTCAGGGATATCAGCTCGTAAATGAACCGCGTGATATACAGGGCGACGAACATGCTGGCGATCAGGCCGATCGCGAGGGTGACGGCGAATCCCTTTATGGGCCCGGTCCCGAACTGGGCCAGGATAAAGGCGGAAAGGAGCGTGGTGATGTTCGAATCGAAAATGGTCCAGAACGCCCTGTCGAACCCCATATTGATCGCCATTCTGACCGATTTCCCCGACCAGAACTCCTCCTTGATCCGCTCATAGATTATGACGTTGGCGTCAACCGCCATACCGATGGTGAGGATGACCCCCGCAATGCCGGGAAGGGTTAGGGTAAAGCCGAGCCACGACAGAAGCGCCATGAGAAATACGGTGTTCAGGATGAGGCCGATATTGGCGATGATGCCGGACAATCGGTAATACAGGAGCATGAAGATCATGATGCTGGCGAGCCCCAGAAATCCCGCCTTCACCCCCGCCACGATCGAGTCCTGTCCGAGGGACGGACCGACGGTCCGCTCCTCGATGACCTTCAGGTCGACCGGCAGGGCCCCTTCTTTTATGATCCGCGTAAGGGTGTCGACCTCCTCAAAGGTGAAATTCCCGGTGATCTCCGCCTGGCCGCTCGTGATCTGGACGTTGAGCCGCGGGGCGCTCCGCACCTTGTCATCGATGACGATGGAGAGCTTTTTGCCCCAGTTCTTTTTCGACGTGACCTCGGCGAATTTCGTGGCGCCCTCGGCGGTGGTGGTGAAGTGGACCGCATATCCTCCATACTCGTCGCGGCCGACCCACGCCTTGCTTATATCGTTGCCGGCGAGCGCGACGTGCCGGTGGAGGACGATCGGGTACATGGGAATGATGTTCTTGGAACCCTTGACGCGGTCCCAGTAAAACAGAACCTCCCGGTCCTTGGGGAGGTTGATTCCAGCCGCAATTTCGTCCAACAGCTTGTTGAGCTTGTCCGGATCTACGGGAAGCTGCTTTTCCCGGTAATTCTTCTGTATCCACTCGCCGGCCCTTTTCGTGTACTCGTCATCGACCAAGTGGTATTCCACCCTCCCCGTGGTCCCGATCGCTTTTTTGACCGCCCTCGGGTCCTTCACGCCGGGAAGCTGGATTTCAATGGAGTCGTTGCCGCGCGGGCGGATTGAAGGCTCGGAAACGCCGAACTTGTCGATCCGGTTCCGTATCAGCTCGAGGGCCTGGTGGGTGAGCTCGGTCTTCTCCTTGTCCGTGAGCTTTTTCTTTTCCAGGGACCTGCTTTCGATCTTTTTAAAATCGGCCTGCAGCACCAGGTACATGCCGCCCTGGAGATCGAGGCCGAGGTTGATCTTCTTCGCCAGGAATAACTTTTCGGCCCAGTGCTTCAATATGACCGCGTCCTTAACACCCGGAAAATTCCTGACGTCGTTCATAACCGCATCGGTAATGTTCGTGCCTTTTACGAGTATGATGTTCCCGCTGTGCTCGAGGGTGTACTCGTCAGCCGGAAATTTTTTCTCTACGGCGGCTATCTGCTCTTGGGTGATATCCTTCGAGAGAAAAATCTTCATGCTCTTTACGCCGACGGTCGGCAGGATCAAAATGATCGAAAACGCGATCAGCGCCAGGATAAAAACGGTCTTGTATATCATTCCTCTGGTCATTCATGTCACCTGAACATCATCGTTTGTGGATGGTCCGCACGACCTTCCGCTTCGTCTTTTTTGTCCTTGTTTTATATATGATCAGCACGATCAGAATAAAAAGAAGAAGGCCCACCTTGGCTATGGTTTCCGTACTCGCTCCGAACAGGCCCCTGTTTTTCTTTTTTTTATCTTCCGTTTTTCGGGCGATCTTGTCTTCGGGGATCTTGACTATTGCGTTGTCCGGGCTCTTTTCAGTCTTGAGTGTGATTCCCGGAATCCGGCCGTTTCGTATACCCTCATTATCAATCAACAGCAGGTCATCCCGCGGCTCCCGGACGGGCTCTGTGCTTTTGCGGTTTCCGGCCCTTTTTCTTACGGGCTTCCCGCTTTTCTCATCGCTGATTTTCTCAGCATCCGCCGCCGGCTCTTCAGTCTCTTTCACCTCGCCCGGTTCCGCGGCTTTACCCGTGTCCTCGGGAACCGCGTTTTCCTTCAAGGAAGGTTCCAGCTTATGCTCCGCACCCTCATCCTTCTTCTCCCCCGATGCCTCGATGGATCCGGATTCCTTGATCTGGTTTGTATTCCCGTTACGGTCCCGACCGCCGGCGGTTGCGTAGAAAAAGAGGGGGATTGAACACAACAGCGCGCAACATGTAATGCGACGTTTCACAAAACTTACGGCACCTTCGCTTGTACGGCGGTTTTGGTGAATTCGACTTTCGTATTTCCTCCGATTTTCACTATGATGATAT
This sequence comes from uncultured Leptospirales bacterium, assembly GCA_964529965.1. Lineage (GTDB taxonomy): Bacteria > Spirochaetota > UBA4802 > UBA4802 > UBA5550 > RBG-16-49-21. The sequence continues at coordinate 123,846 of CAZHAD010000001.1, read as the reverse complement.
CGGCATCTTTAAAGCCGTCGACAATTCCGTACATGCCCCCGGCGGTCAGTACCCTGTCCCCTTTTTTCAGGGCGGATACCATGGCGATCCGGTCCTTCTCCTTTTTTTTCTGCGGCCTGATCATCAAAAAATAAAAAATCCCGATAGTAAGCACCATAAGAATCAAAAAGCCGTATTGCCCCAAAGGAGAAGAAGCCCCCTGGCCGGTTGCCGTTCCTTCAGACGCAGCGAATGCGATTCCGATTAATGGTAACAATGTCTTCCTCCTGCAAAAAAATCAGCAACAGTATTCATGGGCGTCGGTTATAATGTCAACATAAAAAACGCGCATGAGGACTGCATGAGAGACGGATATGAATCACGACTTTCCCTCCTTCACTCCGGCGCGATAATCACCGGCGTCCCAAGCCTGATATACCGCTCGCATTTTATGATGTCGCGGTTATACATCCTGATGCATCCGCTGGATGAACGGTGTCCGATACCGTGCACGTCGTTGTTCCCGTGTATCGCGATGCCGGACCCGATTCCCGGCAGCCTGCCATTGATCCGCGGTATCGCACCATGTGCGAGGGCCCGGCGATAGCGCTTTTTATCCCCGGCGTTCGGGTAGGAAAGGGCGAAATACCTGGGTCCGTACGCGTTTTTCCCGAGGTCGGTCCCTGGACTGCCGAACTTGTGATGCCCGTTTGCGGCCCGAAAGTAAATCCTGTTCATGTCCCTGAGCTTACGGTATGAAGGGGAATCGCTGTCGGCGTTCATGCTCAATATCTCTTTGACGTAATACACTCCTTCAGGGGTCCGGTTATCATCTCTATGGAGCTTGGGCTTTCCGTCCGGATTAGAGCCGTACGCTATGAGGTATCGTGCTACCGGCGACACGCTGCGGTCATACACTTCGAGTGAAAAGCTCTTCTTGCTGATGTAGATCACGTATCCGCCGGAAAATCCGGCAAAGGCCCTTCGTATTGCGTCCTTCTTGGCGGCGCGTGCGGGCTGGAGGATTATTACCGACGATATGATGCACAAAAATATCTTTCCCATGCCTGCGCGCCCCTCATCAGAACCTCATGTCGCCTATGGCGAACTGGAATGTAAACCCGCCGAGCTGCCTGAACCCGCCCTCATAAACCACCTTTTGTCCGAACCAGAACCTGAGGGGCATCATCGGAATCTGTATCCTGAGTCCGAAGCCATAGGAGTATCTGAAGTAGCTCAGCAAATTCACCTTGCCGAAGTCCTGTATCCGGTACAGCTTGTGCGTCTGTATATCATTGTCTATGATCGTCTGATTGTCCTTGTACAGGGTCTTCTCCCAGAAGGTATCGGACCAGAGCGATCCCGCGTCCACGAACAAGACCACCCAGAGCATCGAGGGCATGATGGGAACCCTGAACTCAATCCCGTACAGTATCCGATGGAAGAGACCCACCTTCTGCCATGAAAGCGGGAACCTCTTGTCGTAATAGTCCCACCCTCGCAGGGTCTCGGGGCCGCCCATATTCAGCCGGTCCTCAGGCTCAAGCCACGGGTCCTTCAGGTCAATGTTAATCAAAGGATTGCTCTGATACGGCTGTTTCCTGGCTATTTGATGTACGCCGAACGGCTTGACGATGAAATCCCCGCTTAAACGCACCTCGAACACGCATGGAAAGTTCTTTAGAAAGGGAAGATGGAACGGGGAAAAATATACAAAAAATGATGGGGAGATTTTTATGTAATGGTCAGACCCTCCCAGCACGTTGCCGCCGGTAAAATTGACGGCGATATCGATGTTCGCCCCTTTCGTCGGATTCAGGTAATTGTCCCTTGAATCATGCGCGAAGAATAAAACGATAGACCGCTTCTCCTGGAACCCGAGCGACTGGGTGTAGTATATCTCCTCGGAGCAGTTGGATGTCGGGTTCGTCACCTTGGTGAACGCGTGTGTCCATGAAGCCCCGGCGCTGAAGTAATCCCAGAAGCGGTAGCTCAGGCCGAACCCGTATCCGAACGCCAGCCGGTCGTAGCGGGCCTCTTCATTGCTTGTAGGAAAGATGGTCTGATTCGACCTGACCTTGTAGAGGCTGTAAAATACCGAGGTGTTTATACCCATGGGAATATTAAAAAGCCACGGCTCGTTGAAAGAAAGGGCCAGCGACTGCCGCTCGGGACCGTATTCGAACCTGACCCCCACCCTCTGGCCGTTGCCGAGAAGGTTGTTCTCGGCAACGTCCGCGAATATCGAGAACCCCGAGGTGGTCCCGTATCCGCCGCCGAGCGAAATGGTGCCGGAAGGCTGCTCCTCCACATCTACGATCAGGTTAACGTATCCCTCGCGTGTCCCCGGCCTCACGTCGATGTTGACCTGCTTGAAGAAACCGAGATTGTACACCTTTTCGCGCGACAGCTGGACTTTGGCCGAATCAAACAGGTCCCCCTCTTTGAGCAATACCTCTCTTTTGATGACCCTGTCCTTGGTCTTCTTGTTGCCCTTGACAATAATCAGGTCGATGTACGCCTTGCTTCCCACCTCGATCGTGAGATCAACCGCCACAAACTTTCTTTTGACCTTTTCGCCATAGACCGTGACATCGCGTTCGGTCACGGTCTGCCTGGGAATGACCCTGGCGAAAATATAGCCCTTGGAGGCATATTTGAAGCTGATCGCATGCTGGTCCATCTGGTACAGGGTATTGTTAAAGACCGCGCCGCTCGTATCCTGCTCGAGGTCCTTCATTATCTCTTTCGGGGTAAAAACGGTCTCCCCCTCCTTCCCCACGATATGTACGGTGTATTTGTCAAAATAGTAACGCTCACCCTCGCTGATCTTGAGCGTGATGAAAATGCATCTCTTCTCCTTCTTTTCAGGGTCGGTCCATTCGTATTCGATGTCCTCGTCGAGTATCTGGGCGTTAAGATAGCCGTATTGCCGGTAATATGCTATGAGCTTCGCCTTATCCTGCTCCCATACGTCCTTTTTGAAGGTACCCTCCCTGAACAATCCCTGCTCGGTGGTGTCCATGACCGCCTTCAATTCGCTCTCATTTAATTTTTTCGCCCCGAGGATCGAAAGCTTCCTGATTTTGACTTCCTCCCCCTCATCTATGATGAAAACAACCTTGACCGTATTTTCCCCCACCTTGACCGGCTTGACCTCGTACCTGACCACGGCGTTGAACAATCCCTCGTCCTCATACTTTTTCTTAATGGCGCTCACGCTCTTTTCAAGATAATCCTTCCGGAGCACCGCACCCTCCTTCACCGGAATGGCGGCGGCCAGATCGGTCTCGGAAATCTCCTGAATACCCTTGAACTCGACCGACTTGACAAGCGACCTCTCCTTGCAGATGAATTTAACGCGGACGCCGCCCTCGTAATTTTCAACCTCGACGACGATGCTTTCGAAATTGCCCTTTTTGAATATTTTTTTTATGTCGTCGCGGATCTCCTCGGACTTGAGCGGATAGCCGACGGTGGTTTTTATTATGTAATTTAAGTCGGCCTCGTCGACGTTCTTCAGTCCCTGGAAGTATATCCTTTTGACTATTTTGCCTTCAAATTTGGAAGCCTGCGGGAAAATGAGATGGGGAAAGCAGAGCAACGCCCCAATGATTAATGTCAATGTTAATCTTCTCATGAAAAACCTTTTATTGAGGAGCAGGCTTCTGCTATGTATGATTACCGCCTGCGAGACCGACGTGCATAAATATTATGATATCTCTTTAATGTCAAGAATATATAATACCTGCTGCACTTTACGACACAGTATAAGGAAACTTCTAAAAACCTTTTATGGATGTTTCCTTTCGGGCACAGTCAAGGATAAAACTGCTTTTTTTGTTGTTGTAATATTGGAAAAAGCGGTTTTTAGATGTGCACATAATAAAAATTTGTGTAAATCGGCATGGGTTTGGTTACAAAATAATCAACGGTCCGGAGATGGGTCCGATACATGCATATGTATCAAACGAAAATTAACTGATGATGAAACCTGATGGGAAGCCCTAAAAGGGGATCAACATTCTTTTCTTGAAACGGAGCCGCCGCACATTCTGCACTTGAATACTTCCTGCGGCACGCCGAAATCCAAAAAAACCCTGACCTCATAACCGCAGGAGCATCGATACGAAAACGACCTGAGCCTTATTTCTTTCATACGCAGTCCTCCAACCTTGTGTATCTCATCCTGATATTATTATCGGAATTCTCTGCCGATTACGGGCACAACAAAAAAGCCATATAGCTTCCATATGGCTTTCTGCTTTCATATTATGAAGCGGCGGGAGCGCTATTTTTTCAACGCGCCCGCCATGTTCGTCATTTCCCACACGAACCCGGCGTCTTCCCTGCCGAAATGTCCGTAGTTCGAGGTAGATCTGAAAATCGGATTCAGCAAGTCCAGCATTTCGATGATGCCCGCGGGCTTGAGCCTGAACGTGGCACGGACGCGATCCGATATCTTTTCCTCCGGAATGGTCCCGGTTCCGAAGGTGTGGATCAGAACCGAAACCGGTTCGGCCACGCCGATCGCGTACGCGAGCTGCACCTCGCACCGGTGGGCGAGGCCTGCCGCGACCACATTCTTGGCGATGTAACGGGCCATATACGCCGCCGAACGGTCGACCTTTGACGGGTCCTTGCCGGAAAATGCACCCCCGCCGTGACGGCCCATGCCTCCGTACGTATCGACGATGATCTTCCTTCCGGTCAGCCCGGTGTCTCCGTACGGTCCGCCTACTACAAAGCGTCCCGTGGGATTTATGTAAATCTTGGTGTTTTTATCGATGAAGTCCTTGGGTATGACCTTCTTGATGGTCGTCTCGATAACTCCTTCCGTGATCTCCTTGTGGCTCGCCTCGGGAGAATGCTGTGTGGATACGACGATTGCCTCCGCCCGCTTCGGCCTGCCGTCGGAATACTCGATGGTCACCTGGGACTTGGAGTCAGGTCTTATGAAAGAAAGCTCTCCGTTCCTCCGCACATCCGCGAGCCGCTTCACCAGCTTATGAGCGAGCAATATCGGCATGGGCATCAGCTCGTCGGTCTCCGCCACCGCGTATCCAAACATCATGCCCTGGTCGCCGGCACCCTGCTCGGAAAAAAGGCCCTGCCCCTCGGTTACCCCCTGTGAGATGTCAGGAGACTGGGAATGCACGTAAATATCCACATTGCAGGTGTCGGCGTCGAATCCGATATCGGCGTCCGTGTAGCCGATGTCCGCAACGACTCTGCGCGCGACCTTTTCATAGTCAACCTCGCATGATGAGGTGATCTCACCCGCAAGTATGACTCTGCCCGTCGTCACCAGGGTTTCCATGGCGACCCTGGACCTCTTATCACCTTTAATATGCTCGTCGAGTATGGCGTCGGATATCTGATCGGCGACCTTGTCCGGATGCCCCTCCGACACGGACTCGGAGGTGAATATATAGTTATTATTGACCATTGGAGAACTCCTCTTCGTTTTATATGCGTTGGCACGCTCGGGACGACATCCGTCTGTCCATAACCTTTTAATTATCGTTCCGGCTGGCTTTGTTCTGTCTTATTTTTTTGAGCGGGATTCGCTTCAACTCCCTCGGGTGCACCTTGCGCGGCGCTCGGCGGCTTGAGCAGCTCCTCTTTTATCGAACCCGACCTCGCTGATTCAAGAGCGGCAAGGCCCAGCGAGCCCAACATGTACAACGTGATCATGACCCCTGTCGCCTTGCTGATCACATCCGCGGTTGAGGAGCCGAACGTCGACTGGCTCGATCCTCCCAGGATACCCATGCCCGCGCTCTTCTCCGATTGAAGCAGGATGATAATGTTAAGCAGAATGCAGAGAATCAAAAAAAGAACCGTAGAAATCGTAATAATTATACCCATGAATCACCTCAAACGAATTACACTATTTTACGCGTATGATCTCAAGGAATGAATCAACCTTGAGGCTCGCTCCGCCTACGAGAACCCCGTCGATATTACCCGTGCGCGCAAGGCCTGCAATGTTGTCGGGCTTGACCGATCCACCGTACAAAATCGGGAGCACGTCCGCCGTATCACCCGGGTACAATTCCCTCATGACGCTTCTTATGAACCCGTGTGCGTCTTCGGCCGTTTCCGGCGTCGCCACCTTGCCGGTGCCGATCGCCCACACCGGCTCATACGCAACGACCGTCCTTTTCATGTAGTCGGCGCCTATGCCGGCAAAGGCCTTGTCAAGCTGGCGCCGCAGCACCTCAGTGGTCAACCCTTTTTCGCGCTCCTCCAGAAGCTCGCCAATGCAGACGACCGGCTCGATATCGTTCTTCAACGCCGCGTGCACCTTTTTGTTGACCAGATCATCGGTCTCGCCGAACACATGCCTTCTCTCGGAATGGCCGATGAGCACGTACCTGCATCCGCAGTCCCTGACCATGGGCGGGGAGACCTCGCCGGTAAAGGCGCCCTCCTGCTCGAAGTGCATGTTCTGCATCCCAACCGCCACATTCGAACCGCGGCACAGGTCCGCTACCGCCTTCGCGTACGGAGCCGGCGGAAAGATAACGACCTCGCGGTCGCCTACTCCGGATGCGCCCGCGCAAATACCCTTCGCCAGGTCAAGCGCCTCCTGAAGGGTTGTATACATTTTCCAATTGCCGGCAAAAATCTTCCGTCGCGCCATGCGGGCTCCTTATCCCCCCTTCGCCACCCTGAGGGGGGCTTTAAATTCATTTATTGCATATATTCGAAACATGTCAATTCCATCATTTCATGATATATTTGATCAGATCGACCACCCTGAGTGAATAGGCCCATTCATTGTCATACCAGGACAGCACCTTCACCATATTGCCGTCGATGACCTTGGTGAACTGCGCGTCCACGATCGAAGAATGCGGATTGCCGAGAAAGTCTATGGAGACGAGCTCCTCGTCGCAATACTGGAGTATGCCCTTGAGCTTGCCCTCAGCCGCCTCCTTCATGGCCGCGTTGACCTTTTCCTCAGTGACCTTTTCCTTCACGATGCACACCAGATCGATCACCGACACGTCAGGCGTGGGCACGCGTATGGCGTTGCCGTCAAGCTTCCCCTTGAGCTCCGGGAGCACGAGGGATACGGCCCTTGCCGCGCCGGTCGTCGTGGGTATCATGGATATTGCGGCCGCACGCGCGCGCCTCAGATCGCTGTGCGGCAGGTCGAGAATGCGCTGATCGTTCGTGTAGGAGTGTATCGTGGTCATGTGCCCCTTCTCGATGCCGAAGCGCTCGTGCAGGACCTTCACGACGGGCGCGAGGCAGTTGGTCGTACATGAGGCGTTGGATATGACCTGGTGCTTGTTCTTATCGTATTTGTCCTCATTGACGCCGAGTACGATGGTGATATCCTCGTTTTTAGCAGGCGCGGTTATTATGACCTTTCCGGCCCCCGCGTTGATGTGGGCCAAGCACTTTTCCTTATCCCTGAAAATGCCGGTGGATTCAACGACCACGTCAATACCCTCGGCCTTCCACGGAAGCTTGCCGGGGTCCTTTTCAGAATGCACCTTGATGCTTTTGCCGTTTGCCTTTATTGTGTCCTGGGCGTGCGACACCTCCCCCTTGAAGATCCCGAATATCGAATCGTATTTAAAAAGATGCGCGAGGGTCTTGGCGTCGGTCAGATCGTTGATGCTTACGACCTCGATATCCCCGTATGCCTTGGGGTCGCCGAGTATGCCCCGAAGCACGTTCCTCCCAATCCTGCCGAAACCGTTGATTGATATTTTTATCGACATGGTTTCCCCCGGTTAAAAATTATTGGCCGCGTAAGTTCTTCACCACAACTGATTGATGTTCCGCACAAGGTGCTTCTTTCGTCGTATGATGTGTAAACATCGCGGCTGATACAAATATACAAATTATTTTACTGAATGCCACTGAAGCTTTTTGTTAAAATGTTAAACAATGCGTGATTTGTCAAGTATTTCATTGGCCTGCCGGGGACATGCGCCCGACGGGCGGCGTTCCGGTATTATCAATAACCCCGAATCGGGGCACCCATCCCGGTCAGTCAAACCCGATCTCCTTCAAAAACACATCGACCGCCGCATTGAAGGAATGAGAATTCTCGAAAAAGGGGATGTGCCCGTTCTCTTCAAATATTACGTGGCGTGAGTTTGGGATTCCCTGATGAAGCGTGGCGCTCTTTTCATGTGCGACGACCAGATCAAACCTGTTGGATACTACAAGGACAGGTATATCGATCCCGGCGAGCATGCCGGTATAATCCATTCGTCCGCATAGCTCGACATCCGCCCTTATTACGTCCCTGTCGATGCCGTTTAACGCCTGCTTGGCGAATCCCGCGAGGATTTCAGTGCTTTTGCCGAATACCGCGCCCGCAATGAGCTTCGCAAGCGCGTCCATATCATCCCGTTTGACGATGTCCGCAAGTGTAGAGGTCACCGGCAGCACCGATGAAGTTGAAACGAGAACCATGCCCTTGAGCCCGGGAAGCCCTCTCTGATGCGCCTCCAGACACACGCCCCCTCCCATGGAATGTCCGACCAGCACGTATGAGTATATCCCTTCTTGATCAATGACGTCCTCGATCGCTTCAATAAAATCAGGCATGTCGGGCGCATTGCCGGTATCGGACCGGCCGTGGCCCGGTAGGTCGACGGCGATCGTCTTGTGCCGCTGGCCGAAATATCTCAGCTGGTATCGGAAAAGCCGCGAGTCGCCTATGGCGCCGTGGACAAAAACGATGGCGGGCCCGGGAAAGTCTCCGTTTTTACGGTAGGAGATTCTGCCCCATCGAGCCGATGTAGTAATCAGATTTTTTCTCATGAAATGCCTGACGGGACCCTACAGAGGCAGGATGGACATAACCTGGTGGTTTGTTTCAAGGATATTCGGAATGCGGCCGGTTGAGCTTTTCAATGTTCCTCCATCTGGCTCGTTGCAGGGGGATAAATCCCCTTGTGCCTTCTCCAAATTGCTATACCGAACCTGATGCACCCGCAGAGCGCGATAAAGGCCACGATGATTGCGCCGATGTAGATGGTGTGGTATATTAATGACGGGTAGTATTTGACGAAATTGATTACAAGTTGATCCATGTGGAGGCTCCTTCATGGCTTTTAGAAGTAAGCTACATACAGGGTTGCACCGGTGTCAATAGCAAATTCCATAAAAAATGAAATTTTCATGATAGAGGTCAGAACAAATATTTTTTTATCAGAGAGAACCTGCCACGCCTGATAAGCTCCATGCCGGAAAAACGCATCACCTCCCGTATCCTTTCACGATAGCCCTCTCCGTAGCAATGCGCGGGACACTTCTTGCACGAAGGCTTAGGATCATAGGGACAGAGCACGCGTTTCGAAACCGCATGCAGCAGGAGACTTCGGCAATTCCTGCAGTACCGCAACGTGTTTCCCGCAAGATAACGGCCCACGATCCCGCCTGCGCCGGAAGACGGAGCTTTTTCCCCCTCGTGCTTTGCCGAACAATAGATGGATATGAACTCGGCGAGCACATCAACGTCCCTCTGAACGCGCTCATCATTAATAAGCGCGGGTGAGCTATAACCCATCAATCTCTCCGATCCTCACTTCAAAATTTCTACGAGGATCCTTTCAAACAGAAGATTGCTCTCGGCGATATGGCCGGTCTTGAGAATCTCATCACTCGTCTGTACATACCCGCCGCCGTCAAGCTCATCCCCGCAGTTGTCATGCAGGAGACGTATGCTATCGGCAGTGGATTCCAGATGGAACTGCAATCCGAGAGCCCTGTCCTCATACAAAAAACACTGGTTCGCGCACGCGGCGCTTTCGGCCATATGGACCGCACCCGAAGGTATGTCGAAGGTATCCCCGTGCCAATGGAACGCCGGAAACACCCCGGGCAAAATGCTTCCCAGCGGGGATGAACGCGCTTCGGCGGTCTTCGTGACCGGGTACCAGCCTATCTCCTTATACCGGTTTTTATACACGCGCGCCCCAAGTACAGAGGCGACGAGCTGCGCGCCCAGGCATATGCCGATGATCCTTTTCCCGGACTCAAGAACCAGTTCGATATATTGCTTTTCCCCGGCAAGCCATGAATGCTCCTTCTCGTCATGCACGCCCATGGGGCCGCCCAGCACGACGAGAAGATCGAATACGGCCGGCTCTGGCGGCTCCTGGCCCGCGAATAGAAGGGAATGGGTCAGCTCCGCCCCCATTGGACGAACAACGGAGGAAAGATGCGCCGGCCCTTCAAAGGGCACGTGCTGTAGGTAATGGATCCTCATGGAGTAAATCGCCCTTGATGCTGATGATGTGCTCGCTCACGGGGATTTTCTTCCCCGCCCTGTCCATCGCCTTTGCGAGTATGACGCCCACCCCCCCGCAGCAGGGCACTTCCATGCGGGCGATGGTAATGGAGCGTATCTCATGCATTGACATGATCGCCGCGAGCTTGTCAACATATTCATCAATATAGGGATCGAGCTTCGGGCAGAGGATGATCATAATCCTGTCCCTGAGGAACCGGCGATGGAATCCTGCATACGCATACGCAACGCAGTCGGCTGCGATGAGCAGATGCGCATCATCGAAATATGGGGCCGCCGGATTGAGAAGCTTGAGCTGGACCGGCCACTGCCGAAGCTCTGAGCCGGCTTCGCCTTCATCGCCTGTTTCCACCGGCTCGGGTCGGCTCCGCCCTTGTCTCATGTCCACTGGAGCGGATCCCGGGCATGCGTGATGCACGCGGGCGTGCACCAGGGGTCCATATTCGGGAATCGAAATGTCGCTCTCCCGCAAATATGAGAGCGCCTCCTGAAGATGTCCCTCCTCGCCGTGGTCTTGAAGATGCTGAAGGTGGGCCTTAATGACATTGGCCCCGTGCGCGGCCACGTTTTTCATCACCTTCCGCTCGTTATACGGCTCTGCATCGCGCTCCTCGACCCTCATCGCGCCCTGCGGGCAGGCCTGAATGCAGGCGCCGAGGCCGTCGCAGAGCAGATCTCCCACCAGCCGCGCCTTGCCGTCGATGATCCGGAGAGCCCCTTCCGGACAATCGGGCACGCATTTTCCGCAGCCGTTGCATTTATCCTCATCGATGCTGATTACGTTTCGTTTCATTCTAAAGCTCCTTCTCGCTGGTTGCGCCCGAGTGGTCCGGACGGCGTCATCGATTCCAATATCGCAACAAGAAGGCTGTGGCGCATTGATCTGGGTCAAGGGGACTCGAAAAAACGTTCCCTTCCGGACAGGCTCAACGCAGCAGCCTGCTCTCGCCCTCGAGCTTCCTCTTCTCAGTGAGGTCCTGGACCAGCTCGATCGTGCCAAGGTAATCCCCTTCCCCGCTCCGCAGGGCGCAATATTCGATATGGACGAACCTGCCCTTGAAATTGATCCAGAACGCCGCACTGTCGCTTTCGCCCGAACGAAAATCATCGAGTATCTTCTGTACGGTCGCCACGCTTGCAGGCGGATGGCACTGCTGCACCCTGCGGCCGATGACGGCCCTGGTCCTGGTGAACAGCCGGTCCCTCCCCCGGGAAAAATATCGAACCCTGTCGTCCGCGTCCACAAACGTGACTTGGATCGGAAGCGCATCGAGGAGTGAAACGAGCTCCGGTGCGGACAGGCTTCCCGTGGAAAGGATGACCCGGTCGCCCCTTATTTCGGGACCGGCCCACGGTTTTTCCCCCAGTATCTCCTTCCATGGCTTCCACTCATCCGGTGGATCATACAGGCAAAAGCCGATTTCCGGGCTTTGAAGGTATATATCATACCACTCGTCTTCGGAGAGGCTTTTCAGGCACGCCGGGAAGAGCGCATCCTCCTCTTCCCGTATCAATGCGATGATCGTATCCGCTGGCGGCTGCAGCGCGGGAAGAAGGGTCCGTATTTCCATTCCGTTTTCAAATCCATCATGCAGCGCCTTCAGGGCCGCCCTGAGCAGTCCTCTCACCTTGTTGTGTTCCGCCCACATGGCGGGAAGACCCGCATCGACCCCGTGCTTTTCCAGGCAGGGGAAGAGCAGATTCTCCTCGCGGAGATAATGTGCATCAACGTCCGTAAGCCTGTTGAAATGCATCATGAGAGTGTGGTAGGTCTCCTGCCGTTCCCCACCTCCCGCGCCGCCGGCTATTACTTCTAAAATTCCCCTCATTTTCGAGATCTCCCATTCCAGGGCCCGGTTTTCTTCTTTAAAAGTATGAAGAGGATGTCCCGGGATTTCATGATTTTTCCCGGCCGGCACCTCGGGTCCTCCCCTTCCCGAACTATTTATGAATTCGCTCATATAACCTCCGTTGTACGAATTCTTACATCGGATTCGACCGCGCGCCGCATTCCAAAGCACGGGCCTTTTGCCCCCACGAGGTACCGCAGACGCGCATTCAGACCCCCGCGTTTTCCCGGCAACGAATGGCCATTTGACGGCGGCAACCCGCACATTATTCCACGGCAAACGAAATCATGTAAAGATAAAAAA
>CAZHAD010000001.1:102888-111326 GCA_964529965.1 uncultured Leptospirales bacterium | reverse complement strand
GTGAAAAATCATTGACCGGACCGCCGGAAGGGTGACCACATGACGCATGAACATCGAAAAGCTTCTTGAAAATTCCGAACTGTTCAAAGGCCTGAGCGGAGACGCGGCCAAAAAAATCGCGGCCGTGGGCTCCCTTGTCAACGTCATCCAGAACAAGCTGATCTTTCTCGAGGGCGAAAAAGGCTCGTCATTTTATATTCTGACGGAGGGAAACGTGCGCCTCTTTAAAAGCGCGCCCGACGGAAGGGAGATCACCGTAAAGCTCGTTGGGCCCGGCGAGATGTTCGCGGAGGTGATACTCTTTGAAATAGACCGCTATCCGGTAAGCGCGGTTGCGGCGTCCGATTCCCGCCTCTTCTCCATGCACCGGTCCTCTTTCAACGCGCTCCTTGACCAGGCTGATTTCAGAAATGAGTTCATCTCGGTGCTCATGAAAAAGCAGCGCTACCTGGCTGACAGGATACTCTATTGCTCCGCATACGACGTCGAGGAGCGCTTTTTCAGGTTTCTTGACGAGCACTACGGCAGAAGAAGCTCGTACGAAATAGCGATGACCAAAAAAGACATCGCCTCTACAATAGGCACCATACCCGAGACGCTGTCGCGGCTCATACAGCGCCTGACCAGGAGGGGAATCATCAAGTGGGAGGGAAGCACTCTCAAGATTGATGAGAGCTTCTGGGAGCGGCAGAATTACGATTGAGCGCCGGTTCATTTTCCTTTCATACCCAGCTCTTCTCCGAACCGGCTCATACCGCCTTCCGCATTCAGATGCGCGATCAAGTGGAGGCGCTCGCGCGCCCTTGTGCACGCCACGTACAGGAGGCGCCTCTCCTCTTCCACATCGTTTTCCGGATCGGGGATGATATCGTCCGATATGCCGGCGATCACGACTGTGTCGAATTCAAGCCCCTTTGAGGCGTGCATGGTCATGAAATGTATACTCCCAAGGTTTTTATCGAGCATGATTTTTCCATGGAGAAATACACCCTGCCAGTTGTTGCGGTACAGAACTGCCAGCCCGGCATCAGGATCTTCCCGCGCGAGAATGCCCGCGATCACCTCGGCTTCCTGCTCCATGGAGCCGACGACGTGGAATCCGACCACGCCTCCTCCTCCCCTCCGCGCCACGAGCCTTTTGCGTGTCCTGAACCGGTTCCTCCTGATCAGCTTTTCTGACAGGGAGAGTATCTCCTTCCGGGATCTGTAATTTAGGGTAAGCCTGTGGATCATCGCTTCAGGAAAATACCTTTGTATGTTCACCGTGTATCCGACCCGGGCCTTCCTGAATCCATAAATCGCCTGCCAGTCGTCCCCGACGGCAAATAGGTTGCCCCCTTTATCCGGAAGGAGGCATTTGAGCAGCCTGAAATTGTCATCGGAAACATCCTGAAATTCATCCACAAAAATATACCGGTACCGCGCCTGTACGGAAAGGCGAAGTGCGGGGCTTACGTCGATGAGCGCAAGCGCGCATTCTATAATATCATCAAAGTCGATCAGATTTTTTTCCCTTTTAAATTCTGCGAATCGCGCCTTCACTGCGCCCAGCTCTCCGGAAAGCCCCGAACGCTCCAGCTTTGTTGCGGTCATTGCATCGAGGCGGTCGCTCCGCCGGATGAGATCATACACCATGCCCGCCGGCAAGCCGAGAAAACGACTCAGGTCTGCATAGATCAGGTCGCACATAGCACGCCTTCGCTCATCCTCATCGATCACGGCAGGGAAAACGGCGTACCCGCTCCTCGATAAAAACAGGCCCTCAAATTCCCGCAACAGGCCGAGGCAGAATGAATGGAAGGTTTCGGCCCTGATCCTGAAACAGCTCCCGCTTGCGTCATGGCAGGCTCTTTCGCGCAGCTCGTCCGCGGCCTTACGGCTGAACGACAGAATGAGAATATGTCCAGGATCAACGCGCATTTCCCTGACCACGTTTGTCACCTTGGCCACAAGGGTGCTCGTCTTCCCCGTTCCGGCGCCGGCCAGAACAAGACTCACGCCCCCGCACGGGAGCGACGCCCTGTATTGTTCCTCGTTCAGATGAAGCATTACTGTATATACGAATAAAGGCGAAAAAATCGAAAAAAATTTGAAAAGTATTTTATTTGACTTTATAAGGCAAAAAAATAACCTCAAAACATGAAAAGGAAAAGGCCATGAAAATAGGGAAATTCACGCGCATTGCAATTGCCGCACTCATGGCAGCCGCGATAAGCATGGCGGCGGGCTGCGTCACTTCAAGGGATTACGATAAGAGCGATTACAATTTCGTCATGCGCGGCGACAAGGAGCTCGGCAATACGCGGCTCAGCGGCGCGGACCTTACCAATGTCAATCTTGAGGATGCGAACCTCGCCAACGCGGACCTGGAGAACGCTGATCTGGAGAACGCGGTCCTCATCGGCGCAATGATGAGGGGAGCTAACCTGAAAGGGGCGAATCTCCATAACGCCAGGATGAACGGCGCAAATCTTACCTGGGCTGATCTACGAGGATGCAACCTCTCGAACGTCAATCTCAGCAAGGCGAAACTGGTAGGTGTCGACCTCACCACATCGAATCTGAGGAAAATACGACTCAAGGGCGCCGTCTTGAATAAATCGAACCTGAGCGGCGCCGATCTCTCGGGTATAAACGTGAGCGGATCCGAATTCCTCGGAGCGCGCATGAATAATGCCAATTTTCAGGAAGCGGACTTACGCGGAGCGCTTCTTTCCTGGGCGAGCCTTCAGAAAGCCATTTTGAAAAAGGCGAGCCTCGCGGGAGCGAAGATGGATCATGCCGATCTCGCCGGGGCGAATCTGGTCTGGGCCGACATGGAGGGCGCCGACATGAAATCCGTCACTCTGAGGGGGGCGAACCTTGAAGGAGCAAGGCTGAGGTGGGCCGAATTGAACTCGGCTGAGCTCATGGGGGCCAATATGCATCAGGCGAATCTCGAGGATGCACGGCTGCAGAACGCCAACCTGATAGACGCCGACCTCGGCGGTGCAAATTGCACGAGGATCCTTCTTCAAGGTGCGTGCCTGAGAAACGCCGACCTTGTCAACGCGAATCTGATGAACGCCAATCTGGAAAACGCGGATTTCTTCTCAGCGAACCTTTCGGGCGCCAAAATCGACAAGAAGTGGAAAAAAATATTGGAGAAACAGAGGGTGCGAAACTATGAGAGCATCCACTGGACCGAATGAAACGCCTCAATACCGGGATGCGGATTCCCGTCTGCCCCTCTCCATTCTGGAGGAGATGCAGCCGCAGTAATTCTGCCGGTACAATCCGTACTCGCGGGAAATTTCCACCGATCTTTTGTATCCGTCCTTCTTTTTAAAATCGCCGGCAATGAATTCTATTCCTCTCGAGCTTTCCAGCTCCTTCCCGATCCGGTTGATCATGGACGAATCTTTGTGCGGGCTCACCGTCAGTGTGGTCGTGACCGCGTCTATTCCAAGCTCCGCCGCTTTTTTGAAGGCCTCCTCAAGCCTGACGCGATAGCATTCACCGCACCGCTCCGACTTTTCGCCGCAGAACGGGTAGGGCGAAACCCGCCGCGACCAGCCCCCGGCATCATACGCTCCGATTTCCAGTGAAGACCGCTTTAACAACGCGAACCGTTCCAACTCCGAGAGCCTTTTGTCATACTCGTCTCGCGGCGCAATATTTGGGTTAAAATAAAAAGCCGTCACCGAATGAGTATCTGAAAAGAGCTCATGCACGTGGCTATAGCAGGGAGCGCAGCATGCATGGATGAGAATCCGTCTTTTTCCCAATTTTATACTTTATCAATCAAAAATATAGAGACGGGTGTAAACCCGCCTCTATATGGATTTTGGCGCGTTAAAAAATTATTTTAAATATTTTTTAATGAAATTCGAAAGCCTTTGGGCATTGTCCGGATTAATTTTACTGTCAAACCATAAAAGAAGCTCCGAGCGAACGCCGTTGCATCTGCAGTACTCATGATGTATCACATACCGCGATATTTCAAACTTCAGCTTATCGAATATTTCTTCTGCAAGATGCAGATTGGATGGATTCGGGCCGAGGATCTCGCATATTGTAACGATGATTTCATGCTTATCAATCTCCCTGAGCTCTGTGCAATACTTCTCACCGAAAATAGAATTCGCCAAAAACACATCATCCCCCATCTCACCGATGTAAGCATGATTTGCCGCGCTTACTTTATCCTTCATCGCTTCCAACCCCCAAGCTTTTATATACAGATAATATCAATGACTATATTGTATCCAAATTTAATGAGAACGTCAAGATTTTATTAGTATATTGTAGAATTTGCCGAAAAATATTGAAATTATTCAGAAATAATTTACTAAAATAATTTAGTTAAATTAACCACTCGGCCATTGATATTGAAAAGAGTAACGGTAACCGCCGATGGATGCAGATAAACGCAGATCAGAATTGGATAAAATTACAGATTGTATGAATTGAAGAATTATTGGTAGCGGTGCATATCGTTCAATGCCTTAATTGTCTCAAGGCAACAAAGCTAAAAGTTTGTTTATTATTAATTTTAAAAAGCCTAAGATGAATCAAACATCATACACGATAAATAAATCTGCGTTTATCGGCGTGAATCGGCAGTTTCATTATTATTCCTGAGGAGTTATAATGAGTTTAGGAAATAATTCTTGAAATTATTGCACATTACGCATTCGAAATATGATGTTATCAGATCAATTGAATCAATAAAATTTAAACAACGTTAGCCACTTCAACATAATTGTAATCCAAATCGAGATGAGTTCATCAGCGAGATAGAGGGGAAATTTTTCATACGATCTTGAATATGATGACCACGACGTCAGAGGCGGGTGACGAGACCCCCATAAATGTCTCAAACGAGCTTTTAATCTGGGTGGCTATGTCGGAGGCGGTTCGGGTCCTGAATTTCATCACGATATTTCTGAGCCTGGGAAGGCCGAATTCGTCACCCTTCTGGTTACGGGAGCCCGTTATGGTCTTTGAATAAAGCACACCGATGTCGCCGTGTCCGAGATCAGTCCTGGCGATCCCGTATGAGGGCTCATCGCTCAGTCCCAGGGGCGGTCCCTCGGTGTCAAGTGAATCGAAACTGTTCCTTTGTAACCTGAAAATCTCAAGGGGAGGATATCCAGCGTTGGTATACATAAGCCTCATGGATTTAATGTCATAGTACAGATAAAAAGCGGTCACAAGACCTCCCCTGCCGCCCGAATAGCCGTATAGCACACTGTTGAGGTTCAGCATCATGGAGGAGGTCGACGGAGCCTGGTCGATGCTTGACTGGACGGCAGAGCGGAGAAGCACCGCGTACAGCGCGCTGTTCACCCCTATGCCCGATATGTCGGTGGTGATTATCCCCACCCCCTGATTGCCGGGCCTGATAAAATCAAAATAATCGCTTCCTTCCCTGTATTTGGGCAGGACATACGCCCCGAACCGGACCGAGCTGATGTTCGGCAAGAATTGAGGTATTGCGTTTTTCAGAATCGTGGAGGAGGCTTCCACGGTGCGCGCCACGAGCTGTTCCTTTACGGCTTTCTGATAGGTCAATGCGGAGGAGATGAAGTCATTGCACTTGGTTGAGAAATATTTCAGTTTGTTTATCTCGTCCGAATGATATCCGGCGAGGGTTTCCTTGATCCCGAGGCAGAGAAGCCCGATAAGCCTCCGCTCATGATAGATGGGAAGCACCACCTGTATGCCGTTGGCATTGAAAAACTCGGCGATGTCCGCCTGTATCTCCTTAAATGACTTCTCGTCCATGTAGACCCTCGAAAGCTGCAGAATCTCCTGGTTTCTGACGAACCAGCGGATCACCGAGGCGTTTCTCTCTATCGGTGGAACCTGAAACTGGTCCTGCTTCCCCTTGTAATAGTAGAGCTCGTATTTCCTGGTCTGATCATTGAGCAGAATGAAGAAGGCGTGCCTGAGTGAGAGGCTCTCATGAAGAAGGTCGACCGTTCTCTTGACGATGTCAGGGAGTTCCCTGACCGTGTCGTTTTCCATTATGAACTCGTCGACGATCGAGCCGAACGCATATTGTCTTCTCTTGAACAACCGGTCTATGGCCGGCTGTATGTAGACCGAGACGAGTATGAACACCGCGACCACGGCCGCGGCGATGAGGTAATAGGGCATATCTCCGAATACCCAGAAGCCGTTGTTATACGCCCATACGAGACCGAATATGGGGATCGATATGATCATTGAAATGACCAGGTATACGAAGGTTTTATGGATGACCGTGGTTATATCCGAAAGGTTATACGCGATTATCGAATAGAACAAAAAACCGGAGGCAAAAAAAACCGATAACGAAGGGCCGATGACGTAGAGGCCGGTGTAATTGAAAACAAGCGGCAGAATGACGGCAACAAAAGCGGAAACAAAGGATGAAGCGCCTTGACCAAGGAAGACGTAGCGCATCTGAAGCCGGTAAATCGTCACCTTGGTTTTGATATATTTCCGTATGAAATTGCCTATTGCGGAAAGTAAATATCCGAAGGTGATTACGGCGTAAATTGAATACCCGGAGGTGCGGCGGTTGTAATCCCTCATTAATTCGCCGGCCTTGAAATACACCCTGGTCACGGTGAAATCGGTTACGATAATGAACGTTCCCAGGATAATGGCAGGCAGCATGATGAGCAGAAGGACCCAGAAGGGAATTCCTTTTCCAGTTTTAGGAAATACGAACGACAGGGCGAAAAATGCCGCGAAGGTCATCAGGGTCGAGGCCTGCGTGATCCTGTTGAGCTGGGTCAGATCGAAGGAGGAGGGGAACGTGTAAATCAAAAACATCGTAAAAAGGATACCCAGGGCGCAGGTCGAATACAACGCATAATAGCGCATGACCCTGTCGCGCCAGTTTTTAACCAGGACGAAAATAACGGTGAAAACGATTAACGCGCTTGCGGCCAAAGATATGAAAACACTGATCTCGTCCATAAAATCACTTCATCGTATTAAAAAGAATTGACTAACACGAAAATACAGTATCATGTATTTTCATAGTTTCCGGGCAAGGGGCGCGTAGCCCCCCTCATGAATAACTAATTGAATAATTCGATGCCATGCTTTATGCGGACGGCATTTCAAAAATATAACAAGGGATTTTATGAAAATTACAAGAAAAAAATACGTCCTCGACAAAAAATTTCAGACAAGGGTGTCTTTGCGCGCGATCATATTGCCCCTGATTACCACCATTGCCATTTGTCTGGTGCTGCTGTATGTTGCGGGAAACACGAACGGCCTTATCGACGAAAGCAACAAAAACATCAACGCGGTCATCGGCGCCCAGGACTCGATGCTGGAGATTTTCATGGCCGTGCCTGCGCTTCAGAACCCGCACAACACGCTGGTGCAAAAAGCCGATAAGACCTTTCAAAAGAACCTCACGCTCGTCAGCAGGGTCCACGATTACCACGAACTGATCAAAACAAACAACCTTGTCGTCATGTATATACTCGCCGCCCTTACCGTGGTGCAGGCGCTCCTCATTTTCTCTCAATTCATATTTTTCTCCCACAATATCTCCGGCCCCATCCGGGTCATGACCGGCTACCTGCGGGAATTCAGGAAGGGAAACCGGCCGGCATTCAGGCCGCTCAGGGCGGGCGACGAGCTCCAGGAATTTTACAATGAGTTCAAAAAGACCTTACTTCATCTCACGAAAAAATAGCGTTCCCGCCTTTTCACGGAAATTGAACGGGGGCGTGCCTGCCCTGGTCATCGTGGATATGCAGAATTATTATCTCAGAAAGGATTCTTCATACTGGAGATATTTCAACGCCCTGCAGCCCGGCTGCCTCGATTACATCGTACGCCGCTGCGAGACCGTCGTCATTCCCAACATCAGGCTGCTTCTCGACCATTTCAGGAAACACGGCCTGACTGTCCTGTTTCTGCGTCTCTGCGGGAGGGACCCTGACAGGAACGACCTTCACCCCTTCTTCCGGGAAACGTACCTCAAGGGAAAGCGGGCGGGGTTCGACGACGTGTACCCGCTCGCCGATGATCCGTGGGCTGGCATCATCGACGAGATAGAACCGCAATACTCCGAGCATATCATCGATAAAACGACCTTCAGCCCGTTCACCCGTACCGGTTTTGACAAGCTTCTGGGAAAAAAAGAAATATCCGTGCTCGTGATGACGGGGCTATCGACCAGCCAGTGCGTCGAGTCGACCGCTCGTGACGCATCCGACCGCGGATATGTGACCATACACATCGAGGACGCGCAGGCGGATTACGATGAAACGAGCCACCATTCCTCGCTGTACAGCTCTCAGGGTGTCTGCGGAGGATTGATCACAAGCTCGCGGGATTATATTAAAACAGGAACAACGGGTGGATTTGACGTTCGGGGCGCTGAGGGGGATTACCTGTAGACCCTGAACCTGATATATCTCTTGGGTACGCTCGTGTCA
>CAZHAD010000001.1:100333-102788 GCA_964529965.1 uncultured Leptospirales bacterium | reverse complement strand
GGGGGATTACCTGTAGACCCTGAACCTGATATATCTCTTGGGTACGCTCGTGTCAGGGACGCCCTGAATCCGATAGTTCACATCGTCGGCGCCCACCTCTTCAACCGCGCTTCCCCAGTCCCGGACTCCCTGATTGGATTCCTCCACGAGTACGTATGCGACCTTGTGAAAGCCGAGGTCGCGGCGAAGGCTTTTAAATGAGGCGAGCGGCACGGTGCCCTCAATATAGCTGTCGGTGACATCGGATATGGTTGCGTTGTGCTTTCTGATTATATCGATCACATGCTCCGTATCGCTCAACAATCCGATTATGTTGGAATCGATTGCGACCGATTGACGGCTGGGCGGTACGACTCCGGTATTAAAATAACCGATACCGGCGATGATCAAAACAGATGCGGCCATGGCGGGAATGGATTTCGCAAGCAGCTTCCTTCGTCTCCTCAACCTGATTTTCCGCATGATCTGCATCGGCAGGGATTCCGGCGGACAGCAGGAGCAGGCGCATTCCTTCACCATCTGCAACGTTCTTTCAAGCCTCACGTAGTCGGTTGAGCATTCCAAGCATGCGTTGAAGTGGGCGCGGATTGCTTCCCGTTCATCCTCGGTGCAGATATCATTATCATACAGGTCAGACATGCTTTGAAATGGAACATGAGCGGTGTTCATAATAATCCCCTTTCAAGTAATCTGTTTTTTAAAAACTCCCTGCCTCGGTGTATTCTCACTTTTACATTCGGTAATGATATGTCCAGAATCTCGGCGATCTCGTTGTATGACAACCCCTCGATGTCCCTCAGGAGGAGTATTTCCCTATAATCATCAGGCAGGCTGTTGATCTCCTCTTTGATAATCCTGAGGGAATCCTTTCTTATGACCTCCTGTTCCGGGTTCTCCCGCAAATCAGGAATCTGCAGCTCGTATGCCCCGTCCTCCCTGGTGTTGTTTATCGGAATTACATTGTACCTGCTGTTCTTCTTCCGGTAATTCTTGCAGTAATTGACCATGATGCTGTAAAACCATGTTGAAAACTTCGACTCTCTTCGGAAAGATCGCAGCGCCTCGATGGTCATTATGAATATTTCCTGCGTGATATCCAGCGCCTCATCATAATCATTTATCTGCGAATAAACATAGTTAAATGTCTTGTCCTTGTACTTTTCTATTATTTTCGCAAAGGCATTAACATCGCCCGCCAGGACTTTATCAATAACCTTAATGTCATCACTATCAGAATTTGACATGAATTCACCCGGAGGGTTACACTTTTATCCTGTGATCCTAGCAAATTTCCGCTTGCCGACTTTGAGTATACCATTAATGGGAAAAGTCAATTCAAAATCTTCGCGGACGATCTTCTCTCCTTCAAAATAGACCCCGCCCCCGCGCACAAGCCTCCGCGCCTCGCCGTTCGTCGAGGCCAGGCCCGCGAGCACGATAAGCCTCACGATCCAGATCGTTCCCTTATGCTTCTCGCTGTCGGGTATTCGATATTCCCCCACCTCATCGGGAAGCTCCTTTTCGACGAAGATGCGGTCGAACTCAGCAGCAGCCTTTTCCGAGGTCTCCTCGTCATAAAACTGCGCGCAAATGCTTTTCGCCAGCCTCACCTTCACCTTCCGGGGATGGACGGCGCCCGTGCGGATCCCCTCCCGGTACCCGTCGATCTCTTCGCGGGGGACATCGGTGACCAGCTCGAAATAGAAAAACATAAGATCATCAGAGATCGACATCACCTTGCCGAAAATCTCCCGGGGCGGCTCTTCGATGCCGATGTAATTGTGCAGCGATTTGCTCATCTTTTGAATACCGTCGAGGCCCACCAGGAGCGGCACGGTCATTATGACCTGGGATTCCTGCCCGTACTCGCGCTGCAAATCACGGCCCACCAGCAGGTTGAATTTCTGGTCAGTCCCTCCCAGCTCCACGTCGGCCTTGAGGACCACGGAATCGTATCCCTGCACCAGGGGATACATGAATTCGAGTATGGAAATCGGCTTCCCCGACCTGTAACGGTTCGAAAAATCGTCACGTTCGAGCATCCTGGCGACGTTGTACTTCGATGTGAGCTCAAGCACGTCGGCGAAGGTCATGGGACCGCACCATGAGGAATTGAACTCGATGACCGTTGTTTGAGGGTCAAGGATCCTGAACACCTGGCGCTTGTATGTCTCCGCGTTCGCCATCACCTCGTCCCGGGTGAGGCGGCGCCGGGCCTCCGAAGTCCCGGACGGATCTCCTATCATGCCGGTGAAGTCACCGATCAGAAAGACCACCGTGTGCCCCATTTCCTGAAAATGCCTCATCTTCCTTAAAAGAACGGTATGGCCCAGGTGGATGTCCGGAGCGGTGGGATCGAACCCCGCCTTGATGATGAGGGGCTTCTGCTCCCGCTCGGAGCGCTCGAGCTTTTCCCTGAATTCATCCAGCGGAAGAACCTCCTCGGTGCCCCGCA
>CAZHAD010000001.1:11940-100233 GCA_964529965.1 uncultured Leptospirales bacterium | reverse complement strand
GGATGCACGTCAATAGTTAAATATCTACCTGCCTCAATATAGGCGTGCCGTTTTACGGACAGGTTGATCCCCGTGTATTTTTTCCCGCATATCACATGGAATGCCGAGCATTATTACATTGATCAAGCAAGTTCATTTTTTTAAAGAAAGTCAAAGATTATTTGAAAAATACTTGCCCAAAAAAATAGTACTTTACAAAACATGCATACCTGATCCAAAATGCAATCAAATATATAATCTCTAATAAATTATCAATGCGGCACATGTTACCGTCAATCGTGCATAATGACGACACGGTAGAGCGGAAAGATGAATTTACGCGAATACATTAAATCCTTAAAAAAAAAGATCGTGGTCAAGATACTGGCGATTTTTTTCATATCCGCGGGGCTTGCGCTCATCATCTTCTTCATAGCGAATTTCCTGCTTGTAAGGCACTATATAGAAAAAATCGTTATCCAGGACCTGAACACGACCGTCGAAACCATTTTCGATACCATGGACCTTCACTTCAGCAGAACGGGAGGGGGATGGTATAAATTCAAGGACTATCTCGAGGGGATAGGCACCCTTGACCCGGATCTTGAATCGCGCTTCAACGATCTGAGATACCGGATCAACAAAATCAAGATACTCGAGCACGGGTATGCGTTTATCATCAATTCAAAAGGCGATGCGATAGTCCATCCCACCGACGAGGGGAAAAATTTAAGCAAATACCCCTTCATTCAGGAGATCATCAAGAAAAAAAACGGCATAATCAAATACGACTGGAAGGGCAAGGAAAAGTTAGTAGTCTACAAATACTACGCGCCCTTTGACTGGATTATCGCCGCAGGAGGCTACTACAGCGATTTCATCGGCCAGCCGCTGAAGTGGATGACGATCACCTCGATCTTCCTGATCATCCTCATCGGTCTCATACTCTCACTCTCACTGTACAAGCTGATCGCAAGCATGATCACCAACCGCATCAATGAGGCGAAGGAAATCGCCAAGAGCATAAGCTGCGGCGACCTCACCGTTAATGTGAAGGACATGGGCGACGACGAGATAGGGATCATGACCTCCGCGATGGCCGACATCGTGACCACGCAGCGCGATATCATACGCGTGCTCTCCTCCCAAATCGGGAAGCTCACCACCTCATCCGAGGAGATGGCGCAGATAAGCAACAAGATGTCCAGGATGTCTCAGGACCAGGCCGCGGCCATGGAGGAGGCGTCCGCAGCCCTTGAGGAAACGCTCGCCTCAATGGATCAGATCGCAAACAGGTCAGAGGTGCAGTATCAGAATGTTGACCAGAACGCCGCGAAGATCGAAAAAATGGCGTTGGACGCCCAGGTCTCTTCAAAGGAGGCCATCACGGTGAACAGCCTTATGCTCTCCACGGCGGAGAACGCGCGCATAGGCGAGCAGGAGCTCACCAAGATGGTTTCCGAGATGCAGAACATTAAAAGCAGCACCTCAAAAATCGCCGACATCATAAAGATCATTTCCGATATCTCCGAGCAGGTCAACCTGCTTTCCTTGAATGCGGCCATCGAGGCGGCCAGGGCCGGAGAGCACGGCAGAGGGTTCGCCGTCGTGGCCGACGAGATATCGAAGCTCGCCGATGAAACCGCTCGCAGCGCAAAAAACATAACGCAGCTCGTGAGCGAAGGCAACGAACAGGTGGACACGAGCACCGTGATCGTCAACAGGACCGCCGAGGCGTTCGAGAAAATAATCAAATCGATCGAATCCATGCTGGCGGCCATATCGAAATTTTCAGAAACCCTGAAGATCCTGGCGGACGCCGCCTCCGAAACAAGGGTGAACACGGAAAATATTAAAAAAATATCGAATGAGGTTTCCCTGTCGACAAAAGAGCAGATGGCCACGAACAAGGAAATGTCCTCCACCGTAGAAAAGGTCAATCTCGGCTCGCAGGAGCTCGTCAATTACGCCGACGTCATTCTGAAGACGTCGCGGGAGATCGGCGAGCTCTCGTCCGAGATAAAAATCCAGATTGATAAATTCAAGATTGAATGTTGATCCAGGGGTTATGTACCTGAGCCAGCCCATTTTTTTAGCATTGGCATAGCTCCACATCAAAGCTCGCATTGTACGTTGACTCCATTTGCAGAATTTATTAGTTTCAACGCGTGTGAAATAATGAACAAATAATTTTTTAGATTTTGATATGACGAATAGACTCTTGTTTTTCTTCTTGATGCGGTATGATTTTTTCCATGTTCACAAAAAATAAACAAACTGGAGGAAAATATGAAAAATTTACTAAGACCCGTTGGTGTGGCGGTCATGTTCTTGATGATTTCCTGGAGCGCCGGGATCATGGCCAAAGAGATCGTCATCGGCTATACCGGACCATTGAGCGGTCCCGCAGCCGAATACGGACAGGAAAATCTTAATGGGATAGACATGGCCGTCAAAGAACTGAATGCAGCCGGAGGTATCAGGATCAAAGGCGAGAGGTACTTCTTTAAGCTTATCAACATGGATGACCGGACAGATCCCACCCAGGCGGTCAATAACGCACGAAGGTTTC
This sequence comes from uncultured Leptospirales bacterium, assembly GCA_964529965.1. Lineage (GTDB taxonomy): Bacteria > Spirochaetota > UBA4802 > UBA4802 > UBA5550 > RBG-16-49-21. Next base: position 97,682 of record CAZHAD010000001.1, on the reverse strand, counting down.
GCAATCAAAATAATGCAATTGCCGTATTCAGCCCGGTGTTTACGTGTATCGCCCCCATAATGAACATAAACGAAGAAAAGGGGAATGAATTCCTGGTCATGGCCTATACCAGCACACCCAAACTCACGCACATGAACAACAAACTGATGGTGGCGATCCCTCCCCCCTTCACCGTATATGTACACGCCTTTTCCGACCTGGCCTGGAAGCAGGGCTGGCGCAGGGCGGCCATGCTGATCACCCTGGGTGCGTATGGTGATCAATGGAGAAAGACATTTAAAGACTACTGGGAAAAAATTGGAGGCACGCTTACGACGGACAAGCCTGCGAATTACTATAAGGAAACGGATTTTTCCTCCCAGCTGACCGCCATCATGGCCACCAAACCCCAGCTTATGGTTATCGGCGGTCCATCCGCCCCCACAGCCCTGGTAATCGAGCAGGCCCGCGCCATGGACTACAAGAGCGGCTTCATTCTCATTGAGCAGGCACGGGCGGATTATGTTAAGAAAATACTCAAAGGCACCAGGTTGATGGAAAACGTAATCGGCCAGGGAGCGGTGGACAGCCTTCCCTTCACCGCAGCCCATTCTTTCCACAGAAGGTACAATAGGGTTTACAAATTGGCTGCGACCCTGGGAACGGTCCAGAATTATAACGGAATGCATGCACTTGCCAGGGCCATTAAAGCCGCAGGCTCGGCGGATAATGTTTTTGCGATCAGGGCCGCTTTCTCCAAGGTCTTCCCGATGCTCGGTAATAAATTCCCTGCCGAGATGCTCGGAATTTCCGATGCCGGCGGCATACGATCTTTTTCTTACGTACAGATAGTGAAAGGTGGAAAATTTTCAAAGCCAGCAGTGTTTTGCTGGTGGCCGAAAACAAAATATGAATTTAATCAGGTTAAAAAAATGACCAAATGCTATCTGCCGTTGAAATGGATTAAAATTGAAGAGTGACGGTAAAAAAATTTAAATGTGATCTGTTTAACTTCTATTATTATGCCTCTAAGAAAAACCAACACAAGATACATTAATAAAATTTTACCACTCCTTAAAAAGGAGTGGTAAAATTTTATTAGGGGTCTTTTTCTGTTCACAACCAAACAAAAAAAGGAGATAGCGGCTCATGGATCTTTTATTGCAGCAAATCTTTAACGGCTTCATGCTGGGGAGCACCTATGCCATCGTGGCCCTGGGGCTCACGCTGGTTTACGGAATACTCCAGATCCCCAACTTCGCCCACGGCAATCTCTACATGCTGGGGGCGTATATCTGCTTCACCTTCATGACCGTATTGGGATTAGGATACTGGCCGGCGCTCTTCGCCGCGGCTATCGCAATGGCACTGGTCGGCATGATCATCGAACGAATGGTCTTCCGGCCGATGGCCAACCAGTCGCACATAAATTCATTCATTGCGGCCCTCGGAGCCCTTATCGTTCTGGAGAACGGGGCAATCGCGATATGGGGGCCTGAGGCACAGCGCATTACCGACCCGTACCCGAACGTAGTGGAGTGGTTCGGCATTACCATGACCGGACAGCGCCTGCTCGTCATCTGTGTGGGTATAGTGCTGATCGTCTTACTGCAGCTTTTTATAAAGAAAACCTCCCTGGGCAGCTCAATCGAAGCGGTCGCACAGAACCGTGAAGGGGCCCAGCTCGTGGGAATCAATGTGAACCGGGTTTCATCGATCACCTTCGCGATCTCCGTAGCCCTGGCCTCCATAGCGGCCTGCCTGCTGGCCCCCATATTCGTGCTCACTCCCAATATGGGCGACATGGTGAACGTAAAAGCGTTCGTCATTGTGATACTGGGCGGACTCGGAAGCGTGCCGGGTGCGATCGCCGGAGGCTTGATCCTGGGGATGATCGAGGCGCTGGGAGGAGGATACGTATCGGCGGCATATAAGGACGTATTCGCATTCGGCGCCCTCGTCCTGATCCTGGCCATCAAGCCCTCAGGATTGTTCGGAAAGGAGGTCCAAGAGAGATGACAAAAAAGAAAGTGACCAAGACGGTCAAATGGCTTACATGGTTCAGGAACAAGTGGTTTTATCTGCTCGTCCTGGCGGCTGCGCTGTGCGTCCCCTTTGTGGTCCCCAACCAGTATTTTTTCCAGTTAATCATGATGAGCTGCCTGTTCGCCATTGCGACCCTGAGCCTCAATCTCATTATAGGCATCACCGGCCAGGTTTCCCTGGCGCACGGCGCCTTCTTCGGTATCGGCGCCTACGGCGTGGCGATACTGACCACCACATCCAACATGTCGTTCTGGCTGGCGCTTCCCCTGGCTGCGATTATCTCGGCGCTTGCGGGCCTCATAATCGGCATACCCGCCTTGCGGACCCGCGGCGCCTACTTCGCCATATCCACCCTGTGTATGGGGTTCATCGTCGAGCTCGTCGCGAGCAACTGGATCGATTTAACGGGGGGGTATAACGGAATAGTGGGGGTGCCTCAGCCCAGCTCCATTCCGATACCCTTTGTCGGCCAGATCAGCTTTGCCGACCAGACGTCGCAATATTACATGGTGCTGTTTTTTCTCCTGCTGACCATTTTTGTGATGCATCGCGTGACCTATTCGCTCAAGGGGCTGAACTTCATGGCGGTCCGCAACAACGAGAACCTGGCCGAGGCGGTCGGGATCAACACCTTCTCTACGAAGCTGCTCTCCTTCGTGGTCGGCAATTTTTTTGCAGGCCTCGCGGGCGGAATTTATGCCAGCATAATCGGAAGCATCAGCCCGAGCGCGACCGGAATAGTGAATTCATTCAACTGGCTGGCGTATCTGTTGCTGGGGGGGATCGCCACCATGGCGGGCCCGATCATCGGCGCCTTCGTTATTCCCCTCCTCATGGAATACCTGCAGGCCCTGCAGGAATACACCATGATAATTTTCGGCATCCTGCTGATCGTGGTGATGATCTTTTTCCCGACCGGGTTCATGGGAGGCATAACAAAACTGAACGAGAAGCTCAGGTATCTTTATTCAAGCAGAAAGGGAGGTGCACATCGTGCTGCTAATAGCGGAAAATCTTTATAAAAAATTCGACGGCGCAATGGTGCTCAATGACGTACGACTTGAGGTCGACGAGGGGGAGATCGTGGCGATCATCGGCCCGAACGGGGCCGGGAAAACCGTCCTCTTCAGCTTGATCACCGGCATTCATAACCCGACGTTCGGCAGGATATACTTCAAGGGTGACGATATCACCGGAATGAATCCTCATGTCATATCCAAAAAAGGCATCGCCAGGACATTCCAACTCACCACCCTTTTCGACCAGCTTCGGGTAATCGACAACCTGTGCATCGGATATCAGCAGCGCACGACCGGCGGCTTATGGAGCACGATTTTCCATTCCGGGAGATGGAAAAGGGACATGGACAAGGTCACCGCGAAGGTGCTGGAGGTCCTGAAATTCATCGGTCTTGAGAAAAGGTCGAACGATTTCGTTTCCACGCTCTCTCACGGGGAGCAGCGGAAGCTGTCAATCGGCGTGGCCCTTGCCAGCGAGCCGAGACTGATCCTCCTGGACGAGCCAACCGGCGGCCTCATCCATGAGGATACGGACGAAATCACGAATCTGATAAAGAAGATCAATGAATCAGGCATAACGGTCTGTCTTATCGAGCACAAGATGCGGATGGTCATGGGCCTCGCACAGCGGATTGTCGTCCTGAATCACGGAAGCCTGATTGCCGAAGGCACTCCGAAGGAAATCGTGAGCAATCAGAGGGTCATCGAAGCCTACTTGGGGAGAAAACACCATGCTTAAACTTAAAAATGTAACCACCATGTTCGGCAGACACCATGCGATCCACGGTGTCTCCCTGGAAATCGGCAAGGGAGATTTCGTCGCCCTGCTTGGAGGAAACGGCTCAGGCAAGACCACCCTGTTCAAAACGGTCGCAGGCGTGCTGCACCCCTCAACCGGCGCCATAAAGTTTAAGGGAGAAGAGATACACCATTTGACCGCCGATAAAATCGTAGCCAGGGGCCTTTCCCTCTGCCCCGAAAACCGTCTACTGTTTCCCAAGCTCTCGGTATATAAGAATTTAATGCTCGGTGCCTATCAACGCAAGAGAGACCGCGCGGGCGTACAGAGCACGCTTGAGCAGGTATATGGATTGTTTCCCATTCTGAAGGAAAGGCACAAGCAGATGGCCGGAACGTTCAGCGGAGGGGAGCAGCAGATGCTTGCCATAGGGAGGGCGATCATGTCCAATCCCGAAATGCTCCTGCTCGATGAGCCTTCCATGGGGCTTGCCCCCCAGCTTGTGGAGGCCATAGCTGAAGCTATTGAACGCGTCAACCGGATGGGCGTGACCGTTTTTCTTTCCGAACAGAACGCCCAGATCGCGCTGATGATCACCAAGCGCGGCTACGTCATGGAAAACGGAAGGATAGTGCTGAACGGTACAAGCAAGGACCTGCTGCGCAATAAAAAGGTGCAAAAAGCGTATCTTGGCACCTGACCGTGACGCCGTACCGAGGGCCGATATATGGCGATATTTTTCCTCGATTAAACAGAGGAATAAAATAAATATCAAACATAGGAGGAAGAGATATGAAGTATTGGAGAGGGCTTTTATGTTTTCTTTTTACGGCCCTGCTAGTATCCTGGGGGGTCGGTAGCTGGGCCAAGGATATTGTCATCGGCTATACCGCACCCCTGAGCGGTCCGGCCGCAGAGTACGGCCTGGATTGTGTTAACGGCGTTGAAATAGCCATAAACGAGCTTAACGCCGCGGGCGGAGTCGTGGTCAAGGGAGAACGATACACCTTCAAGCTGGAGCGGCTTGACGACCGCGTGGACCCGACCCAGGCGGTCAACAACGCGCGCAGGTTCGTCTCGAACAAGGCGATCGCGGTGTTCAATCCCGTATTCACCACCATATCCGCGATCATGAAGATCAACCAGGAGAGGGGCGAAGAGTTTTTGATGATGGCCTACACCAGCACGCCCAAGGCCCCGCAACTCGGCAATAAACTGACCGCGGTCATCACCCTGCCGTTCACGGTATATGTGCAGGTGTTCGCGGACAAGGCGTGGAAGATGGGATGGCGCAGGCTCGGCATGCTGGTCACCCTGGGGGCGTACGGCGATGAATGGAGGGAAGCCTTCAAGGAAACATGGCAAAAGAAGGGCGGCAAGATCACCGCGGACAAGCCCGCAAACTATTACAGGGAAACGGATTACTCCGCGCCGTTAACCGCCATACTGCAGACCAAGCCGCAGGCGATTCTGATCGGCGGTCCGTCGCCTACGACCGCGCTGGTTATCGAGCAGGCGCGCAACCTGGGCTTCAAGGGCGGCTTTATCATCATAGATCAGGCCCGTCCCGACACCATCGCGAGGATTCTCAGGGGCACCAAAAAGCTTGAAAACGTGATCGGCATTGGTTCCATAGCGGATTTCCCCGGGGCAGGGGCCAGGAGACTTGTTTATAAATACAAGAATACTTATAAGAGGCATTTGACCTGGGAGGTGGCCTTGAACTACAACGGCATGCTGGCGCTGGCCAAAGCCATAGCGGCCGCGGGAACGGCGACCGACGTGAAAGCAATCATGGCCGCATTCCCCAAGGCCTTCCCGATACTTGGGAACAAATCAGCGGCCGAGGTATTCGGCATCAACAAAGCCAATGTTTTCGAGGTTCCGGGTGCATTACAGATGGTGCGGCGCGGTAAATTCACGCCGCCGGTAACGTATGACTGGTGGTCAAAAACCGCACGGGATTATTACAGGGTAAAAAGACTGGCCAAAGTACCTGTACCGCTCCTCTGGTTCAGATATGAGGAATAGGGCTTAAAAAAAGGAAGCTTAATAAGAGAGGGGCGGGTTTGACCCGCCCCTCTCTTATTAATAAAACAGATCAACCGCACCGTACAAGAAAAACCGGCTTTGATTTCAATATTTATTTTATGCTTTTTTTTATTGAATGCTCTCTCATTAAATCATTTATTTCAACACAAACCCGATTTATCAAGCGGGTATTAAAAAAACCGCACGATTCTTCTCTTCGACCCGCATGTCGCGTCGGGCAAATTCATGCTTCTCCAATCAGGAAGATGTATTGTAGCTTACCGTGTAGAGGATGCATATGCCGATTATGCTAACGGATGCGGCATGTCATTATTGACGGGTAACCATATATCAGTAGAATTCCCTGCTTCCAGAGCCGACTTCTTCTCCGTCGAGGGTAGAAAACTCTTTAAGAAGCTCCTTCTGGCGCGGAGTGAGCTTTTTGGGCACCCTGATGTTGATCTTCACCAACTGGTCGCCCCTTCCGTAGGAGCCGAGGTAGGGGATCCCGTTTCCCTTAAGCCTGAAGACCTGCCCGTTTTCCGTTCCCGGAGGGATCTTCATCTTGGCCTTGTTACCATTGATCGTCGGGACCTCTATCTCGCCGCCCAAACACACCATGGGAAAGGACACGTCGACCACCGATAATATGTCATTGCCGTGGCGTTCAAAATAGGGATGCTTTTTCACATGTATCACCACGTACAAATCGCCGCGGGTGCCGCCGTTCGGTCCCTGCTCGCCTTCGCCGCTGATCTTGAGCCGGGATCCGGATTCGACGCCCGCCGGTATCTTCACCGTGATCGTCCTCTTGTGAAGCTTCAAGCCGGTACCGCCGCATGAGGAGCAGGGGGATGAAATGATCTTTCCCTCGCCGTGGCACTTGTAGCAGGTCTGCGTAATGGAAAAGAATCCCTGCGTCTGCCGGATCTGGCCCGAGCCGCTACACAGGGGACATACCGTCGGTTTCGTGCCCGCCTTGGACCCCGTGCCTTCGCACACCTCACAGGTTTCGTTTCGCGGAATCTTGAGCTGCACCTCCTGGCCGGTTGCTGCCTCCTCAAGGTTAAGGGACAGGTCGTACTGTATGTCGGATCCGCGCCTGGAGCGCTTGGTCCTCGTCCGCGTGCCGAAACCGGATCCGAAAAAGCCTTCAAAGATATCAGCGAAATCGAAATCCCCGAAAATATCGGAAAAGTCCGAGTAGGCGGTGCGTCCGAAGCCTTCGAAGCCGGAAACGCCCGCGTGTCCGAACTTGTCATACGAAGCGCGCTTTTTCGGGTCCCTCAGCACCTCGTACGCTTCGGTCGCCTCCTTGAACTTTTCTTCCGCGTTCTTGTCTCCCTTGTTACGGTCAGGGTGGTACTTCAGCGCGAGCTTTCGGTAGGCCTGCTTGATATCCTGTTCGGTGGCGTTCTTTGAAACCCCGAGAACCTCATAGTAATCTCTCTTTGCCAAAGCTTGCTTTCCTTAACACGATTTATTATAACATATAATACCCCGGCAGTCTTTTGCTGTCGGGGTATCTGAAAAGGTCATCGGTTGAAATATACACATGAACACATGTATTGTCAACGACGCGCTTCCCAACCGGATAGCGCCTCCGATATCCGTTCGATGCAGGTATGCACTTACTTTTTATCATCGTCTACGACTTCATAATCCGCATCATATACCTTCTCTCCTCCCTCCGCTCCGCCGCTCTTGCCTGCCTGTCCCTGTTTTTCATCGCCTGCTGCAGGCCCCTGGTTGTTCTTCGGCGCCTGCTGCTGGTACATCCGCTCGGCGAATTTATGCGATGACTGTTCGACCTTGGATTTGGCCTCCCGTATCGCATTGACATCATCAGATTCCATCGCCTTCCTTAAATTCGCGATCTCCGATTCGACCTTCTCCTTCTCGGAAGAATCGACCTTGTCGGCGTTTTCGCGGAGCAGCTTTTCCAGGGAATAGATGAAGGAATCCGCGCTGTTGCGCTCTTCAATGAGCTCGCGTGTCTTTTTATCCTCGGCCGAATGCTCGTCGGCCTCCTTCACCATCTTCTTGATCTCATCCTCGGTCAGGCCGCTTGACGATTCGATCCGTATCTTCTGCTCCTTGCCGGTGCCCAGATCCTTGGCGGATACGTGCACGATGCCGTTGGCGTCGATATCGAAGGTAACCTCGATCTGCGGCACGCCGCGCGGCGCGGGTGGTATGCCCACCAGATCGAACCTTCCCAGGGTCCGGTTCTGTGCCGCAAGCTCGCGTTCTCCCTGGAGCACGTGTATCGACACCGCCGGCTGACTGTCGGAAGCGGTGGAAAAAATCTGGCTCTTTTTCGTGGGTATCGTGGTGTTCCGCTCGATCAGCTTCGTCATGACGCCGCCCAGCGTTTCGATGCCGAGCGACAGCGGCGTCACGTCGAGCAGAAGCACGTCGTGGACGTCGCCGGCGAGGACCCCTCCCTGGATGGCCGCGCCGACCGCGACGACCTCGTCGGGGTTGACGCCCTTGTGGGGCTCCTTGGCGAAGATCTGCTTCACCAGCTCCTGCACGGCCGGTATCCTGGTGGATCCGCCGACGAGAATGACTTCGTCGATGTCACCGGCGGTAAGGCCCGCGTCCTCAAGCGCGCTCCGGCAGGGCCCCTTGGTCGACTCGATGAGGTCCTCTATGAGCTGCTCGAGCTTGGCGCGGGTCAGGGTCATGACGAGGTGCTTGGCGCCCGACTGGTCCGCGGTAAGGAAGGGTATGTTGATTTCCGTCTGCATCTTGCTGGAAAGCTCGATCTTCGCCTTCTCCGCCCCCTCCTTCAGACGCTGGAGGGCCATCTTGTCGCCGGAGACGTCGATGCCGGTCTGCTTCTTGAATTCCTGCATCAGCCACTCCATGATCCGCTGGTCAAAGTCATCCCCTCCCAGGTGGGTGTTGCCGTTGGTCGATTTGACTTCGAACACGCCGTCGCCGAGCTCCAGTATCGAGATATCGAAGGTGCCTCCCCCGAGGTCGTACACCGCGATCTTCTCGTTCCGCTTGCCCTTGTCGAGCCCGTACGCCAGTGCGGCGGCCGTAGGCTCGTTGATGATCCGTTCCACCTCGAGTCCGGCAATGCGCCCGGCGTCCTTGGTCGCCTGGCGCTGCGCATCATTAAAATACGCGGGTACGGTTATGACCGCGCGGGTGATCTTTTCGCCGAGGTAGTCCTCCGCCGTCTGCTTCATCTTCTGCAAAACCCTGGCCGATATCTCCTGCGGGGTGAATTCGCCTGCCATGGTGTTGACCCGGACACCCTCGCGACCGTCGTCGACGACCTTGTATGAGACCATCTTCATTTCGCTCGCCACCTCATTAAAGCGCCGTCCCATAAAACGCTTGATGGACCGCACGGTGTTCTCAGGGTTTGTGATAATCTGATTTTTCGCCACCTGGCCCACGAGGCGTTCTCCCTTGTCGGTGAACGCGACTATCGACGGGGTCGTTCTCTGCCCTTCGGAATTCTGTATCACCACGGGCTCACCGCCGATCATAACCGCGACGCAGGAGTTGGTGGTTCCAAGATCAATCCCTATGATTTTGCTCATTATATTATCTCCTTAATCAATCAAAATTTATATCGTCTGATTTCCGTAATATCATCTCCGGTGCGGCCGCGAAATTGAAATCCCGCGGCTTTGGATACCCCACCACGCTCATGACTTGTTCCTCCCGTTTCCCGAGCCCTCGCGCTCCTCCTGCTCATCGGCCACGGCCGCGGGTTCGCTCTTCGGTTTGGTGACCTTAACCTTCGCGCTCCTCACCACCAGGTCATCGATACGGAAACCTTTGTTATACACCTTGGTCACCGTGTCGTGGGCCACGTCCCCGTTCTGCTCGATCTCAACCGCCTCATGATAGGTCGGGTCGAACTCACGGTTGAGCGAGTCGATCTCGACGACGTTATATTTCTTCAGGGTCTCCTCGATCCTCTTAGAGATCATGATCACGCCATCGCGAAACGATTTATATGATTCCTCTGCCGTCCCCCCCGCGATCTTCTCCGATGCCTCAATGGCCCTGAGGAGATCGTCGTTGATGAGGATGATGTCGTGGGCCAGATCCTTGATGGTCATGATCCTCGTTTCACCATGTTGCTTGAGGACCCGCTTCTTGTAATTTTCGAAATCCGCCTGCCTGCGAATCATCGTGTCCTTGAGGAGCGCGATCTCAGCCTTGAGCTGCTCGTTTTCCGCGCAGAGTTTTTTCTTGTCGGCCTCTGCGATCCTGTCGCATTCACGGCGCGATTCCTTCCTGCGCTCGTCAGAGGTTATCGTCTCCTGGATCTTCTTTTCAAGTTCCTCGTCGGACATTCGCAGATTTTCCTTAGCCCTATCTGCATCTTCATGTGCATGCTTCTCCTTTTGATGCTTTTGATGTTCCTTGTGTTTGTCCATGAATCCCTGCTCTCCAAAAAATTATTACTTTGACATCTTCGTCAGCAACTCGGAAACCACCCTCCCCGTATAATCGACCAGCGGAACCACCTTCCCGTAATCCATCCTCGTGGGACCGATGACCCCGACGGCCCCCACCATCTTGTTGCCGATTTTGTATGAGGTGGAAACCATGCTGCATCCAGTGACCTTGTCTTCCTTTATTTCCTCGCCGATGAGCGTGCGGATGCCCTCCTTTTCCATCGTACGCTCCATGATGCGGCGGATGATATTTTTTTCTTCAATTATATTAAGAAGGCTGTTCAGCCGGTCTTCTTCAACCATCTCGGGGATCTTAAGCAGATTCTCGATCCCGTCGATATGAAGCCTCGGCTCCTCAAATTGGGCAACGGCAAGCTCGGCGATATCCAGCGCCATGTCTATATTGGCACCCGAAGCCTTCTCCTTGCGCAGCCGCTCGAATATGGTATCCTTGATTTCGTATATGTCGTACCCGCACAATTCTTCCGTCAGATATCTTGAAAAATCATACAGCTCGTCCTGCGTGACGCTTGACGAAACCAGAACTTTTTTCGTGAGCACCATGCCCGTCCGCGTGATGAGAATAAATAAAATTTCATTGTTGTCCATCGGCACCAGTACCACGCGCTTCACCACCGTGAAATCGAATCTCGGAGTGAGCAGCACACCCGCGTACTTAGATTCCTGGGAGAGCATTTTGGTGATCAGCGAAAAAATCTTGTCAAACTGGACCTCCCTTCTGATCGCCTCCTCGTTCACCGATATCTCCCGGTCCTTTAACGAAAAATCATATGACTCAAGGAGCGAATCGACGTAATAGCGGAATCCCTTGTCCGTCGGGATTCTTCCGGCAGAGGTATGCGGCTGCATTAAATAGGCCATGCCCTCAAGATCAGACATTATATTTCTCATGGTTGCGGGTGATATGGATAATGAATACTTTTGGACAAATGACCGGGAGCCTACCGGTTTTCCGGTGGTTATATATTCATATGCAATCGCCTGCAGAATCGAGGCTTCCCGATCTTCAAGCCTTCTTTCTTTAATTTTTTCCTGCCCCATAATTAAAAAATAATATTTTATTAGCACTCAATTATAATGAGTGCTAATAAAATACTAATAAAAAAAATAAATCGCGTCAAGTCAAAAAGCTAAAAATTTCCTTTTTGGATTCTTTTTCTTTTTCCTTCTCTTTTTTAACTTTTTCTTTTGATTTATCCTCGGCCTCGAGCGTCATCTTGGTTGCATCAATGATGTTTTTCAATTTCGTTGCCTCAACGTCCTCCCCGAATAGTACGTAGATTTTCCGCAACACGGAAAGAAACTCAATTGATTTTATCAAGTCCTCCCGTGCCTTTCCAACCATTTCATATTTGGTGCGGTACTGGCGCGCGGCCTCGGTAAGCATATCCTTGCACTGCTGCATGAGCTCCCTTCTCTCGTTGAAATACGGTGAGCGGGGGTCCCTGAACTTTGCGATCTCGGAAAAACTGGTGATGTTTCTTATAATAATCGCAAGGCGTGCCTGCAGCTCGACAAATGACCATTTCCATTTGGAATCCTGACCGAGCTTGCTTCTCAGACTGTTTAATATCTGACGGGTCCTTTGAGTAAAATTCAGGATCTGGCGGGGGTTGAGCTTCTTGATGGACGCCAGATACTCGTCGTTTTCCTTAAGAGTACGGTCGATATCGGCGCCCAGTATCTCCTCTAGGTATTGCAAAACTTTATAAAATCCCTTTCGCCCGGCATCGAGAAAATTGCTGTTCCTTATGCCCAGCATCTCAACGGAAAGGTCGTTCATTTTGAGATAGTTGTCGATCGCGTCCATCTCGTGATGAGCAAGCTCGAGGTTATAATAGGCTGCGATTCTGGGATGCTTTCTTTTTTTCCCCAAGGCCTCGTTTATGGACCTTCTGATCGAATCGACTTCACGCTTGATGTCCTTGATCTCATCGTTATATGCGGCCTTTTCCGCCTTGCCTACAGCCATGCCGAAGACCTATGCGTATGTATCAATCGTGTTTCCCCTGTTATTTTCGGACTGCTCGGTATTGCTGCGGGGAGGCGGAGTTTCCTGCGGCGGCCTTTCGTGGTTGCGGAGCGGCTCTGGCGAAAAGGCCGGAGGCATTACATCCGGTCCGCTTATGCTCGTAATTGCCATGGCTTACTCACCTCATATATAACATAATCCATGGCGCGGAAATATGCAAGCAAAAAATTAAACATCCTACGGGATGGGCTCAAGCGCGCCTTCGGAGTTCCGATACTGCGCGGTCTTCACGATCCGCGACCCGCCCCGTTCACCAGCCCCCGGCCCGGCGAGAATTCTGAACGCATCATCTATCCTTACCGAGTCCGCGGTGCCGGTGTATAATCGGATGAGCAGGGAAATGCCTCCGAGTAATTCATATGAATGCACCGCCGCACTAAAGGGGATCGTGCGCTCCGCGTGCTTTTCTCTTTTCACAAAATCAACCTCCTTTTCAAGCGCCTGCTTGACGACGCCGAAGGTCTCAGCACTATCAGCCGTGATCCGGTACTCAACCAAGCGTGTAGTGGACATCAGGGAGCCCTCCCGCCCGATATAGTGCATATCCTTGATATGTATTCCCTCCGGCAAAAAGACGGACAGTCCCCGCTTCAAATCTTCCCGGACCTCATCGAAAAGCTCGACATCGACAAGCTCGGCCTCACTCTCAATCCCCAGAGGCAGAGGAAATCCCGCGGACATACGCTCCCTTTTATTGAATCCCCGGGTCATTGCCACCGGCACATCCGCCATGCGAAGCCCCCTTTTTACGATCTCCATAAAGTCAAGATGAGGAATGAACCTCATCATCCCCATTTTGGCGAACCGCAGCCTCATCCGCCCTTTGACCTCATATCGCCGGGCGAATCGACTCCTTGCCTCCTCGATGCGTTGCACGTCCACTTCGCCCCTGATGAGGCGGCTTTTATTCCTCATTTCACAGCCTGCCCGGGACCGATCCCTCTGTTGCCGCACCAGCTTTTCAAACCCGGTAACCACGGCGCTCCAGGGCGAGCTCTCGCGGTCACCATGGCCCAGGCAGCTCTCCCATCCGGGCAGCGCGATGTCGAGGTTCTTCCTCCATATGTCGAACCTCAAATGCTCCTCCCATGAATCAAAGCGGCATCCCTGAAGATATGATCCGAAGATCGCCTCCCCGATGCGCGCATCTCCCCTCGAAATCACCCCTTCCAGAAGCGAGCCGCTCACGTCGTGATTCTTGATCCTGATCGCACGCGGCAACCCCCTCTTGATTCTGAGGATCGTGCGTTCCAGATACTCGCGCCCCATCTGGCTCACATCCTGGAACGGAGTGTGGGGCTTGGGCACGAAAGGGGAAATGGTCACATTGATCTCCATTCCTCCTCCGGAACGTCGGACCTCTTTCAAGAGGCCGATGATATCAGCGGCCTCATCATGTTCCTCGCATCCGGGAAGGCCGATCATGAAATACAGCTTTATGAGCTTCCACCCGCGCTTCCGGACGTACCGCACGATGTCGAGCAGCTCCCGGTCGGCGATCCTTTTGTTGGCGCGGACCCTTATCGGCTCCGACGCAGACTCCATCGCGAAGGTGAGCGAGGCGCGCCTCAGCTCCGAGATCTGCTCGATCAGGGGGAGGGTCGCGGCGTCCACCCTGAGGGAGGGAAAGGACACGGATATCCCCTTCTCGGTAAGACGGGGAAGCAGGGCATTGATGAGGCTCGTCAGGTGCGGGTAGTCGCTGATCGAAAGGGACGATAGGGTCACCTCGTTGTACCCGGTATTGCAGACGATTTCGAGGACCCGCTCCTCGATCGCCCTGAAGTCGTAGCTTCGATAGGGAAGGTTGTAAAAGCCGGCGTGGCAGAAATTGCAGAAGTTGTTGCACCCCCTGGCGACCTCGACCACGGCCCGCTCCTGAGCGATGCGGATGTTGGGGACGATCGGCCGTACCGGGTCCACGAGATCACGGCCACGGTATATCCGTTTGCGTACCGTCGGACCTCTCAGGGATCCGGAACCGCATTTGTCGGGAGACATCCGGTACCGGTCGGGCATGAGCATACCCTCGATCCCCGCAATGTGATCCATAATTTTTTGCCTGCCGAGGTTTTTTCCCTTCGCCTCGCGAACGGCCTCGGCAATCTCGACTATCCCCTCCTCGCCGTCTCCGATAAAAAAAGCGTCTATAAAATCACCCATGGGGAAGGGATTGGAAACGCCTTCTCCTCCGGCGATAACAATCGGCTCTGACCCCTTCCGCTCGGACCGGCGAAGAGGTATGCCGCCCAGGTCCAATATCTGCAGCACATTCGTGCACAAAAGCTCGTGAGCCAGGCTGAATCCGAGTATGTCGAGATCCTTGAGCGACGTAAAGGTCTCGAGGGTGTACAGGGGAAGGCCGCTTTGGCGCAATTCCCGCTCAAAGTCCTCCTCCACCGCAAACACCCTCTCGCACGCCACATCCGGAAGCGCGTTCAGGATATCGTACAGGATTCGCAGGCCGTTATTGGACATGCCGATTTCGTAAAGGTCCGGATACGAGAGGGCCATGCGTACCCGCGCCTCATTCTTTCTGATGATGTTGAGCTCTGACCCTATGTAGCGCCCCGGCTTTTGCACGCGCGATACGAGCCTTTCTACAGATGATGGTTCTAGACGTGTCATTTGCATAAAAAAACCTCTAACAACCTGTAACCGCCGATTCATCGAGGACAAAATTCCTTGATTTAAGCGATGTTTTTAATTAACGTATTCCCCCTCCCTTGATGGGAGGGGTGAGGGGAGGGTGATTAACCTTGATTCTTATTTAATAAATTCACCAAAATCAACTAAAAAAATGCAATTTATCAATGGCTTTTCACCCCCACCCCGGCCCTCCCCCATCAAGGGGGAGGGTGGAGATCAATTTAGTCCTAGATCCATCTGCAATTCCATGATCATACCTGCAGTCACCTCCGTATTTCCTTTCCGTATGCCTGGGCCATCCTGATATAATCGTCAAGGTTTAAATCCTCGCCCCGTGCATCGCTCCTTATTCCCGCTTTTTCCAGGATGATTTCGGCATCACTCCGGCCGGTGCTCAGGTGCGGCGATTCCGAAAGGGCCTTGCGTATCGTCTTCCGCCTTCCCCAGAATGCCGATTTCACTATGAGATGAAAGAGGTCGGTCTCGTCCGCCGCGAGCGCTGACGGTCCGCGCCTGACGAGCTTGACGAACCGCGAGGACACCTCGGGCATGGGATAAAAAGCATGCCGCGGAACTGAAAAAAGGATGCACGGTTCGAAATGAAAGCCGAGGCTTACCGTTAATGCGCCGTATGCTTTTCTCCCCGGCTTGGCGCCGATTCTTTCCGCCATCTCCTTCTGGAGCATGACATATGCGGCCGGGGCGTCGTAACGCACGAACCTGAACAGCATCTCTGACGAGCAGTAATAGGGAAGATTCGAAACGATTGCGGTGAATGGGCCTTCTATCTCCGATTTCAGAAAATCCGCATGGAGCAGCCTGAAATTATTTTTTCCCGCGAAGCGCTCGGACAAAAAGCGTGACAGCCCTGAATCGATCTCCACCGCCGTGACCGCTTTTGCGACATCGATCAGCCTCTCGGTCAGCGCTCCCAGGCCCGGCCCGATCTCGAGCACCATCCCCTCGTCCAGGGGTCCCGCCGCGGCGATGATCCTTTCCCTTACCTGGTCCGAAACGAGAAAATTCTGGCCCAGCTTCCTGTTCGGATGAAGACCATGCAGGCGAATGACGCTTTTGACTTCTGATTTATTCATTATATGCGGCTATTCAACTATTAATCTAAAAATAAATATTGGCAACCGCCGATTCACGCCGATGAACGCGGATTTATAGATTGTTTAAAAATTGTCAATTTTGTTACTCAACTTCCAATCCCTTTCTTTCCCAATTTCATGGGTAAGCAGATTTTTATACCTTTTTAAAAAAAAGCCAAAACCCGATTTAATTCCAATTTATCACAGCGCGCCCGAAAACCCCTGAGCTCTGCTCCGGGGATGAGGCGCGCAAAACATTATGTGATAAAATACCCCGCAGCTTGCTGCGGGGTATTTTATAAGCACATCCTATAATACAATCAATAATTTTATCCGAATGAGAATTCTCATCCGCGTTCATCGGCGTGAATCGGCGGACCCCCTCCGGGGGGTTAGGGGGCTTTGGAATTAATACTCGTTTAAAATGTATATTTATGTCACAGGCTTCATAAAAATTACTTTCAAATTATTCAGTGATCGTCTTTTGTATTCATATTATACAGTTAATGCAAGGATTAAACCATGGCACACTGGCTGGGAAAAAGCTTCATCATAATAGGCGCAATACTCGTGCTGATCGGGATAATTTTGCTTTTCAAAGACTCGATACCTTTTCTTAAATATCTCGGCAGGCTCCCGGGCGACATAAACATCAGGCGGGAACATTTCAGCTTTCATTTTCCTATCGTCACGAGCATCATACTCAGCATCGTCCTGAGCCTCCTGATCTATCTCATCAGCAAATTCAGGTGAAAAAACATTCTTCCTCGACGACGGGCTCCATACATGCGGGACCCAACAGTCATATTCATTATCGGCTGATGTAACACCCGGGTGCATATCAATGTCATAACACGTAATCCTTGAAAAAATGAATTGCGCTGGCGGCGGATGATTATTAGGGTGCAGCCCGTGCGCGCTTACACCTTAAAAAAAGAGAGGAGAAATGTCTGATCTGCTAATTTTTGTCGGATGGGGTGAAACCCTGATTTTCATAATGCTTGCGATAGCGAGCATTATGGCCCTTGCGGTCGGTATGGAGAGGACCATCATATTCAAAAAGAACTCCAACAAAAAAATAAACCGATTCGCCGAGGAGCTGAAGGACCTCCTGCGCAATCGCGACACGGGGAGCGTGGCGGAGCTCGTGGAAAAGTCCGGCGATAATTCGTACACCCGGTTCGCCCGGTTCGCGCTGGAGCGCTCGGATGAGGATTCCCGCGGGTTCGAGGAGCTCATGTCGGGAAAGATCATAGAAGAAAGGATCATGCTTGAAAAGCGGCTCACCATATTGAACACCCTGGGCAACAACGCGCCGTTCATAGGCCTGCTCGGCACCGTTCTCGGCGTAATCAAGGCCTTCCACGGGCTTGGAACCCTCGGCAGCACCGGTGCGGACGTGGTCATGAGGAGCATTTCGAGGGCCCTTCTCGCGACCGCGGCGGGGCTCTTCATCGCCATACCGGCGGTCATGGCGAACAACTACTTCGCAAAAAACGTCAAGCTCATCATGCAGCGGCTCGAGATTTTATCCAAGGAATTCAGCGCGAGCCTGTTCGGCAGGAAATCCAAAACCAAAAAGAGGTAACAGCCAATGGCAACACAACCAGGCGGAGACGACGACGAGATCGGTTATATCAACATCACTCCCATGGTGGACGTGCTCTTGGTGCTCCTCGTCATATTCATGGTGACCGCCAATTTTCTGAAGCAGGAATCGGTCAACATCAACCTGCCCAAGGTGAACGCCTCAGACCCTAACGTCGCGCAGTCCGTGCAGATCGCGCTTACCAGGCAAGGCAGGCTCCTGATGGAGGGAATCGACATCACGGAGGACAATATGGTCGCGAAATTGTCCCGGGAATCGCGATACAGGCCGAACATGAGGGTGACGCTCTCGGCAGACGAGCGGCTGCCATATGGGACCATAGCAAAGGTCATGGGCCTCATCCGTCAGTCCGGGGTCACGCGCATCGCGCTTTCGGTAAAACGTTGAGCAGGTTACGACCCATGACAGCGTGGTACCGCATATTCAAAAAGAAAATACGGAAGATGGACGTGTTCAAGGTGTGCCTTGCGGTTTCCTTTCTGATTCACGGCATCGCGTACGGCTCTTACTACATATCCAATCTGCCGAAATTCGACAACGACGACACCGTGTACGACGCGAAAAATTTCAAGGCGGTGGACGTTGACGTGGATTTCATCGATCTCCCGCCGCCCGGTCTTCTGGGAAGCGACTCCAACCCCGCGCCGGTAAAAAAGGAGGAATGGATAGAAGGCGCGAGCAAAAACGGCCCGGATGCGAAAAACACCGACGTGGACATCAACCGGATGTCGGGAACGGGCACGGACCCTGACGGATACCTGTCCGCGGACTTCGGCGACCGCGGCCCCGTGCCCATAGTGGACTTCGATCTGAACAGATACTTTCCGGCGGCGGCCCGGTCCGCCAACATCACGCGCAAAACGGTCCTCGTTCATCTGCAGATCAACGAGGACGGGTCGGTACAGAGCTACAAAATAATCACGCCCCCGGCCGGATACGGATTCGACAAGGCCGCGATAAAAGTGATAAAAAAGATACGGTTCAAACCGGGATACACGGGCGGCAGGCCGGTCAAGATGTTCCTGAACCTGCCCATCACGTTCGTGCTCGAGGATTAATTGTGGGGTTTTCTACATAGCCATTAATTCAGGTAAACTACCTCGTATGAAAAAACATATTACACTAGTAATTCTGATCGCGACAGGGCTGTCACTCTATCTCATTTTCAGAAAATCAGATAAATCAAATATCAATCATAAGTCCATTATGCCGGATACGATAAGCGGTGAATCCGTCCCTGATGTTAAAAATCACGATACCGGTCCCCAATCCCAGGAAGAAAGCAGAATCGGCAATGAAATATTAAATGAGAACAGAGAGGAAACCAGCACCGTTTCTGAAAACAGCATAAGCTTCGCCGCAGTGCTTAAGGGGGAATATAAGGTTTATAATTTTAAGGCGATCAAGAATTTCACCAAAATCACCGCGTCCCCTCAATTTACCGGATACACCGCGAGCTTTGTGGAAAACCTCAATGCCATGAATCTATCCGATCAGTCCACGTTCAAAAACGTCATTTCGATGATGCTGCCGCTGGAAATCGGGCCCGGAACGTACAACGAAAAATCGGAGAATTTCATATTTCAATACATCGGTTTGGACAAGGGCGTCTTGTACTCCCTGGATCAAACCAGTCCCTTCGAGCTTATAATTACTGAATGGGGAGGCCCGGGCGGAAGGGCGAGAGGCACCTTTTCCGGGAAATTGAGGTCTTTTGAATCAACCGAGCCGGTGTATATACAGGACGGCCGGTTCGATATCGGGATTCAGAGGTAGATTTGTAATACAAGCACCTGCGGACATCACGCCCGATAATATTCCTTCCCGACCCGATCGATCACCTGGATCGTTTTATACCTGCCCGACTTCATCGCCTCATCCAGGAGGCGCTTCCCCTCTTTCTGGCAGGCCTTGCACGCGCCGATCGGTATCTCTATGCCGAGAGAGAGGGGATACACGGAGGAGGAGGTCTCGAGGCTCCAGACCCCGCGACATTCTTTGCACCGCATGACCGACTCGAGCTGGCTTTCCCTGATTCCATCCGTGTCGTAAAATATGTTCTTCTTCCTGGTCATGTACTGCCCATAGGGCGGCAGCCCTTCATACGAAGGCGGCTCAAAATAGACGCCCAGGACCACGTCCTTGAGCCGTCTGATGTAATTCATGATGTTCTCGTCCTGCCACACCGCGTCCGGGTCGAAATCAGGCTCCCTCACGTGGGAGTAATCCACGCCCGCCATGGCCAGTATAATGCCCAGGTTCACGTAGGGGAGCGCTCCCTGAATGGAGTATCCGCCCTCGAGCACCGCGATATCCGGGCCGAGCCTGTGGTTCAGGGTCGCGTATCCCTGCGCGGAAAAATTCATATTCGTGATCGGGTCGGAGTAATGGTTGTCCTGGCCGGCGGAGTTGACGATGATCTCGGGCTTGAAGTCCCTGAGTATCGGCATCACCATCTCGTCGATCGCGAACAGGATTCCCTCGTCCGAGGTCCCCGGCGGCAGGGGGATGTTCACGGTCCTGCCGACGGCCGCGGGCCCGCCGCACTCGTTCACGTGGCCCGATCCGGGGTAGAGGGTGCGCCCGTCCTGATGAATCGATATGTAAAGGATGTCGGGATCGTTCCAGTAGATGTCCTGGGTCCCGTCGCCGTGGTGGCAGTCGGTGTCCACCACCGCCATGCGCTTCACCGGATAATGATCGCGGATGTACTCGATCATTATGGCCTCATTGTTTATATTGCAGAACCCACGGTTTCCGTGCACCGACTTCATGGCGTGATGCCCGGGGGGCCTCACCAGCGCAAAGGCCTTGTCCACCTCGCCGTCGAGCCTCAGGCGCGCGGCCCTGATCGCCCCGCCAGCGGAAATCATGTGAGATTCGGTGGTGACCCCGGCCACGTCCGGAAAGCAGAAGTGGGCCCTCAGTACGTCCTCTTCAGCGGCGATATCGGGCTTGTATTCGACGATCCCCTGGATGTCGAAGATCCCCTCCTCCCTGAGCTGGTCCTGGGTGTAGAGGAGCCGCTCCTCCCGCTCCGGATGCGTGGGTGATATGGCCCAGTCGTATGCGGGGAAGAATATGAGTCCCATGCGTTGTGCGGCCTTAATCACGACAGCCTCCTGACCACGCCCGGCTTGATCTGGCACCTGACCCTGATGTCCCTACCCGTGGTGTAGAAGCCTTCAACCACGTTGAATGAGCTCGCCTCGATGACTTCCATATCGTCGCCTCCCGCCGATATGGACAGACCGCGCAGGTGGTCCGCAAGGCAGGCGCATGCGTCCTTTTCTGCGTCCAAAAGGCTGTAATCCGCGGGTATCTCCCGTTTGACGTCAATGCTGGGTATAATCATCCTTCTCCTTGCGGTGTCCGCAAACAGCTCGACGTTGATCGTGGTTTTAGAAAGCGCCGCGCCCGCTGCATTGGCGACGTCGTAATGATGCGGCACCACCACCTCCATGCCGAGCCAGCCGGCGAGCCTGTCGCGAAAGCCCAGGGCGGGCCCTCCCATCACGTACACCACCGAAGGCCTGATGGCGCTTCCCTCGAGCATCTCGTGAACGGTGTATACCGGCCGGTTCCGGATCCCCTCGAGCATGTCCTGCACCTCGTCCTTTATCCTTTGCACCGCGTACTCGACCGCATCCAGGGCGAGCTTTTCGGGAGCGACGCCCTCCCTGTCCGCGAGGTCCCGTATGCCCTGCGCGGACGCGGCCGTGTCCATGAAACCGATGATTCCGGTTGAATTCAGCGCATCGACAAGCGTGGGTGCGCCGCCGCCCGCGGCCATTGCCGGGCCCCTCCGGTCGGGACCGACGGAAACACTCCCCGCGCGCACATGGATCGCGGAGTCCCCGCCCACGCCGATGGAGCGCGCAAGCAGGCCCCGGACGAGCGTGGGAAACCCCTGGATCGAGATCCCCTCACGTTCGATAAGGGGCACGCCCGCGGCGAATATGGCGATGTCCGTGGTCGTTCCCCCGATGTCGAGCATGACCGCGTCACGGGTGATATCACAAAGCGCGGCGATGCCCATGACGCTCGCGGCAGGGCCCGACAGGATCGATTCCACCGGAACACCGCGCGCAAGCGCGAACGGCATGGTGCCTCCGTCGGCCTTAAGCACGTTGACCTCGGCGTCGATTCCCAGCTCGCGCAGCCCCGCCTCGATCGAATCTGAAAAATCTTTGAATATCCGGCGCACCGCAGAGTTGAAATACGCGGTCACGATGCGCCTGGGGAAGGAAAGCTGGCCCGAAAGCTTGTGGCCCAGGGTGATGTATTCCGCCGCCTTTCCGACCTCCCTGGCGATGATGTTTTCGTGCTCGGGGTTCCTGGTTGAAAATTTGGTTACCGCGGCAAAGGCTCTGACCCCCTTTTCGGACGCCTCTTTTGCGATCCTTGAGACGAGCCTTGTATCGAGTCCCCTGACCTCGGCGCCCCGGTGGTCGATGGAGCCTCCTACCGTATAATAGTGCGGGCCTATCCTGAAATTATCGGGATCGATACCCGGCCCCGACGAGGCGATGACGCACACGTCTTCAAGCTTGTTTTCGACGATTGCATTGGTGGACAGGGTGGTGCTCAGGTTTATACGCTTTATTTCCGAGCGGTCGGCGTTTCTTGATATCTCTTCGATCGCCTTCCTTACCGAAAGGATGAGGTTTTCACGGTCGGTGACCGCCTTGTAGTGCGCTATGATTCCTGCGTCGCCGATCAAGACCGCGTCAGTATGGGTGCCGCCCACATCGAGGCCCAGGTACAGGCCGGGCTTGTTCATTGGTTAATGTTCTCCGTCTATGGCCTCATGCGCCTTTTTGCCGTACACCCTCTCGTACGCTGCGCAGAAGGGACAGAGGCCGCGCTCGACATTCTTGACGAGCCAGTAGGCGAGGCCGCGCTGCTTTTTCCTGGCGTGGGAGCAAACCGGGCAGTCGAGGCACTGCTGCGCCATCTTCTTGTCTCTTGCGGTGATCTGATCCATCAATGGCACCCTGACGCCTTTCCATTCAGATGTCAATAGTTTTAGCGTTTTATTCATTGACAAAAGAGAGTGTGTCAGCGTAGCTAAATACGAGGTGGGTGATGAGGATTATCGCTATTTCCAACAATAAGGGCGGGGTCGGCAAAACGACCAGCGCGGTTAACATCGCCGCCGCGCTTCAAATCAAGGGCAAAAAAGTCTGCATCATAGACCTTGACCACCAGGCCCAGGCCACCTATCATCTCGGCTATAATCCGAAACAGATCAAAAAATCGATTTTCGACGTGCTCAAGGGAGAGATGCCTTATGAGGAGATACTGATCAACCGCAACGACATGCACCTGATTCCGGCGAACCAGGATCTCAAGGACATTGAATTCCTGCCCATACCGGCCAAGGAGTTTCTTCTCAGGGACGCGCTCGAATCAGTCAATCATTACGATTTCGTCATCATCGACTGCCCCCCTTCACTGGGCATACTCACGCTCAACGCCATGGCATACTCAAAAGAGATTCTGGTGCCGCTTCAGGTGCAGTTCCTTCCCTTCCACGGCATGTACAACCTGTTCGAGGCCGTCCAGGTCGTAAAGCGAAGGCTGAACAAGCATATCGAAATCACGGGAATCATCGGCACCATGTACAACGCGAAACGCGCCATCAACCGGGAGGTGATAGAGGAGACCGAAAACCGGCTTCCGGGAAAACTCTTCGAAACCCTCATACGTGAAAACGTATCCCTCCAGGAGGCCCCCAGCTGGGGTAAGACCATTTTCGAGTACAAGGCGGGGAGCTCCGGCGCGGAGGATTACATGAATCTGACCGAGGAAATTCTTGAAAGGGAAATAGATTAAAAATTACGCACCACGTACCCCTTGATCCGGTCCTTTATCCCGTTGATTTTTCTTCTCACCAATCTCAAAAAATTTTTGTACGTGGCGTATGATTCGCGGGTAAGATCGCTATATGATTTTTTTATTACCGCATAATATCCGGTCATTTCCTTCCCCACCCCGTAACGCGGAGATTTGCTCAGCTTCGCCAGTTTTACCGATGAGCTCCCGCCGCCGCGCATGTCGAGGAGAGACGCCTCAGTGGTGAGTTCAGGAAAAGGCTCTTCCACGATTAAGCCTTTCGCACGCGGTGCAGGCGTCACATCGCGGTCCATCCCGGTTTGTGGGCCCCGAATCGATGCTTCTTCGAATATAGTATCGCTCTCTTCCATTTTTTCCACCTTGCGCTTCGTGTAAACGAGCGGACTCGCCGGTGCCGTGAATTTTTTTCTCTTATGGGCCGAGGCCTTCTTCCTGAAATCGGGTCCGGGAATTTCCGCAGAATCCATATACGCAACGCCCAACGCATGGGATTTCACGTCAGGATTTTCATCCTTGCGCGCGACCCGATAAGGCGCGGGCTGGCGCGCATCCCTGATGATCCGGTTAAAGGAATACTTCCATCCGGCCCGGGTAAGCATGTACCGGGGCAGCCTGAACCTGGAATCACCCTGCGGCACGGGTACGTGAATGACGCCCCCGTCGATGGTGAAGGCGTAGCGGTATCCTGCGCGCATGAGCGCGTGCATTGCACTATCCGAGCTTTCGCCGAACGGATACACGAATATGTCGATTCTGCGATTCAATTTCCTCTCAAGGACTTTCTTGGATTCATATATCTCCATGTTGAAATATCGCGGATTTTCTTCAAATAACCGCCGGTCGAGCTTAAGATGAAAGTAGCCATGCGCCGCGATATCGCATCCGTCGTCCGACAGCTCCCTGAGCTGCCGCCAAGTAAGGGCGTATCTCTCTTTGCCGATGACGTGCGGATAGATTGCCAGAAGAGGCCTGATCTGATTCGGCTTGAACACCTTCAGGTACGCCTCATACACACTCCTGTTGCCGTCATCAACGGTTATTAAAATATTCCTCGCTCCCTTAATCCTGTTGTTGAAAATATCAGAGGCGGACACAAACCGGAATCCCTCGTTCCTGAGCCGGGCGATGTGGGACGCAAGCTCGTCAATCGAAAAGCAGAATTGTTGCTTATTTTTCCTGTCAAGAAAAGCATGGTAGCAGAGAACGCCCACCGACGGCTCAGGGGCGTTCGATGAAGCGGCTACGAGCGAGGCGGCCGCGATGAGTACGGCCAAACCAAACATAATCTTTCTAAAAGAGGCTTTGCCGGGAATCCGGGACCTTGAATTACGAATTATAGTCATACTTCCATAATCTCTCGAATTCCCTTCGCCTCATCTCCCACTGTATCTTCAGGTCGATCTCCCTTTTTCTCTTGTCGATCTGATCTGCATAGGATTTATCCTTCTTCAAGGCCTGCTTTTCAAGAAGATCGGAATAAAAATTGAGGGGAGGAAGCAGATATTTTTTAACGAAGGTATAATTCTTCCAGTCGCCCAGCTCCTTGTACCTCTCCAGCTTAAAGACCGCAACCCTTGTAAGCCAATAGATCTTTTCGCTGTAGGTTATCAACGTCTCGGGGCCCATCCCGTCGATCGCCTGCGTGAGCTCCTTGTCTTCGGGTTTGAAATCGGAAAAACCGTGATAAAGGGAGAATACATAGTTCAGATCTATATCCGGATCATATCCGTAACCGAAATCGATTGCTTTTACTGTTTTTTCCAGAATCGCCAATTCCCGATCGTTGTAGAAGGTGCTCTTGCCGGCCCCGAATATGTGAAAATAGGTCGCGCATCGCGCCTGAAACATGCAGAACAGAATAATCATAGCGCATCTAATTTTCATCCGGACCCTTCCTCGCATGATGATACCTCTCCCCCGCCTACCGGTCTTGAAGATGTTCCCTTCTCAGCAGAAAATGTTCGGGAATATCAGTCGTTGTTCTTTTCCCGACGATTTCTTCCAGCTCGTACGCCGGGATCCCCATGCCCGGCCGCAGCGCGATCAGGTCATCGGGGTCAAGCGTCTTTCCCCGTGGAATAAACCTCCGGGCAAACAGGCTCCGCCTTCCCGCCATGGCGGCGGCCGATTCGGCGTCGCCGGGCGACAACGCGCCGCTCCCGATCATCCTTATCGCGTTCTCCACGGAATCGATCATCCCGGCGAATTCCTCAGGCGTGCATGAGATATCTTTATCCGGGCAATCAAATAATCTGTCAATTGTAAAATGCTTTTCGAAGATGCGCGCTCCGCACGCGGCTGCTATGACCGGCGCCGTTGCCTCTTTCGTGTGATCCGAGAAGCCAACCGGAAGACCGAACCTTTTCGCCAGGCCCTGAATGCGGGCGAGATTGGCCAGGTCCGGAAGCGTGGGATAGAGCGACACGCAATGCATGAGAATAAGCTCGGCGCCCGTGCTCCTCCTGAAGCACTCGACCGCCCGGCCGATCTCATCCCCTGAGGACATGCCCGTTGACAGGATGGCCGGCTTCCCCGTTTCCGCAACCGCTTGTATGAGCCGATGGTTGGTAACCTCCGACGAGGCGAGCTTGTACAGGGATACTCCGATATCCTCAAGGAGACCGAGGGACTCCATGTCAAACACGGATGAAAAAAAATTAACGCGAAGGCCCTCTGCAAAAGACTTCAGTCCGGCGTACTCCTCCTTGCTGAAGACAAACCTCCTGAAAAAATCAATCGTGTCGGTCTTTTGTGCGGATTCCCTTCCTGTGGACAGCAGATCGTCCGTGTATACCGAGCTTAAAAGCTCCGGAACAAAAGTCTGAAATTTTACAAAGTCCGCGCCCGCTTTTGAGGCCGCGGATATCAGCACGCGCGCCATGTCCCCGTCCCCGTTGTGATTCAGGCCTATCTCCGCGATATACAGGGCGCGGCGATTGCTTTGTACAATATTTTCCAGCATTAAATCATTGCCTGCTTATGCATAATAATAATCTTTCTATTCGAAATGATTAATTTATACAAATTTTTATATTATCGACTACATCATGTAATAAACGCACCATCCCCTAACACATCCTCAATTCTAAATATATCTCTACAATCTTTTCTTTCTTATCCCCTTTTTAATAAACGAATATAAATAGAACATACCACTTATTTATCGTCCTTTGCTTTCATTTAATGAATATGCCGTGCGTATAAGCAAATTAATTTTTATGAAATTCACCGCCGGAAAAATAATTCATAACCAATGTGCACAAACATTTAAAAAATGTTTACAATATGCGGGGCCAAATAATAATTGACCGAATTTGCAGTACAACAATTCGCCCACATGAGCAGGTACCGAAGTCATTCGCGCAAATCCGGCGCATAATAATCCGCACGGCCACTTTTAGAATCATCGAAATTTTAATTGACACGTTTGTTCCATGGCACGTACTGTAATAGTTTGCTTCTTCAAAACCAACGGCGGGAGAGGGTAGATGGGCAAAAAATTCATCATTGCCATGGATCTTGGAACGACCGGAAACCGGGTGTTCTGCATCGATGAGAATGGACTTCCTCTGTCCAGCGCATATAAAGAATTCACTCAATATTATCCTCGACCCGGCTGGGTCGAGCATGACCCGCTCGAGATATGGCGTTCTCTCGGCGATCTCATACCCCAGGCCGTTGCAAAAGGAAGCCTTTCGTCATCCGACGCGATCGCCATCGGCATAACCAACCAGCGCGAAACCGCCCTGCTTTGGGACAAGGAAACAGGCAAGCCACTTCACAACGCGATCGTGTGGCAATGCCGCCGCACCGCGGACATATGCAACGGGCTCAAAAAAGCGGGATATGAAGATATTTTCAGAGAGAAAACAGGGCTCCGGATAGACGCGTACTTTTCCGGCACCAAGGTGAAATGGCTGCTTGACAATGTCAAGGGCGCCCAAAAAGCCGCAGAATCCGGAAACCTCCTCTTCGGAACCATCGACACATGGATCGTATGGAACCTGACCGGGGGCAAAAGCCACATAACGGATTTCACCAACGCTTCGCGGACGCTCATGTACGATATTCGGAAAAAAGAATGGTCCAAGGATCTGCTCGAGATACTGACCGTACCCAAGAGCCTGCTTCCCGAAGTTAAAGCATCCGCATCAAAATTCGGAGTGACCATGAATGCTCCGGGCCTTCCCGACGGCATCATGATCGGCGGAATCGCCGGGGATCAGCAGGCCGCCATGGTGGGACAGAACTGCGTGGCCGCGGGCGACTCGAAAAACACCTATGGAACCGGGTGCTTTTTACTCATGAACAACGCCGATGCCTTTACCATATCCCACAGCGGACTCCTCACCACGCTCGTGTGCGATAACTCAGGGAATCCCGCATACGCACTGGAGGGCTCCGTCTTCATCGGCGGGGCGGTGGTGCAGTGGCTCAGGGATTATCTTAAATTTTTTTCGCAGAGCGCGGATTCAGAAGCTATGGCCGAATCGGCGGCCCGGGAAAGCCAGGTCGTCATGGTGCCGGCCTTCGTAGGGCTTGGGGCCCCGTACTGGAACATGGATGCACGAGGCGCGATCTTCGGGATCACGCGGGATACGACCAGGGAAGAGATCGTCATGGCGGCGTTAAAATCTATTGCCCTGCAGTCCCGGGATCTGGTCCAAGCGATGCATCAGGATACCGGTAAAGCCATTCCCGAGCTTCGCGTGGACGGAGGCGCGGTAAAAAACGGATATTTGATGCAGTATCAGGCGGATATTCTTGATATCCCCGTCCTGGTGCCGGAGATAACTGAATCGACCGCGCTGGGGGCCGCCTATCTAGCGGGTATAACCGGTGGGGTATATGGATCGATCAGCGAAGTGGCGGCGAACAATAAAACCTCCAAAAGGTACACGCCGGGTATGAAACAATCGGAGCGGAACCGGCAGATAAAACTCTGGGATGACGCAATTAAACGATTATTGATTTGACAGGTAAGAGCGGTTGGGACCTGCCCTTACGATAAATCCATTGTGGAGGAACAACATGGCAAGACCCTTATTAGGTGAAATACTGCTCGAAAATAAAGAAATAACACAGGAACAGCTCGACAAGGCGATCGAGATCCAGAAAAAGGAGGGCGGTTTAATAGGAATCATCCTGGTAAGCATGGGGGTGATCACCGAGCAAACACTGGTCAGGTATCTTGCAATCCAGGCGGAAAGGGTCACATCCTCCTGAATATTTTATGATATGCTTGCGTTCAATAACGAATGAGAGGTCATTCATTGTCCCGGATGTATGACATTAAAAATAGAATGATGCGGCCGGGAATTCTGGCAATTATAGGCATGATTGTGCTGGCTGCGGGCCTCGGGTGCAGCAGCAGATATTTGACATTACAAGAGAAGCTCAGGCTGCATGACGAGGAAATCGAGCAGAGCAACGGGAGCGGCTGCATCGCGGGGTGCGTGCTTTTCGAAGGTGACAGCAATATGGAGCTGATCAACTTCCAGGAATATTTTACCGAACCGTGCTGCAATTATTCCAGAAGGGGCAGCACGACCGAAGAGCTTTTGAAAAGAGCGGACGAGATCAATAACATCAAACCGGACATCATCGTTATGCTGGTCGGCGGGAACGATCTCCTGCAACATATCCCGATCGGAACTATTGACAAAAATTATTCCCGCATACTCTCATATTTTAAAACCATAACAAAAAAAATTTATTGTATCAGCAACCTTCCCGTACAGCCCGATTTTTATCTGAAAAATCAGGAAATCAAAAATTTAAACAACGTTCTAAAAAGGATATGCGGCATTGAGGGTGCGGTTTATATAGATGTGTATCCTGAGCTCCTGAAAAACGGAGGGCTTAATCCGGCGTACGCAAGGGACCCGGTGCATCTCAACAAGCCCGGCCAGGACCTGCTGGTAGGGGTGATGAAAAAATATTTGAAAAATAAATAACCGTCGTTTTATCCGGGGGAACCCGCACTCTTACGCGATCTCGAACAACCAGCCGTGCCTGTCCTCTAAATCGCCGGTCTGGATATTGACCAAGTGCTCGTACAATTTCGTGATCACCGGACCGACGCTGTCGCCGCTCCCGAACATATACTCCCGGTCACGGTACCGGATAAGGTTAACCGGCGTAATGACCGCCGCGGTCCCCACCGCGCCGACTTCGTCGAAGGTCTCAAGCTCGCTCACCTCGACCGGCCTCCGCTCGAAAATCATGCCCATGTCCCGGGCTATGATCGACAGGCTGTCGTTGGTGATGCTCGGCAGAATGCTGTGAGATTTCGGGGTGATATAGGTATTGTCCCTTATGGCGATGAAGTTCGACGTGCTGAACTCGTCGATAAATTTCTTTTCCTTCGAATCAAGGTAGAGAACGACCGGATACCCGCGGTCCTTGCCGTACTGCCCCCCGCCGAGGCCGGCGGCGTAGTTGCCTCCCACCTTGCAGTCGCCCACCCCCAGCGGCGCCGTTCTGTCGAACTGCTCCACGATCAGGGCCTTGACCGGCTTGAATCCACCTTTATAATACGGGCCGACGGGATTGACAAAGACCATGAACAGGTATTCGCTTGCCGGACCGAGCCCCACCCTGGGTCCGATGCCGATCACCAGGGGGCGTATGTACAAGCTCGCTCCCGTACCGTAGGGAGGAACGAACCTTCTGTTTGCATCCACCACGCGGCGTATCGCGTCGAGGAACATCTCTTCGGAAACGGCGGGAATAAAAATCCGCTCGGAACTCCGCTGCAGCCTCAAGGCGTTTTCGGTCGGACGGAACACGACAATACGCCCGTCGGAGGTCCTGAACGCCTTGAGGCCCTCGAAGGCCTCCTGGCCGTAATGAAGCGCGGGGGACGCCATATGAAGGGGCAGGTATTCGTCCGATACCAGATCTCCCCCGGACCATTTGCCGTCTTTCCAATAATAGCGGATATTGAAATCCGTCTTCACGTAATCGAAGGGAAGGTTCTTCCAGTCGAGAGATGCCAATGTGTGATGTTGCATATTCATATTCATATTCCATCCGGATTGTGCGAAATTTTTTGTCCGGTAAAAAAAATTGTCAAGTGATTAATTGTTTCAAGGCCTTGATCTGCGCGGATATCTCCTTCATGGAGGTGCTCCCTGCCGAGAGCTTGCGCTCTGGGCTTTTCAAAGGATCCGCCACATCGATGACATCATCTCCGAACAACGGGGAAAATTCCCTGAAATCCTCCGGCTTAAGTAAAAAGAAATCGATATTCTTCTCCTCGCAGGACCTGACGATCCTACCCACGATCTCGTGCGACTCCCTGAAGGGGACACCCTTCATGACGAGATAATCCGCGATGTCGGTGGCGGTGGAAAAATTCCTGGCGGCCGCCTTGATCATCCGCTCCGTATTGACGGTCATGGTTGACAGCATCTCGATCATCCCCTCGAGGCAGAGCTTTATCGTATCGACCGAATCGAACAGCCTCTCCTTGTCCTCCTGAAAATCACGGTTGTAGGCCATCGGAAGCCCTTTGAGAAGAACGATCACCGAGATTAGGTTCCCGGCAAGCCTTCCCGATTTGCCCCTGATAAGCTCCGCGATGTCCGGGTTCCGCTTCTGCGGCATAATGGACGAGCCGGTCGTAACCGAATCGGAAAGCCTCACGAATCCGAACTCCGCCGATGACCAGAGAACGATCTCTTCACAGAAACGCGAGAGCCTCGTGCCGCAGACCGAGGCGAAATAGAGGAAATCGAGCACGAAATCCCTGTCGCTCACCGCATCCATTGAATTGGGGATGATCTCCTTAAAACCGAGCTCTTTGCGCATGAATTCCCGATCGACCGGATAATTGACCCCGGCGCATGCCCCTGAACCGAGCGGAAGCCCTTCGCACGCCGCCGCGGCCGCCTTCAGCCTGCCCCTGTCCCGCACCAGGCCCCACGCGTATGCCAGCAGATGATGGCTGAACCTGACCGGCTGGGCCACCTGCAGGTGTGTGTAGCCGGGCATAACCGCGTCCATTTTTTTTTCTGCGATATCTGCAAGGAGCCCGATCATCCGGCCGATCAGCCCGTCGACGGCGACGGACTCCTCCCTCAGATAAAGCCTCATATCCAGGGCCACCTGATCGTTCCGGGAACGTGCAGTATGCAGCTTCTTGCCTGCGTCTCCTATCCTCCGGGTCAGCTCCGCCTCTATATTCATGTGGATGTCCTCGAGATACCCGGAAAAACCGGAGCCGTCATCTCGTAATTCGTTCTCGATCTCATTAAGTCCGTTGACGATAAGCGAAAGCTCCTGGTCCGATAGTATACCTATCCGGTTGAGCATTTTCGCGTGCACGACCGAGCCGCGGATATCATAAGGATGCAGCCTGAAATCAAAATGAATCGAAGAGGATATCCTCTCGGCGATGTCGGATAAATCGCCTGAAAACCTGCCGGCCCACGGCTTTTTCTTTTTTTCTTTCTTTTCCATATTCGGTCCCTGTCTGGTATACGCGGTCATATGCGAAAGCCGGAATCCGGCGGCACGCGTCCGGAAGACATTTCCATCAATAGGCGGTGATAGTATGATCTTATCATAAAATTCATCAAAAGAAAAAGTCAATAAAAACTTGGGGTTGAAGACAAAAAATCATGTCTCACTATCTAATGGATGAGACAGAGGAGGATGCTCATCGGGATGATGAGGTTACGTGCGGGATATTCCTTTTAGCAGCGCGTCAATGTATTTATCGAGGTTTCCCAGCGCCGGCATGATCTCATACTCGAGGGTATCCGAAAGGCTGATGATATCATTGTTCTCCATAACCGTGATGAGCTCACTGAGGAGGTCCCTCAATATCCTGTTCTTCTGCTCGAGGGTCAATCCGTCAACCTCCACCTCGGTAAGCTCGATACGGAACATCGGCACGACCTGATAACACGTCCTATGATAGCGGTATATAAAATCGACAAAATTATTCAGGCGCTCGGCACCTTCCGGGTCCCTCCCCGTCTGATAGGCGATTGCGGCATCGCGTATATTCATCAGCTGATCGGGCAGATCCTCCTTCGTCTTGGCAAGTGCGGCGATAAGGACGTCCGGTGAATCGATGCTCTGGACAATGAGCGACTTCATCGCGTCGCTTAAAAGAAAAATCTTAAAAATAAACTTTATATCCGAAAACATCTCCCGGTGGGCGGAGAGAACCGAGGCCGGCACCGGAGCTCCGTTGAATTCACGGAGCAAATCCATGAATTTTTCAAGGGCGCTCATGTAATACGCCACATCATGATCCTTGTGCCTGATCGCGCCGTCTTCCACTCCCAAAAGGCTCATGGTTTTTGACAATACTTCCACAAGCCATGATACGCCGGAGAGCATGTCGGCGGTGTCTTTCCCGCTGCATTCCCCCGCATCCATGGCCTGATGTATGAATACAGCCACCCTATCGCAGTAACGGGAAGCCTCGTCGATCGAGGAGAACACTATATCGGCCTTGGACTGGACGATGCAGTTAATCATCTTGATCCTATCGAGTCTGACATCGGGCAATTTGTCGACCGCGAATAAATTCTCGTCGATATACAATTCGTAAAATATGAGATTCCGCTCCCGGCTCCAACCCGATACGGCATCGACGATATCGGAGACATTTTCTCCGGTGCCTACATCAAAATCCACCGGGCAATCATTGATCATGACTTGCATGATTCACCTCTTCACATTCATGGGAATAGTTATCTTCCACTTTTATTAGCTTCCGCATTATTGCCTGAAATGCCTTCAAGCTGGTTTTTCATCCACTGCCTTTTCTGATTGGATTCAGAGATCGCACGCTCCATCAGGCCGAACTTGTATTTAAGCTTTTCCTCATATTTTTTCAAATGGTCCTCTTTCTGCCTGATGTTCTCATCAACGAGCTTTATGGAATTTTCTTCAAAATCGATCTTCGATGCGATTATGTTCTTTCCCGGCTCCACATACGGCTTCAGCACCTGCATTACTTTGTAGGCCAGACCGTTGTCGGTCTTGTTGTCCCCATCGGTGTCAGAGCCAAAAAACATGGCAACGCCCTCCGGATTCTCCCTGATGGTTTTACTCAGCAGCGTCTCGTCGACGATCAGCTTGCCCGACTGTATCGTGCTCCATTCAGCGTTAATCGCCCCGGTGCTTACTCCCATCTGTGCGAAGACCTTTATCGGCTTCTCCGCCCTGCTGTGGTACGCGTTGTTTATTGTCATCTTCATCGAGCTCTCAAGACGTAGAAGCGTAATATCCCCCATAAAAAGGCCGGTTTGAGAAATGGTTTTTGCGAATTCTCCCGGCTTTTCGCTCTTTACCGCTCTTGTCAGCTCCTTGTTGAAATCCAGATATTTATTGTAGGCGTCGACAAACTTCCTTATCTTTTCGACCGCAGCATCAATATTGTGATCAATGCGAAGATCGACCTCACTCATCGAGGGGCGTTTCAAATTGAGGGTCACGCCTTTGATGATGTCGTTCAAGCCTTCATTCCTGTCCCTGGAGACCTCAATACCATCAACAAACACCTTCGCGTCCTGAGGCTTGGAGATCACGTTCTTGAGCGCGAGAAGGCCCTTCTTGTTCCGGGGAACCACCATACGGGCATTAGAAAAATCCGCACGCCCCCTGTTGCAATATACAACCATTGTACCCACCGTGCCTCTCTTGAAATCCTTGTCCAGGGCGATGACCTGTCTTTTATTCGAGTGAGCATCGAGCGGATATATCCTTTCAATCCTCTTCCCGTCTTTATTGCCTATGATTCCCACTCCCAACAAGCTATCATACTTTTTACTTTCTTCATTTTCCGGGGACTTACGCATACGGTTGACATTATATCCCTCCAGAATTATGCCCTTGATATTTATCTTTTCCCTCGGGCCTATCCTGAGGGAACGCGGCACTTCGTTTTCCTCACCATCAGAGCGTCCGATGTACCTTACGTCGAATTGCAACTGCATACCGTCTTTTACCGTAATCTCGGCGGGAAAGGAATACTCTCGCCACAAAAGGCTTTTAACGGTAACCGTTTTACCGTCCCGGGAAACCGAAATTGTCCCGTTTTCGGATCCGACGTCAATGCCGCCGGTGTATGCACCAAAATGATCGGATGAAAATGTCAGGGCCGTTTCGTCTCCGGACATGCTCTTATCTCCATCAACAAGGCCGATCCTTTTCAAAGTTTCCATGCCGCCGGATATTTTAATCTCACCCGCCTTGCCGGTTTTCTTGGACTGGATGGTGAGAATATAGGTGTCGCCCGATTTTCTAATATATGACGTCGAAACGAGCCCTGAGGTGCTTTCCTCGATCGCATCCTTTATATCTTTCAACCTGCCTCCCTTGAAATCAACAACGTCCTTCTCTCCGTTCACCTCGATCGTGAACCTTGCAGGCGGTAGGTTCTCACCTTCCTGTACGGGATCCGATGATATGGCATGGCTTGTGGCGGTCTGTATGATCTTTATTTTCCTGATCCCTTCTTCCGCATGTCTGCTCGCCCTTGCCTCAAGGACGGATGGATCGGATGAGACCGCAATCTTGTTATCGTATGACGAGTTGATTCCGAATAGGTTTTTAGCAGTTTTGTTTACATCTTCCAGAACATTGCCCAGATTCTTCAGACTGTCCTTGCGGATATTGAAATTTTTCTTGCGTATTTCAAGCTGTTTGATCGGCCTGGACTCAACTTCGACGAGTTTCTGCACTACGCCGTCAGTATCTATGCCAGAAAATCCGCTAATTGCTACAGGCATGCCCATGCCCTCCCTTGCATCATGAGGATCAATGAAGAATTATATAATCATCCCTGATCATATTAATCGACATAATCTTGAAATTTTATTAGGGTAATTTGAAATATTTTTAAAAATATAAGACTGTTATACACCCTTTTCTTTATGCAGGAGATAAAAAATTTCAAGGAATCAACTCTGAAATAATTTCAAATGGGCGGGAATTTTTTATAAGAGTATAACATATCGCTGAGGGCATAGTATCCCTCTCCATAAAAAATGGCACGCTGAGCGCTTATTGTCCTGGAAGAAAACTACCGGGACTCGTCAACCAACAAACCAAGAAAATCCTGAATATGCTCAAGGAGCTTTATGGCATCTTTGGGCGGTATTTCACGGATCACCTCGTTCGTATCCGAATTTATTATTTTAACAATTATCCTCTTGGTTTTTTCATGAAACGAAAATGAAAGCCGCTCATGAATTTCCTGCACCCCCTTGTTTAATTTTTCAATTAAATCGGACATTTCCTCCTTCCCGTATTCATGAGGAACATTCTGGGCCTGAAGCTGCGCCGGGCTCCTTTGATCGGCCCCGACGGCATCGGGCCTTTTGTAATAACGGCTGACAGTATCGGCCGGATCAAAATTTACTCCTTTGATATTCATCATGTAACCTCCATGTTATTTCGATTAAATCTCTCTACCTCCCTTTAAAAAGACAGCCCCTCCCCGGCCGGATGCTTTGTGTCTGTTCACCTGCCGGGAAGGGACGAGGCGGTCCGCACTGCAAGGGCGCCCCGTAAAAAAGGCGATTCTCAATCAAAAAGCTTCAGCAAATACTTCGGCTTGATATTCGCCTGAGCCAGCATTGCCGCGCTCGTCTGAAAGAGGATCTGGTCCTTTGCGAATTCAACAATCTCAGCAGCCATATCCACGTCTCTGATCCGGGAATCGGCGGCCATCAAATTCTCATACGTCTGCGTGATGGCCCGTATCGTATTCTCCATCCTGTTGTAATACGCGCCTAGGTCCGCCCGTTGTCGATTCAGCCGGTCAAGGGCCGTATCGACATACCCTATCATCGCGTTTGCACCCGCAACAGTGGAGATAGTCCGCCTCTTATTAGCCCCATTTACCAGGTTGAAGGCCTTTGAGCTGACTGTTGCGATATAAACCTGAATGCGCTCATTTTGGTTGGCGCCAACATGAAAAAACATGCTTCCGGTTTTGCTCTTCCTGGCAAAATTGCCCCGAAGCATCTTCATCCTGTTGAATTCCGCAGAATTTCCGATACGGTCGACCTCATCGATCAGCTGAGAGACCTCAGCCTGAATCTGGACCCGGTCTCCTGCGGAATAAATTCCATTCGCCGACTGGACCGCTAAAACCCTGATCCGCTGCAGGATACTTGAAAGTTGCTGGTATGAGCCTTCGGCTACCTGGATGAAAGAAAGCCCGTTCTGAGCGTTCTTTTCCGCCTGCATCAAGCCTCCGATCTGTGTCCGCATCTTTTCCGATACGGCCAGTCCGGAGGCATCGTCACCGGCGCGGATGATTTGCTCACCGGATGCAAGCCTCTCCAGGGATTTATCCATCCGGCTCCCAATCTCATTCAACTGCCTGCTCGCGAATACGGCACTCATGTTGTGATTGATTCTCATGTGTTCCCTCCCTAGCGTTGATCTGACCCGCTCCTCCTTTCTGTATGCGGCTCAGGATTTTCAGCCGCGCCTTCATGGCGCGTCCGGAACTGCACCCGACAGTTCGAAGGTTGCCTCCTTTTAGTGCAGCCACGACTGCCCATAATCATGGCAGCACCGGCACCGGAATCTCCGGCAGCCGGTGATGCCCTCCCCGCATTACAAGCTGCCGGAGCAGCCTGGCGCAGGACAATCGTGACGCACGGAGGGATGAGAATCGTGCTGAATTTTCAAAGAACTTTTCTTTACTCTCGAGATACTGACCGGTGGTTTTACGCACCGAGCAGCTTTAATACAGACTGACCAATAATATTGGCCTGCGCAAGCATGGCCGAACTGGTATGCACGAGGATTTGATCTTTTGAAAACTTAACCATTTCCTCCGCCATGTCAGCGTCCCGAATCCTCGACTCCGAAGCCTGTGTGTTTTCATAGGCGTTCATGAGCCCTTTTGCGGTGAACTCGAGCCTGTTGTAATAGGCGCCGAGGTCGGCCCGCTGTTTGGCAAGCCTCTGCAGTGCAGCATCCATAATCCCAATTGCGTCATTGGCGCCGCCCGGTGCGGAGAGGGACACTGAGACTTTGCCGGGGGCACTCTTGAACTTGAATGCCTGTGCAGTCATGGTGCCGATATACACCCGCACGCGTTGGTCTTTATTCGGCCCGACCTGGAACCACATGCTCGCCTTGGGATTGGTCTTGGCATACGCGCCGGTCAATATTTTGAATCTGTTAAACTCTGCCTGTGATGCGATCCTGTCAACCTCGTCGACGAGTGAAGAGACCTCCACCTGTATAAGCTGCCGGTCTTGATTTGAGTAAATACCGTTTGCAGCCTGTACCGAAAGAACCCGGATCCTCTGGATGATCGAAGAGGTTTGACTCATATACCCCTCTGCGGTCTGAACAAAGGACATGCCGTCTTCAGTATTCCGCTCGGCCTGCCTGAGTCCCTGGATCTGGGTTCTCATCTTTTCAGATACCGCCAGTCCGGATGCATCGTCGCCGGCCTTGTTGATCCTAAGGCCTGAAGACAGCTTCTCCATGCTGGACTGGAGGTCCCATTCCTTGAACTTGAGGTTTCGATTTGCATCAATGGCCATGATGTTGTGATTGATTATCATTTTACACTCCTTTGTGAAAAGTTTCTGGCTTCCCTGCCATCCAGATTCCGCGGGCGGACGGAATCGAATGATTTCAACCAGTTAGGGCTGATGCCATATGCAACAGCCGGGATAGGTGTTATTCCAGGCTTGTATCTGGGCTCACACAAGACTAGAAAACCCCTCTCACAAGAATAGCCATCCCATTTGATATATGTTTTCAAAGATCTCTGAGAGTAAAGAGGGACTTTTATCCCTGTTCGAATTTTCGCCACCTTTGGTCGAGATATTTAGGGTGATTATTTTAAATTAGGGGAGGTTATATTTGATTATGATAAAATATAAGATAAATTTAACAGAATTTATCTTATAGGTTATTTTTTTATAAAAAAAAACATTTTTTTTTCACAATTACAAGGGTTCGCAATTAAACACTACGAAACTATATATTTATCTATATTTGTACAATATACGCCTATATTTTAGCATCCGCAATGGATAAATGAATCATATTAAAATTTTATCAAGTTATAACATTGATAAGCTTATTCAGATTTTTTTCTAGAATCTGGCCGATCACGACATTCTTCCCGCTCCCCTCGGCGATGAAGTGAATAATATTCATTACTCCATCTATCTCATTTCTGATATTATCGTAACAGCGCATATCCATCTTCGACAGCTCGATCAATTGCTCCTCCTGATTGACATTATCATCGAATATTTTTATAATATCACGATCCATTTTATTAAGGCTTTCAATTGTGTGTGAAGCAATGTCAAAAAGAACATCCAGATCATAGAAAAGACGACGTGAATCCTCTGTTATTGAGGATCTTTGCAGGCCTGGATCAAGTATCTCCCTCATTTTCACATAATCGAATATCTCCATGGAAAGGATTACCGAAAGCTGGGCCATATCTTCAAGGTTGCTGCGGTAATGTTCGTCTTTCACTTCCACCAGGTTTTTAATTGAACAGATATCATGATACAGCTCATTTGCTTTCGTGTGGACGTCGTCCGCGATATCCATGCGTGAGGACAAATTTGAAAATAATATTTCTTCATCCCTGAGCTCGTTTCTAACATCGTCCAAAAGCCCTCCCATCCCCTCCTGATCCGCAATCTCAATTATTCCGGCTGCCTTGAGAAGAAATTCTTCGAGTTCATACATCGGTCTCGTACTGTTTTCGTATTCTCTTAGATCCGAATCGAGTAACTTGATTATGTCCGTCAAAAGGGACGAAAATTCCTTCACCAAGCCGGTCAACTGCTTCCGACGGTTAATCAGCTGGTTATCCAGTAGGATCATTTCATTGTTTCTTTCAAGAATCAGCCGTATGAAGGAAAGGGCTTTTTGCATCGACTCCGATAACAAGAGGATTTTATATGTAAGCTTTTTCTCGATCTTTTGATCGATCAGTTCAAGGGTCCGCAGGTTATTTATGATCTCCATCTGCTGGTTGATGTTAATATTCATGAGCGAACAGGCATCGTACACCTCTGAGAACCGGCCGCTGAGAGATTGGGTCTCATGTAGCGCCAATTCACTGTTCCTTGCACCCTTTTCACCCAGCTCAAAGGAGAGGGTGATGAATTCATATACCTTGCTCACACGCGTAGCCCTTTTGGAGATTGCCTTGTTTATCTCACCTGCAAAGGAAAAGAACCGTTTGATGTCTTCGATAAGGGATTCAATCACCTTCTGATCCATACCAAATAACTCCACCGTTTTATGACAATTCATGAAAAACCGGTTAATATTTTATATTCAATCCGCTTACTGAAGTCAATTCATTAATTTTTATCAGAAAACGGGAGGCTTGTAATGGCTATTCAATCGCATTGAAAAGGGATTGACGGACAGCGTGTGACGAGATCTAATACGCGAGGAATACGTAAAATCTAAAAAATCGAGGCTGCCATGAGAATCACCGTAACTGAGATTTTGAAGAAAAAGGAAAAAAAAGAAAAAATCGTCATGCTGACCGCATATGATTACTCTTTCTCCCATATTGTCGATGCTGCAGGTGTTGATATTATACTGGTGGGCGATTCGATGGCCAATGTCGTGCTCGGCATGGCTTCCACCACCGAAATAAGCCTTGATGAGATGATAAACCATAGCAAGGCGGTCGTTAAAGGCTCCGAACACGCGATGGTAATCGGTGATATGCCTTATTGCGCATATCAGACCAACCCTGATGATGCCGTTGAATGTGCCCGCAGGTTCATCAACGAAGCGGGATGCCAGGCGGTTAAGCTGGAATGGTTCGACCGGGCCCTAGATGTGACCGCGCAGATCGTCCGCGACAATATCCCGGTAATGGGTCACATAGGATTTACCCCTCAGACCGCGGATAAGCTAGGCGATACCATTGTTCAGGGAAAAGATCTGGACGGTGCCCGTCAGCTCATCCAGCAGGCACAATCTCTTGAAGATACTGGATGCTTCAGCCTGGTTCTCGAGTGTGTGCCGTGGCAAATAGCCAAAATCATCAGTGAAACACTCTCAATACCCACCATCGGCATCGGCGCCGGAGCCTTCTGCGACGGGCAGGTCCTGGTACTCAACGACATGCTGGGTCTTTTTAAAAGGTATAAGCCGAGGTTTGTTAAAATTTACGAGGATTTGTTCGAACACGCACTTGCTGGGTTGAGGCGATATGCAGAAGAGGTAAGAAGTGGGACATTCCCCTCAATACAAGAGAGCTTCTCCATGAAAGAGGAAGAGTTTAAGAAGCTCAATAAATCTCTTTAATATTTATCGCTGCGCACAAAAACCCCATCCCGAACTCCGGGAATGGTCGAAGCGGAGCTCCGACAAAACATTTTGCGATACATAACGCCGGCCGTATGCTTATCATGGCATCAGTCCAGACGATGACGAAGGGAAAATAAGACTCTTCCGAAACATTTCTTCGAACAAAAATTATGCTTTACTGGGTTAAAAATCCTCATAATTAGATATGCAAAAAGCACCGCTCCAGTGTGGCGATGAGCGCAATGTTGTGCTCATTTGCCGCTTCTATCACAAGGGCGTCGTTCATGGAACCGGCAGGCCACACTACTGCGGTGACACCTTCCGCTGCAACCGCATCGATGCTATCGCGTTGCGGGAAGAACGCATCAGATGACATTACCGCCCCCTTCAAGTTGTGGCCTTTCTTCTTGGCCTTGTCAATGGCCTGTTCCACCGCCCCGATTCTCTCCTGCTCTCCCGTTCCCACGGCTATTGTCGCTCCGTCCTTCACAAACACAATCCCATTCGATCTGACATTTATGTTTACATACCATGCAATAAGGCAGTCATAAAGCTCTTTCTCGGAGGGCCTGCGATTTATGGTATAATCATTTCCACTATTCTTTCCGGGGTCTGAATTCTTAATCATTGGATCAGTAATAAAATCATTTACCGACCTGATGCGGGTAAGGTAGGGAACCTCGACCGTAAGAGAGCCATCTGCCAGATTTCTTAAATTATAGTATCCCGAGACACCATCTCCTATGAACTTTGGGATCTGACTCATGTGCGAAATCTTTGCCACCCTTATTGAGTTATTCAGCTTTTTGGTTCCTTCATTTTTCCTTAACACCTCAAGGGCATCATCATCATAATTCGGTGCGATCACACCCTCAACGAACATCTCCATTATTGAATCAGCGGTTGAGCCGTCTACTTTCACATTGAAACCCACTATTGAACCAAAGGCACTCCGCTCATCGCATTTCCGTGCGATCCGAT
The DNA here is from genome assembly GCA_964529965.1 of uncultured Leptospirales bacterium. Classification (GTDB taxonomy): domain Bacteria; phylum Spirochaetota; class UBA4802; order UBA4802; family UBA5550; genus RBG-16-49-21. The sequence continues at coordinate 55,886 of CAZHAD010000001.1, read as the reverse complement.
ATATTTCATCAAGCTGTTCATCATCTGTCCTGACCTTGAATCCGCACGGGTTTACATGCTTCATTATAGCGCAACATGGCCTATCGAAATATTTGAGTATGTTTAGCGCCTGGCTCATATCCTGTAAATTTGTGAGAGACAATCCCTCCTTGCCTCCCTTCAACATCTCCATATTCCCGATCGAAAGATTCATATGCCCCGTCGGTGCGTATGCTATAAATGGTTGGTGTGGGTTTGTCCCATATCTTAACGCATAAGGCACCTTTTTGAGGGGAAATTTTTTTTCACCGATAACTATCATTGCTTCATCTGGAAAATCACTCTTAATTGCCTTTTTATAAGCATCTTTGAATGAAGATACATCTGTTGCCATTGAAATACTCCTTAATACTTCATGTTTGTTGATATAATTTTATATAAAAAAAAAGTAATAATCGAATATATAAATAATATTTCATATCATTATGAATTTGTTGAAAAAAAACTTTAATATATGATTAAACGTTTTTTTGTACTCAAATCGTTCGATTCACTGTTGTGTTCACTTGAAAGTTACTTACGTTGCATTCGCAGGATAACACCAAGTGAATCTCCAGTACATAATATTGTCAATTGCCTCTTTCCCCACAAAATAATTTTTTAAAAAAGGATAGTTATCGATAACTTTCCCTTTAATTAACTTTGTTAAATATTTCTTCGCCGCAATCGCTAACATCAAAGAGACCGACAACTTTAAAAGTCTTCTCATATCCTGCACAAACTCATAATCATCCTCAATCAATTGCACGTGGAGGGTATACCATTCCTCAGGCTTGCGTCGTTGTTGATACCGGACCAATATGCCGACAGGCCATGGATTCTGTATACTGCCCATGACTTGTCTAAGAAGAATGGCTATCATTTTGGAACAGGATATATTCTTTAATTGAGCCGCACATTGGATCTTCTTCAAAATATCCATACGAATATACAATGTTGTTTCCATCTTTACGCCCTCCGTTTTTATGAAATCGTTAATAGTTATACGAACGGATAAGGCTTAAAGTTAAAAAAAATTATATATCATATTAATTTTTTTTTATGATCAGCGACGATTTTCTTCGATAAAAAAACAATTTTAATTATTATCTCATTCATGCCTGTTTTTTATTGAAATAGAAATCATCCCATTTTTGTCCCTGTATACTGAAGCGGCAGCAACCCTGAAATCGGCCATTCCTGATGCTGGTCCAAGCGCCGAATACAGTGCATCTGTAGCCTCCTCAGCACTACGATATGGTATGTCCACTTCGATCGGCTTATCCTGAAAAGACGGCAGTGGATTGATATTAACTCCGGTATATGTAGCAATCAGCATGCCGCCACCATTTTGTCTCGGTACTTCAAAATAAATCCGCTCCACTGAACCGTCGGGCGAACGTCTGATAATTGATAACGCAGCATCTTTGAAAATAAACCCACTGATGCGGGGTGTATAATTGGGCTCATCAGGCTCATACTCCCATGTCCGGAGTGCATTTTCAAGTATAACCTTCGGTTTTGCTCCGTCATTGACTTGCTGTGGAATATCAGCAGTTTGTTTCCCGTTACTCACTGCAATACCCGAACCGATAACTATCGCTGGATATATCAGGAGGTCGAGATTCCCTGTTTTTAACGTTTTCTCATCCGTTGGTTCCACCAGCAGCCTCATCCTTTTGTCGTCAACTACGATCCTCCGCGCCTGGCTGGATGGGCTTCGGCCAGTGATTGCGTACATAACCGCGTCATCGCCTTCCGGTGACGAGCCGATAATGATGATTCGACCCGGATATTCCATGTTCGCAAGGACATCAAAATTCTTCGTCATACATTACCCTCCATTCAATATGTTTACCCTGCATCCTTCAATCTTAAGCCTTTTCTCGCAATATAACTTTATTGCCTCCGGCAGGACACGGTGCTCTATCTCAAGACCTCTTGCCTTAAAGCTGTCAAATGTATCATCAGGTCTTATGAAATTAACCTCCTGAATGATGATAGGACCGGTATCGCAACCCTCATCGACGAAATGAACCGTACACCCGCTTACCTTCACGCCAAAGCGCCAGGCGTCACCATAACCGTCAGTACCGGGGAAACTCGGTAAAAGCGCAGGATGAATGTTCATGATCTGATTCCGGTACTGATTAATTATATGCTTTGTGAGAATTCGCATGTACCCGGCAAGCACCACCAACTCAACCTCATGCCTTTCTAAAATCGCCATTACTGAATCTTCATGTTCCTGGCGAGTTTTATACTTTTTAGGGTCGACGAAATAAGCGGGTATTCCGTGCTTTCGTGCACGCTCCAATCCGTAGGCATCATACTTATCAGATATGACGCATTTAATTTCCACCGGTAAATACCTTGTCTCGGCTTTGTCAATTATGGATTGGAGATTCGTGCCTGAACCAGAGATGAGCACCGCAATATTGGTTTTCATCGGTACCACATAACCACCGGCCATCTATTTTTCAATAAAAAAAATTCATTGGAATATTAAAGGTGCTAAACAGAATAGCCTGTCACATGATCCTTTAATATCTATTTGGTCCTCAACTACATAAAATCGGCTCGTTTACACTTACCCATGATTTCTCATAATAACCTCTGGTATTTTTTGTTCATATTTCAAAAATGTGTTGATTTTGGCTCTGCAATATTTTACATAAATATTGCAAGGAGGTATGAATGATTTCAATTGATGTAAATGATGTTGCGGTAGTTACTATTGGCATGCGGTTGATGAATATTCATAATTCTCAGGAAATACTACGAACGTTAAAAGAAACCGCAAAAAAGTATCACAAGAACATCGTCATCAATCTTGAAAAAGTTGAAGTCCTGGATTCGACGACGATTGCAATGTTTGTCGAATACAACAATTTCCTGAAAGAATCAGGACTGGAACTGACATTTACAAATCTTTCTCCCTTTATAAAAAAAATATTCAACATGCTTCACATTTCCACGTTCTTCAATATAAGTTAAGATGGAAAGGCCATCTTCACGTGGCGATCTCCGAACAGAAACCACTTGGTGAAGTTTTTTTTCTGATCCACGTTATCCTTTCCTATTCATATTTGGCTTCGGGGAAAAAGCAGTTTACTATTGAAAATGCGAATCATGAATGTGCTTCAAAAGGAAACAATTAAAAAAATTTTAGAAGTATCCTTATATGATACTTCCGAGAAAGGATTGCAATATTGCAAAAATCTATTTGACGAATTACGATATGACATGAAAGGAAGAATAAATTGTTTTTAAAAAAAATGATGGTATAAAAATTTTTTAAAAATATTCACACCCACTCGTATATTATAATATAAACATATGGAAACAAAAAAAGCGGTAATCCTGCTAAGCGGGGGAATCGATTCGGCCACGGTTGCGGCGATCGCCATAAAGGACGGGTTTGATCTTCACGCGCTGATCTTCAGTTACGGACAACGACACCATATAGAGATTGAATCTGCCAAACGCCTCTCAAGGTTTTTCGGCATTAAGGGATATCGTATTATCAAAATTCCCACCGATATATTCAAGTCGGCCCTGACGAACAAAGCGCATGCAATCCAGAAAAACGGTAAATCAAGCGACCGTGAAATTCCAAACACCTACGTGCCCGCCCGCAATATTATCTTTCTTTCTTATGCCTTGGCTTACGCAGAATCTATCGGCGCCGAATCCATATTCATCGGGGCAACCGCTGTGGATTTCAGTGGATATCCTGATTGTAGGCCTGAATTCTTCAAGGCCTTCCAGCTTATTGCTGACGTTGGAACCAAATCCGGTATCAGCGGGGAAAGGATCAGAATTGAAACACCGCTCATAAATTTAAGCAAGGCTTTGATCATACAAAAAGGAATCTCCCTGGGCGTCGATTATTCACTCACCCACAGTTGTTATGACCCCGGACCGGATGGACTGGCATGCGGCTTATGCGACAGCTGTCGTATCCGCAAAAGAGGCTTTATTGAAGCGGGCGTTCCGGATCCCACAATATATCAGAATCGTTAAATGTTCCGCATAATTACAGATGTATTATTCCCCGGCCGCTGTGCAATATGCGGCAAGGCCGTAAGCTGCGCCCAATATAACGTATGCGGAAATTGCGCGGATAAAATCGTCTTAATACAAAGCGGCTGCCCGGTATGCTCCGGTTCCTTATCCAAAGGCCGATGCAGAATCTGCCGTGAGCGGGCGTTCTATTTATCGAAAAATATCACTATTGCCGAGTACGACGGCATCATGAAAGGGCTGCTACACAATTTGAAATTCAAAGGCATGCGGCGGATCCATATACCCATAGCCCGCATGGTTTTAAAAGAAATGGTCCAGCATAATATGGGGGCCGACATGATAACCTGTGTTCCCATGAATGCGCATAAGAAATGGAAAAGAGGGTTCAATCAATCTGAACTGATCGCGAAACATGTCGCGGTAAAGTCAGGAATACCATTCCATACCCTTCTCAAAGAAAAACGTAAAACCGAAACCCAGCGTGAATTGGACCTGAGGCACCGATTCATTAATGTGATTAACCGGTATCATGCTAAAAATAATATGATCATCAGAAACAAAACGATATTGATAATCGATGACATTTTCACAACAGGCGCAACCATAAATGAATGTGCCCGTGTGCTGCGGGAAGCAGGCGCTTATGATGTGTTTTCCATAACCATCGCCCGCTCGAATATAATTTACGGGAGCCCAAATTTTGTCAAAAATGCTAGCCCTGACCAATATAATTATTGACCTGCGAGTAATATCGATATAGGTATGAAAATGCAAGGGCACATGTGAATCGGATTCACGTTTGATTTTACCCATACTAAACGGAGAACTGATATGAAAAGAAAATCAACTGATGGAGTTGAGATTCTTGTTTTAGATGGTCGAATTGACCAGGATGGTTCAGAAGAACTTGAAGCAGTTCTGCAGGATTGTATTGAAAACGGAAGGCATAACATCTGCATTGACATGGTCGATGTTAAACATATATGTAGCTCTGCTCTAGGAGTGCTGGTCGCCATAAAGCGCAAGATCAAAGATAATGAAGGAGATATCAAGCTTGTCATAGTGAATGATAATCTGCTCAGACTTTTTGAGACGACAATGCTTGATAAAGTATTTGAAATATACGAATCCCAGCGTGAATGCTTGTCGACATTCGACTGACCGCGGCTCATGGCATGCAACATAGCTTGAAAAAAATTCTGGAGCCGCTGAACGATCATCTCATACTGGTTGAAAAGGAAATAAAGAAGAGAATGACGTCCGGCATTCCGATCATAGACCAAAGCGCAATGCACTTGTTTTCAAGCGGCGGGAAGCGGATACGAGCCGCTCTGGTAATTCTCGCAAGCGGACTAAACAACAGAATTCCCGACGGCATCATCGAGCTTGCCGCCGCAACGGAAATCGTTCACGCTGCATCACTCATCCATGACGACATCATCGACCAGTCGATGATCAGAAGAGGAAACATAACCGTTCCGCAAAAATGGGGCTATAAGGTATCAGTTCTCGTGGGTGACTTCATGTATTCCACGGCGCTCAATATTGCGCTCCAGGACGGAAATCCCGCGATATTCCCTTTAATTGTCGCAGGCACAAAGGACATGGTTATGGGAGAATTGTACCAGATACAGTATTCGGAAATTGAGAACGTGAATAGGCAGCACTATTTGTCCATCGTCGAGCTGAAAACCGCCAGGTTTATGGGCACCTGTGCAAAGATTGGAGGGACGAAGGCGGACATGGCCTTAGAGGTATGCGCGGAATTATATACGTTCGGTCTGAATCTTGGATACGCTTTTCAGATAATCGACGATACCTTTGATGTCATCCAGAATTCCTCCGATATCGGCAAGGATGTGGGAAGCGACTTCAAAGACGGCAAGATAACGCTCCCATTCATATATCTTATCGAGCAGGGCGATAAAAATGATTTGCTTATGCTTAAAAGATATTCATCAAACCCGAATACGTCGGATTGGATGATGATAAAAAAGCGACTGGTGGATTCCGGAGCGATCGATCATGCGATCAATTTCGCCGGGGCCTATATCGACAAGGCCCTTTCCATAATGAAAAAATTCCCGGAATCACAATTCAGGAATATTTTGCTGAAGCTTTCTGATTTTCTGCTGAACAGAAAATATTAAAAGCGTCAAGGGATGTTGCAAAAATGCTTTGACTCACCGCAAATAGGCCGATCACTTCCCCGTATGGAGAATTATTGAGTGACAAAAAAACTTGTATTATTTTAATAAATTATTTATATTTTGATAGTAAAAATTGACGTGTGTTGTTAGGCAGCCGTTATGATCACCAAAAATAAAGAAAATCTGTTGAAACATTACAACCTGGGCCTGACCGCATACAGACAAAGGAGATGGGCAGATGCGATACTCGCTTTTGAAAAGGCCCTGGAAATCGAGCCAAACGACGGGCCTTCAGATCTGTATCTGAAGAGATCGCGTGAATACGAGCAAAACCCGCCGCCGGACGATTGGGACGGCGTGTTTGTCATGACTACAAAATAATACATCCAAGCAGGTGGTACATCAGCGAAATGACCAAAAAGGTAATTGAGATAAACAAGAATCCTGTGTATGACATCGGCATGATTTCGACCCTTTTCAGCAAAGACACGGAGTTCTACGGTGATCTGACTTTCAGAAAATCGCTTCAGATCAACGGATATTTCGAGGGGGAGATCGTTTCAGGCGGCTTCCTGGTGATCGGCGAAGGTGCGGTGGTGAAGGCCAACATTAAGGCAAAGACGGTCATCGTAATGGGAACCGTTTATGGAAATATTGAAGCCTCATCACGCCTGGAAATTCATTCGAGCGGGAAACTCTACGGCAATATCGTAACGGCTAAGCTTCAGATTGCCGATGGCGTAGTGTTTGAGGGAAAATGCGAGATGATAAAAAGCGACCCGAAAAAAACCGGCAGGGAGTCAGAAAACAAAGAAAGCACGAAAGAAACGGAAATGGCCGAGGCCACGCAATCATAATATGGATCCATCCACCACAAACGGTCATGAAGCCGCCTTTTATGAGAAGCGGGAGGGGGGAAACATCCAATGCGTGCTTTGCCCTCATAACTGCGTTATCCGCAAAGAAAAATACGGAGTCTGCGGGGTGCGTAAGAATAAAGGCGGCACGCTCTATTCAGAGATATACGGGCGGCTAACCTCAGTGGCAATGGATCCCATAGAAAAAAAGCCCCTGTATCATTTTTATCCCGGAACACGTATTCTATCCATCGGGACGAAGGGATGCAATATGAAATGTCCCTACTGCCAGAATTGGCACATATCCCAGGACAGGACCGCACAAACCACCTATTATTCAAAAGAAGATATAGTTCGGGCCGCAGTTCATGAAAATCCGATAGGTATCGCCTACACCTATTCCGAGCCCATCATATGGTTCGAATACGTCCTCGATACCTCTCTCCTCGCCAGGGAACAAGGGCTTAAAAACGTCATGGTGACCAATGGCTTCATCAATCAAGAGCCTTTATTAAGGCTTCTGGAAGTCATCGACGCAATGAACATAGACCTGAAAAGCTTCAGGGAGAACACTATGGTGAAAGTTCAGAAGGCACGCCTCACCGACGTGCTCAAGACCATTGATGCCGCTCATGCAGGAGGGTGTCATATCGAGATTACGACCCTGGTGGTCACCGGGATCAACGACGACATGGACGAGATGCGGGACATCATTGATTTTATCGCATCGGTTGACAAGAACATCCCCTGGCACGTATCGCGGTATTATCCGAATTATAAGTATGATCGAGACGCCACCGACATCGGGTTCCTCATGAAGGTACACGAGGAGGCGGGGAAAAAATTGAACTTCGTGTACTGCGGCAACATTCCTTTAGGAAAAACCGGCCACGATACAATATGCCCATCATGCAAATCCACCGCTGTCAGCAGAAGCGGCTACCTCACAAAGCTCATTAATTTGAAAGACGGTAAATGCTCAACGTGCGGGTATGATCTCGGAATCATACAATAATCGGAAGCCCCATAGGGGGCTTCCGTGATAATGCCGAAATCATCACATGTCTAAAATGAATCTAGTGAGATGCAGGAGTATCAGCTTCCGCCGCTTGATGCTTCGCCGCGTGCGGGAAAAGCGGCAGGTACTTCGCGCACCACATGTATATCAAAACCATAATTGAAAGCCCTCCCAGCATGATGAACCATTCCTGGATTGTCGGATTATACGCATAAAACTGCTTCCACGGGAAATTGGTGACTGCCGAACCGTTCAACACCACGCTCAATTTGCTCACGGTTATGGCTAGGGTCCCGCTGGCCACCCCAGTGAGGAAAAATCTCTCCTGTTCACGGTATCTCTTCACCAGGAGCATAACGATCGCGATTACCGCAAGGATAAGCTCAAGAAAATATAACCACCCGTAATAGGGGCTTAAAAGGTTGATAAATTTCCGATCGAAAGCCGGAATATAGACCATGGCCCTTACGATGAGGTCGTAAATCCTGAACGCCAGGTATGCCAGCATCATAATCCCCGATATCTTCGCGATGGTATAAAAGGTCCCGGCAGGCACGACCTCTTTCTTCATGACCTTACCCGCCATATACGCGCACAAAGCCATGAACGAAGTGCCGCCCGCGATCGCCGCCACGATCGCCAGGTAAAAAAAGTCGGGCCTGAACCATTCCGGCTTGGCATACATGACTCCCCACATGCCACCTCCGAGCGAGCCCTGATGGAAAATGGAAAGGAAAGTACCGGCTGCCGCGAATATCCACATGATTCTGTGCAGATAGTGCCCTATATAACGAAGGGCGGGTATCGCATCCAGCACTTTATGCTTTAATACGACCGGTATGAGCTCGACGCAAAGGATCATGAAATATAACGTCAGACACCAGACCACCTCGGTGAGCATGGAAGCAGGCATAAGATGAGGACCCCAGTTGGGATAGGTGTATCCGAACCACGCGCGCAGCGGCTGGCCGATGTCAAATACAAGATATACAAAGGTGAAAAGATAGCAGAGGAAGCCGAGGAGCACCGTGGAATTTATAATCGGCGCAAGCTTGTCGTTCCTGAATATATACAGGATAAAACCGAAGGAAAATGCGCCGCCGCCCAGCGCCACGAGCCCGAGGTCCCCGATGATCCACTGGCCGAATGGATAATTGTTGCTCATGTCAGTGTAGCCCAGGCCCCAGAACAGGATCTGAATGCCGAAGACGATAAAACCGGCGGTCAGGAAAAACATGATGTAAAGCGCGATCTTCACGCTCTTTGAATAGCCGTTGAACTCTTCTTTTATTTTATCGATGAAAGTGCCCACGAGTGTTCTCCTTATTTAAACTTCATCATCTCCTTGATCCAGGCCTTGCTCGAAAGATAATACACCTTCGGGTTCGGATAATTCTTAATCCGCTTCAGCTCTTCCTGCCTCTTCTCGCTTTTTTGATCTATGGTATGCACAAGCCTGAATTTTCTTCCCTTTTCCCTTTTAAGCATCTGATTCAATTCTGATTTAGGGTCGTTCAGGTCGCCGAAAAGCATGGCGCTGGTGGGGCATGCGGCGACACAGGCCGGGGTGTAGGTCACGGCATTGATGTCGAGCTCACCCCTGGCGACGGCCTTGTCGCGCTCGCGCTTCCAAATGTGCGTGCAGAACTGGCATTTGACCACGGTCCCCCGCGAAGCCACGGACACGTCCGGATTCAGAGAATTTTTAAATGAGGACTCATATCTCGGCTTCCACCAGTTGAAGGTCCTGGCGTCATACGGGCATGACGCTTGGCAATACCTGCATCCAATGCACCTGGACCATACCTGGCTCACGACGCCGTCGTCGCCGACATCGGTCGCCACGACCGGGCATACGGACACACACGGCGGCCGGGGGTTTTTCGGGTCGTTCCCCTCGCACTGCTGACACATCTTCGGTATGTAGCACACATCTACGTCCGGGTATTTCGCATCACGGTCATTGGTGACCTTCATCAAATCGAGAAATACAACCCTTTTCGGAAAGTCCGAGTCATCCTCGAAAATCGGCATGTTGTTTTCCTGAGCGCATGCAAGGGCGCAGGCGCCGCAGCCGGTGCACCTGTCCAAGTCTATCACCATTCCCCATTTTCTTTTCATTTCCATATTTGCATCAACCTCTTAACTGATTTTGACCCTGGTAAGCCACCAGTTGGCGGTCCCGGTCAGGGGATCGATGTCATTCGCCATGATCCCCTTGGGGTTCACTCCCTTGTTTTTCGCATATTTGGTGTATGCCTTATGACCGAATCCCATGGGAATCGCGATCGTATCGGGAGGAACCGTGTCGGTAAGGAGTGCGCGTACGCTGCCGAGCTTGCCCCGTGGAGATTCTATGTCTATGCGCTCGCCCTCGGAAACCCCGTATCTGCGGGCCGTGTCCCTGTTGATCCGCACCCATAGCTTTCCTCGAGAGAATGTCTTGTCATCGATAGTCTTGAGAACATAGGGATAGGCCATTCCCTCACCATCCCCCACGAAGGTCAGCTCAACCGGGACAAGGGATAAAGGAAATTCCTCTGAAGGCTTCAAGCGCTTTGTAATCGAAGCAATCTCGTCTTTAAGTATCTTCGCGTTATAATTGAGATAGCCCGCGCCCGCTGCAGCGCCCCCTGTTCCACCGGCAAGCTCGCGGTAGCCAGACCATGGGAAATTCCCCTTGATCACTTCCACCCTCCTCGCCAATTCAATGATCATATCAGCAGAATTCCTGGACTTCATATAAGGATGAAACGGTGCCTTGACCGTGCCGATATCCTTTTCGAAAAATATAATGGAAGGGAATATATAATCCGCATACAATGCGGTGTCGTTCAACAGAGGCATGATCGCGACGACGAATGACTTCTCCATTTTCCCGGCCAATGCATCGCCGTACGCGCTGCGGTAAACGGGATCCGCCTCATTCACGAACAACATCTCAAAATTTCCGTTTTTAATGAAATCGTCGAGGCCGGTGAATTTCTTTGCCTTGATCAAAGACCCGCGCACCTCCGCGGACAGGACCGGTTCCCCAAGCCCCCGGATCCCCCTCAATCCCGCAACGCGGGTTCCCACCATGGTGTTGAGCGTGTGCACCGCCATGATTTCGGCGGAAGAAGAAGATACCTCCATCCCGCCGCGACCGGGAACCGCAATCGGATTTCTCGCACGGGAAAAAGCCTCCGCCGTATCTTCAATCTTCTTGACCGTGAGTCCGGTTATTTGAGCGACCTTGTCGGCGGGATATTCATTCACCACCGCGGCCCAGTCGGCGCTACCGGTGGTCTTGCCCTTCGCGCGGTAAAGATAGTTGGCTATGCCCAGCGCAAGAAACAGCTCGGTGCCCGGCTTAATGCTGAGCCACTGGTCGGCCATGGACCCGGTTCTGGTACGAACCGCGTCCGCATGTACGAGCCTGGCCCCCCTCTTTTTCCATTCCACAAATGCGTTGTTCATGTAGCATGGGTCGCCCCATCCTTCCAGGAGGCGGGCACCGAAGCTTAATATAAAATCGGAGTTCATGAAATCATAATCAATATATCCCCCAAGCGCGGCGCTTGAGAGTGTATGTAGCGTCGGCTCATAGTATCCATTCCTGCTTCCGGCCGACCTGATAAGCCTGTCCAATAGCGCGGCTGAAATCCCGGGCTCCTTGCTGATGCCTGCGACGAGGCTCCCCTTCCCGCCGCTTACAAGACCGTTCATTCTGGAGGCTATATCGTTTAACGCGGCATCCCAACCTACCTTCTCAAAAGCGGAGGGCTTGACAGTCCCCTTCCCGCTGATTCGTTTGAGAGGAGCGTCGATCCTCTCGGGATGGTACAGGAGCTGCAGGGCGTTCTGTATAAAAGGGCCGCCGCTGTTTGCGGTATCTATCTTGACCGCGCGATCGCCGATCATTCTGACAGACAGATTGCATTCGGAACGGGTTCCCGGGTACACGGCACTTAAATACACTTCCTTGCCTCCGGGCGGGGCGTATTGATCCTGGGTCAACTCAACGAGCCACTGGAGGCTCTGAAACGGAGCGCCTGAAAAAACATATCCTGAAAGTCCGCCGGCTATGGCGCCGCCGCCTATTTTCAAGAAGTCTTTTCTCTCTAATTTTTTCATGTAATCTCTCCTCAACGATATTTCATATGACCCGGATAATCAATTGTGGCACACCATGCACTTGTTGCTGATGTTCAACGCGGCGTGACAGTCTTCACACTGGCTCATCGGCATCCTCCCCTGGATCAAGCTCGTGTTTGTCGAATTGGCCCTGTCGCCGTGGCACGGTCCCGCGCACATCGCCTTGTGCCTGCCGTCATCGAATTTCGCGGACATCACGACCATGTGGCTGAAATAGACCAACGCGGGCTGCTTCGCGTACGATCCCCAGGGCTTATCGGTGTCCTTATACGCGTTGAACAAAGGTTTGCGCAAGGGAACGGTGGGATCGCTGCTCTTCTCCGGACCCTGACGGTCATGGCAGGAAACGCACTCGCCAACCGTGGGAAGACCCTTGAATCTTCCGTTGTCGTAATAGCCGTGGCAATACGTGCAGCCTGGGCCTGCGCCGTACTTCGTCAAATGGGCTTTGTGGTTAAAGGGTATCGGTTCTTTTGGATGATTCGCCATCACATAATCGCATGCTTTTTGGGAGATAATGAAGGCAAAATAAAAAGCGATGATCATGGGAATCCCTATAAGCAATATTGTCCGTTTCACCAAGCTTCTCCTTTTCTTTGTTAACTTAATAAATGGCAATATTTCTGTATATTACAAGGTGGGTAAGGATTCCTGCTACTTACCCCACGGATAACACCATGACTCTCCCTACAGGAAGAACAACCAACCGAAACAGGTTATTGTACTTTCGCAGCACAAAAAAAATGCGGGCGCCGTATGGGACATAACCTGCGCCCCGTGGACGAAGATTCCCTGATTAATTGGCACCAAGCAAAATAATTATGTCCGCACTTTAATTCTGCCGAATCATTTCAAAATTTATTTATGAGGTTATTACAACCGCTCTTCCACCGTTCGGGCGGACTTGGAAACAGCAGTTTGTTACACCTTTTTTTCAAAAGGATATGTCCATCTATATTTATATTGGCTTCCACATATAATTTAATCTGCGACTTATATGTCAACAAAATTATGTGAATTTTTCCGTGTGCACCTGATCAACGTTTCTGATGATTCGAACACGATCTTCGCAATTCGGCCGGTACCCGATCTGATATCATCAATCTCGTTCCCCCTGATGGGTTTCCACGCACTTATAATCACTGCTCCAAGAAAGACGTCATTATAAATAAGAGGGAAAAGAAGCCTTCTGCCCTTGTGCAGAACAAGGAGGGATGCATGTTGTAGCTCGTCACCCGCTTCATTGTTTGTATCGATAATGTCGGCACGTAAAGGAGAGACCACGGCGAATCTTCTCCCTTTGAGCTCCATGGTTTTAACCAGCCCGGCCTCTCCTGTGCGGATATACAGGGATACCCGGGATACACCGTGCGTTCGGCGGATATCTGCAAAATGATTACGTACCGCTTCCGCAAGACCGGTCGGCGCCGACCCATTCCCTTTATCCGCACTCCTGCCGGAAATCATATACACCATGACGGAAAAAATTAAAGACAATATCAGGATTAAAGATAGCTCAAGTGCAGTTCTGATAATGATCATCGTGCCGAGATGATATGGATATACCGTCAGAAGGCGGTATCGTCCTACTTGGCTCAGGAATATGTAAAATTTAATTTCGGCGGTACCGGTTTTCTCTTTATAATATCTGACGATATAAGGTTTGTTTCTGCTGATGTTAAAACGATTCTGGGTGAAATCCCTTAAAATGTCCTCGTATAGATCGGCGGAACGGATGAACCGGTCATTTTTGCTCGACAGCCTCACCGAAAGGCTTTTGTCCGTAATCGCAAGGAGCGCGATATTGTTATATCGCTTCTGGATATATCGCATATATTCGGGCAGGAAACGGGTCGCCTGCTTCCTTTTCCCAACGGCGGTACGCTTTGCAAATGTTCCGTAGGCCCGGACTATATTGTTCGTCGTTGATATCAGGCCGCGGATATAATCCCGCTCAATGTACTTGAATCTTACCGTGAAATAGAGAAACAGGCTGATGATTAAAAACAGTATCCCGGTCGCAACCGCCTTGAGTTTTGCTGACATGATCACCCGCTACTTCCCTGCTCCTGAGGACGGCACTTCATATTCCTTGTCTTCCTTCCACACATACGTGTCCCTGCCGGACTTGGATTTAATCGGGCATACCTTCATGATGTACTTGTTCTCCCTCGGCCAGTACGCATTCTTCTGGCTATGGTAGTAGCTGTCAAGTTCGGTTACGTATTTCATCCCGTCAGGCCATATCTTCACGCCCCTCCCCTCGCGCTCCCCCTGTTTGAAGCGTCCCATGTACCGCGATCCGTCCATAAAAAACCAGACCCCCCGGCCGTCGATCAACCCGTACTTGAACTCACCCATGTATCTGTCACCGGAGGGCAGAGTAAGTGATCCCTGACCGCTTTGCCTGTCGTTCTCAAACCCGCCGATGTACTTGGCACCGAACCATTCGGATCTTTTTCCCCATACATAGGTTCCAAACCCGTGTTTCCGGCCGTTCTTCCAATCGCCGGTATAGTAATCCCCTTCCCCCAGAGCAAACTTTTTCTCCTTCTGCATGATCCCTCCGCTCCAGTACGCGTAATATTTGGCGGTGGTGTTGCCGTCTGCACCATACACGAACATGGATCCTTCTCCCTGTTTCTTGCCCTCAAAGAATTGGCCCATATATTTCGATCTGGCCCTTCCTTTCTTGTCATAAGACATCAAGGTGCCTTCACCGTTGGGTACGCCGCCGATCACCTGGCCGAGATACTGGGAGATCAGCCTTCCTCTCGCATCGTAGTTGAATATCGACCCCACTCCGGTTTCCTTTCCCTTCAGATACATTCCCAGGTATTTTCTCATCAATTCACCGCGTTCGCTGTATGCAAACTCGGAGCCCTGGCCGTCCCGCAGGTCGTTGATGAATTCACCTATATATTTTATCATAAGCACGCCGTTTTTATTATAAGTGTACAGCGTGCCGTCGCCGTTTTTAAGCCCCTCTTTGAACTTCCCTTCGTATTTAACAGTCAAAGCGCCCGTATCGTCATAAATGACGAGTGTGCCGTCGCCGTCGAACAGGCCTTCCCTGAACTGCCCCTTATATTCCCGAATAATGCCGCCGGTTCGTGAATAAGCCTCGAGTTTCCCTGCGCCATTCTGCTTCCCGTTTCTGAACTCGCCGGTGTATTTGCTTTCGGAGTTTCCCTCATGATCATAGGTGATGAGGATTCCTTCCCCCTGTGGAACGGAGTTTTCCACGCTCCCGGAAAACCTTGACGACTCCCTCCCCTGCCCATCATATGTAGTGATAATGGCATTCCCGTTTATGAAACCGTTCAGATATTTCCCCGTAGTCCTGCGCGCGATCTTCCCCTGTTGATTGTAGGAATACACATCAGCCATGCCGGTGGGCCTTCCCTCATAAAAAACCCCTGCGATTTTTGATTCGATTTTACCGTTTTCGTCGTACGTGGTGAGCGTCCCCTTCCCTTCCGGCCTGCCGTCGGAAAAATTTCCAGAATATGCGCTCCTGAGCTTTCCGTTAGGGCCGTACAATTTCAAGGAGCCCTCCTCATCCGGGCGATTATTTTCGAATGAGCCAGAATAAGCGCTTGAAAGGGTCCCGTCACCGAGATAGGTTTCGAGGCTGCCTTGAAGGTATTTCCCATCCTTGAGGACGCCGGTGAACCTGCTTAAAAGTCTGCCGCCGGTATCATATTCCGACACCACCGCCTCTCCCACCGGTGCCCCGTTATCAAACTCCGCATCAATTTTTTTTGTCACCTTGTCCGCATTATCAAGGACATACAGGACCCCCCTGCCATGCGGTTTGCCGTTTTTGGTTTCTCCCTCATACCTGAAGTTGTCCCAGACAAGGGTGGCCCTGCCCGCGGGGTTCATCTTTTCAACTTCACGCTCTTGAGCGCGTGCTGCTTCAGCATGCCTGGCCCTTTTCACGGAATCGGCCTGTGTGCCTGCGGTGCGGCACGAGGAAAGGGCGAAGACCGCAATGGCGAGTACAATCAATAAAATACCTACGCAGTCCAGACAAGTCGGGACGGGGTATTTTTTCACATTATGTTTTGCGCGCTCATCCCCGGAGCAGAGCTCCGAGGTTTTCGCACGCTGCGATAACATTTCCTTCATAATCGCTTCTCCTTTATCCTGATGTTGGAAACGATTGTAAAACCTGCGTTAAATTGAGATTAATCCAAATATTTACCTCCCTGGTAGTTGAAACGGCACAGGGTACGGGGTAAATACCATTAGCTTGTGCACGGCTTTATCGTGCCTATTGTTTGTTTTGCCCAAAATTAAAAATGCTCATCTGAGGTTTGTCAAGATTTTTCACTTAAATTATGACTGAATTTTATACCGGGTTCGACTATTTTTACGGTTTCAAAACGTGCGTGGGAATAATATATTAAGAAAATCTTCTTAACTTCCGATATTGTAACCAAATGCGACGCGTCAAAACGTGATTTTTATACTAATGGTAGTGCTATGAAACAAAAGAGACGATGGATCCCCATCATTATATTGCTGTTCACTTTCGTCATCTCGTTCTCCACCGGTCTGATCTCGGGAGTATTCGACTTTTTGCCGATCGATCTTGAAAAAATTTCAACATATGACAATGATCGGGTCGTATTTCAGAGTGTTGAAAAATCCACCGATCTTGCACGTGACAACTCGTTCGAATCCCTCCTCATAATTAAAAACCGCAAGATGTATCTCATCGTTGATGGATACGACAGCCCTTACCTGGCCAATATCAGGAAAATTAAGATCGCGATACAGAGGATATACGGCGAAAACGAAAACGACCTCATCTGGCCAAACAGGATCAACGGCAAGCCGGATTTCATCGAAACTACCGACCGCCGCGTCGTGCTCATGAAAAACTCAAACGAAGAGTTCGTCTCCACGAATTTCGGCGCTTTCTACAAATCAATAAGGGACAAATTCATCAAGGAGCACGTGCAGAAGTTCCGCCAGCTTATGAAAAACCGTGAAGAATCGAGCATGTATGTCGACGTGAAACGCCTCCCCCGTCCTCTTTATCTCACGAATGTGATGGGATACAAAGATAAATTTTCAATCCTTGCAAAGGCCAAGGCCTACGACGGGACGGTATATACCTGCGAAGACCACGACGGAGACGGGGTCACTGAAACCTTTACCGCGGACGGCAGCGACGGGTTCAATTGGGGATACAAGTCCGGGCCGAACCTTATTTTAATTTACAAGAATACGGACAAGGACATCGAAACCCTCATCGGCAAGCTTGCAAATGAGGCGGTGTACGGCAGCGTGGACGAGGAAAAAGAGATGATCGAGACCTTCCCGAAGGAGAAGGATATCGACGATATGATCAAATGGCTGACGCCAAAGAACCCGAACTTTAAATAATTCTATAAAAATTATTTCAGCGCGACCCTCCGGGTTCCCTCCCCCTCCTGTTTATTGCATAGGCCCCGGCATCCGCAATAAAGGGAAGGATCAACGCCCAGCGCAAATAATGCGGCATGAATCTTCTGTACTGTGAAAGGCCGATGGTCATGCCCTCGTGCCCTGCTTGAGGCTGGTCCCGATAGGTGCCGAACAGGCGGTCCCACCACGGAAAGTTGAAGCCGAAATTGCTGTTCGTTTCCCTGATGACCACCGAATGATGGACGCGGTGCATGTCCGGGGTGACCACGAGAAGCCTGAGCACACGGTCAAACCCGCGCGGGATTCTGACATTGCCGTGGTTGAACAGGGATGTTCCGTTCAATACCGACTCAAAAATGATAACGGCAATCGGATCGGCGCCCAGAAGCAGGACGACGAAAACCTTGATGAACATGGAGATAATTATTTCTATGGGATGGAATCTCAATCCGGTAGTCGTGTCTATGTCAAGGTCTGCATGGTGGACCAGATGTATGCGCCAGAGGAGCGGAAGAGTATGAAACATGACATGCTGAAGGTAGATGGCGCAATCAAGAACGATCAGCGCGGCGATGATGCCGATCCAGGCGGGCAGCTCAAAATAGTTGATGAGCCCCCAGTGCCTGTCCCTGGCGACGGCCGCCACCGCCACCGGCATCAAAGGCCCGGCCGCGCGCACCAGCAATGCGCCGATGGCCACTATTGACAGATTCGCAATCCAGCGGGATGACTTCTTGTGTTCCAGCCTCCTCCTGGATGCGGACAGCTCCCATACCGCCACGATACAAAAAATCCCCAGAAACACCGCCAGGCGTATCGCCGCTTCGCTTAAGCCAGGCATTGTAAAAAGGCTCTCGATCACTCCGTGTGCCTCCTTTTTTCCCCTAAAGGGTTGAGACGAGCTCGATCAGGCCCCGTGCAATCGCCTTAAATTCGTCGGCGAGGCCAAGCTCGGGAAGAACGGCAGACGATTCGTCCACCAGCCCGCGGTGCAGGTCAGCAACAAGGCCGATGGAGCCGCTCGTCCTGATCATTTTCCTGATGCGTTCGATGTCCCTCCCCCCCTTTTTTTTCTTTGTCGCCGTTCGCATGAAACGCCGTCGCTCCCCTCCCTCCAGAATCCGGAGCGCGCCGCTGATCAGAAATGTGGCCTTCCCCTCGAGGATATCGGAGTCAGAGGGTTTGCCCGTGTCGTCCTCCTCCCCGAACATGCCGAGATAGTCGTCCCTGTTCTGGAATGCGAGACCCAATGGCACGGAGAATTGTTCGATGAGCCGTTTTTCATCCGGCGAGTCCCCGCCCGTCAGCACATATCCCATGAGCATGGGGCTGACCACGGTGTAATACGCGGTTTTCATGAGTGCAATCCGCCTGACGGTCTCTTCGGGCCTCTCAATGCTCCTGGGATGCGAGTGGAGGGTGTCCAGTATCTGCCCCCACGCGGTCTTCCCATATGCGTCGGCGAAGATCCTCATGAACCTGTTTTTTATCACGTCATCGACGCCGGCTTCGGCCACGACGGCGAGCGAATCCATGACAAGAATATCCGCCAGGATAAGCGAGATATCCATCCCTATATTTTTATTATGCGTGAGGCCGTCGTATTTCTCTCCGCAAACCAAATGAAGCGATTTTCCTCCCCTGCGAAGAACCGACCGGTCGATAATATCGTCCTGAATGAGCAGAAATGAGTGCATCATCTCAAGCACGGAAGACATGCGGATAACGTCGTCGCTGCGGGCGCCGCCGTATCCGAAATATGACATCAGGAGAATCAGGGGCCTCACCCGCTTACCCTCCCGGCGGCAATACTCTTTCAACAGTGTGTACATCTCACGAATCACGGGAAGCGTCGCCTCATCGATCCTCCGGGAAAAAAAATCATCCATGGACGCGTTGACGAGGGGTGTATACTCGTTGCGGAACACGTTGAATCGATCAAGGTGCGCTGGTCTGCTCATGAATCACCTTTCTCTCAAATATCTTCCATCCATCTCGACATCTCCGTCCATGCTCATATCGATCCCAAAAGTCAATTTAAAAAAATTATCAAAAAAATTGATAAATTGCTATGTAGTTACCACATACTCAAAAAAGTATTTGCTAAATACCCGACATGATTATTCTGGCACCAGAACTGCTAATCGGAATCAACCCATGCTTGCAAAAAGGATTATACCGTGCCTTGACGTGGATAAGGGAAGGGTCGTCAAGGGGGTGAATTTCGTGAATCTCAGGGACGCCGGAGATCCGGTCGAGAACGGAAGGTTCTACGACCGGGAGGGGGCCGACGAGCTCGTGTTTCTGGATATCACCGCGTCATCGGACAGGCGCGATATAATCCTGAAAATGGTGAAAGGGGTGGCGGAGACCGTGCATATTCCTTTTTGCGTTGGAGGCGGCATCAGAACCATTGACGATGTTCGACTTATTCTCGAAAACGGCGCGGACAAGGTCTCCATAAACACCGCGGCGGTGCAGACGCCGGAGCTGATCACCGAGTCGGCGCGGCGATTCGGCTCTCAATGCATCGTGGCCGCCATCGACGCGAAGCGGAATGAACAAGGAGGCTTTACCGTGTACCTCCACGGCGGGCGTACCCCCACCGGGCTCGATGCCGTCGATTGGGCGGCGAGGGTGCAGGAGTCGGGAGCCGGCGAAATACTCCTCACGAGCATGGACCGCGATGGAACAAAAATCGGCTATGACCTTGAATTGACCCGCATGGTCTCGGAAGCGGTGACCATTCCCGTTATTGCATCCGGAGGCGCCGGCACCGTCGAGCATCTGTTTCAGGCCCTTACAGAGGGCAGGGCCGATGCGGTTCTTGCGGCCTCTATTTTCCACTTCCGCGAGATATCGATCGCCGAGGTCAAGCAGCAGCTAAAATCACGCGGGATACCGGTCCGTTATCCTTTTTAAAGCGCCGGGCTCCTTACCAGGCCGCCGTCCCACCTACATGAGAAATAATATCATCAGGGCGACCAGAGAAAGCAGGACTATTGAGAGCGCCGCGATCACGGCGATGCTTATTTTCGGAATTTCGCCGACCTGTTGCCGGCCTTCCATAAACGACATGTCAACCGCCACCTTTATGTTCTCCTCGGTCTCACCGATCATCACGAATATCCCTTTGGCGATAAGGACGAATATCTTGTACCCGCCGTCGGCGCGATGCCGTATCGACACGATACGGCCGGTAATGGGATGAAAGCCGTCTTCATCATACGCGTTGAACGCCTTGGCGACATGCACGGCCTTGGGGTTGCGGTCGACGATTTTCACCTTTATCCTGTCCCCCATGATCAACAACCCGATGTCCCTCCCCTTTATCGGGGCGAGGATAAGGCTTCCTGCCAACACCAGCTTGACCTCTTTCTCCTTCAGCACCTCGTCGTCGCCCCCGTCTAACTCTATGTGGGGTTCGCCTTCCGCCTTGTCATCCTTTCGTTCCTTAAACTCGATTATCTTGCGGCTGGTAAACGAATTCAACTCCATATCCAGCGATGATATGAACTCGAAACTCACGTTCATCTTGACCCTCTGAAATCCCAAACGGTCATGCACGAACAGCATGAAAAACTTGCTTAACCCCTCTTTGTCGCCGGCCTGTATGAGCTTTTGAATTTCCCCGGCAAACTGGAGCGAAAATGCAGAAATGAAGACATTTTTGAAATGATTGCATAATACGTCATCATGCTCATTCCTGCCTACGGAGTCGCGAAGGTGCTCCTCAAAAGCAACCCAGTCCGCATCGGGATCCAGAGTGTGGAGACTCTGTGACCCGGCGATAACCGGATACAT
Source organism: uncultured Leptospirales bacterium (assembly GCA_964529965.1). Classification (GTDB taxonomy): domain Bacteria; phylum Spirochaetota; class UBA4802; order UBA4802; family UBA5550; genus RBG-16-49-21. The sequence continues at coordinate 34,452 of CAZHAD010000001.1, read as the reverse complement.
GCTGTTAAGAGAGAAATACAGGTGATTGAAAAAGGCGATAAAAGCTCCCGTCGAGGTCGTGGAATAAAATTTTGCTTTAATTACGCATATATCCTTAAGATCGCCGGCCATCATCTGACGGGCCCTTGTTTCGTCGCCGTTGGTGTAGTAGCAGGCGATCTTGTACTCCCTCGAGCTTTCGGATGATGATACATCCTCAGGTGGCATTATTTCCGACATTGCTTCACCGCAATTCTTGATTGTGAGAGATCAATACGCTCATGTGATGGTTCAGGAGGAGGCGAAGCACAATCGATCAGCAGCAGCATGTGCCCCTTTTAATTGGAATCCTTGTATTTTTGAATCACGTTCTTGATCCTGAAAAGGACCGTACGCCGGTCAACGGGTTTGAGAATAAAATCGCTCATTCCCATTTTTATCAGATCCTCCATGACACCCTTGGTCGTCTCATCGCTGATGAACACGACGAGCGGCTTGTTGGGCCTTGTGCTCAACTCATACATCAAGGCATATCCGTCCAGAACCGGCATGTCGAGGGTGGTGGTGATAACGTCAACTTTCGTGTCCAGCTTGTCGAGCTTGGTTATCGCCTCCTGGCCGTTGGAAGCGGTTGCAACGACCTCGTATCTCTCTGATTCGAGGATTTGAACTATCAGTTTTCGTATGAATTCCTTGCTTTCAACGACCATGACCTTGTACGGCCTTCCTCCCGGTTTGAGGCCGTCAGGGCTTCTTACGTTTAAATGCGGAAATTCCCCTTTTCCCTTCATTCACCCCCCCCTGCCTTGCGAAGATGCAATCATAATTCCATTATGCGCAGAACGCCGCAGGGATTAATATACACCCGTTTTTATTGAATTTATCCCATCAGATATTTGTCAAGATGAAAAAATTCCCCTATTGTCACACAATGACCCCTTTCCAAAATCGGTTGAATATCTTTATTGTCAATCCCATTAAGAATTTATTCTCCAGAATTTCACCCCCAAATTAACCTTTTATAATTATACAAAATACTTGCTAATTTTTAGAGTTATTTTAAATATTATTATGAAGCTTGTAAAACTTTTCTTGGATTGTATTAAATAAGCCGTGCGGTTTTCCCGGTCATGGATTCAAAAAAGTATACAAAAAAATTTTTTTATTTAAAATCGACCTAAATAAAAACTTGATAATTTTTATTGTTAGGTTACGTGATGCAAAAATAAAATCTCAGAAAATGAGTGGATAAAAAAATCACGGTAAGGAGCATCCTGATTTGTTGGTCAAGGATAACAAAAGCTACACCATACACCCGCCGGACTATAAAAAAGCCATTGCAAGAGAAGGAGATTTCTACATTCAGTTCCACACCTTTACCCCGGAAGTGGAGGGGGCGATTTTAAAAAGCATCCATCGTTATCTTGGGCATTATGACCTGAATTATATAAAAAACGAGATCACCACAATCGTCAAGGAGCTCGCCAATAACGCAGTCAAGGCGAATATGAAAAGGATCTTTTTCAAACGCAGGGATATAGATATAGACAAAATCGATGATTACCGCACCGGAATGGAACTATTCAAGCATGAGATATATAATTCTCTTAAGGCGGATTACTTCGATCAGCTTGAAAAATCGAATCTGGTTGTCCGGATATCCTTCAAGTCCGCTGATGATCACCTTTTCATAAACATCATTAACAATGTCCCCATTCTGGGCCAGGAGCTATCCAAGATAAACGCCCGGATCAAAAAGGCATATAAATATAAAGACATTTCCGAAGCCTTTGAAGAGGTGCTCGATGATTCCGAGGGTGCCGGACTCGGACTCATCATGGCGATGATGATATATAAAAACATGGGGATGCCTCCTAAAAATTTCAGGGTGTACCGGAAAAACAAACTCACCATAGCGGCGATCGCTATTCCTCAAACCATGGAAAAAGTCAAATCCCAGGCAAAAATCGCCGAAGAGATCCTCAAGGAGATAGAAGAGATACCCGCATTCCCGGAAAACATTATAAGGATACAGAAGCTCTGTACGAATCCCGATGCCACGATCCGTGAAATCTCCCGTGCCATTTCGCTTGATCCCGGGCTCACCACGTCATTGCTCAAGCTTGCAAACTCGGCGGGCTATATCACCCTCAAAAGAACCGCGACCATCGATGATGCGGTCAAGATCATCGGTATTAAGGGGATTAACGCCCTCCTTCTCGCCACCGGAGTGCGGAAAGTGATCGACCAGCGTTACAAACGCTCCGAGTCGGTCTGGATGGATTCATACAAGCGGGCATCATACGCGCAAAAAATCGCAATGCAGCTCGACAGCGCCAAGATGAGCCACTTCACCTATCTGGCGGCTCTCCTCGCCGATATTGGATATATCGTAATGCTCACCATGAGGCCGAAGCTCTTCAAAAGACTCCAGGAAATCGCAGGATTCAAGGGAATAAAGAATTCCGATCTGATCGAAGAGATCAGCCTCGGGCTGTCCCACAGCACCCTGGGCGGAATGATCCTAAAGAAATGGAGCTTCAACGATTCCCTGATCAAGACGATAGAATACCACCAGCGTCCGCATATGGCCCCGAAAAATTTGAAACAGCTCATCTACATTGTATATCTCGCGGACTGCATGGTTGAAATAGACAAGGGAAGGTTCCGCTATGAACTGATCGACGAGGATGTTACCGACTACTTCAATATTTCGGGAAAACAATCGCTCGAGCTCCTTCACAAAACCCTCCGCGAGGCGTATGAGCAGGACATCAACGGATAACCTAATGAGAAGCGGCCCGCATTGTTATCGGCATGCGACTGAATAAATTAATTACTTGACGAAAATCATTTTCTGAAAGATTTTCTGCATTCGTACAAGGAGAAAGATAAATCACCCATCTCAAAATACACGGTATCGCTGCGCCGCTCGTTCCCTCCTTCGGAGGCAGCGTAGGACGAATCGTGCCGTTTTGTCGGCTATCTGAACCTATCCGGAAACACCTTCCGCGCTCCAATATCCCGGGAGGGAAGGCAGGCCGCATTCTCACGGCCACTTTTCTTACCAGGATAAGTGAGCACGGTAAGCGGTAATATGCGGTATTCCCCCTTCAATCCCGGAAAAGGGCCGGATTTTTTAGTTTCTTATGGCGGGAGCGAAGGGGATTATGTAAATGGATATGGTGGGACATGCAATGTACTTTCAGGACCTGATAGCCAAGCTTAATGAATACTGGGCGAACCAGGGATGCCTCATACTACAGGGATATGACCTCGAGGTAGGTGCGGGGACATTCAACCCTGCCACCTTTCTCAGGGTGCTCGGGCCCGAGCCCTGGAAGGCGGCCTACGTGGAGCCCTCACGAAGGCCTACCGATGGAAGGTACGGCGATAATCCGAACCGCCTCCAGCACTATTACCAGTACCAGGTAATACTCAAGCCCCCTCCTGCAGGTGTGCAGGACCAATATCTCGATTCCCTGCGCTATCTCGGAATCAGGCTGGAAGAACATGACGTCCGTTTTGTGGAGGACGATTGGGAATCTCCGACACTCGGCGCAGCCGGACTCGGTTGGGAGGTGTGGCTTGACGGAATGGAAATCACCCAGTTCACCTATTTCCAGCAGTGCGGGAGCCTCGAGCTGTCCCCTGTCTCCGTGGAGCTGACCTACGGAATCGAGCGGATATGCATGTACATCCAGGGCAAGGACAGCGTGTTCGATATCCAGTGGAACAAAGACATCACCTATCGCGATGTTCATCGCCAGGGGGAGTATGAATTCTCTCATTACAATTTCAATATATGCGATATCGACCTGCATTTTAAGCTTTTCGATCTTTATGAAAAAGAGTGCCTGGCGATACTCTCCTTCCCCACGGTAAAAACAGTGCTGCCCGCATATGATTATGTATTAAAATGCTCCCACGTGTTTAATATGCTCGATGCGAGGGGGGCCATTTCCGTAACCGAGCGTGTCGGGTACATTTCCCGGGTAAGAAACATCGCCCGGCGGTGCGCCGAGCAGTATATAGCGATCCGGGAAGAGATGGGGTTCCCGCTTTGTAAAGGTACAGCAATCAAGGTCGTTTAATGGAAGAAGATTTCGTCAATATTGATAGATTTCTTTCCGGCAATGATAAATTCATCATAACGACCCATGAGAGCCCTGATTGGGACGGTCTCGGCAGCGAGATCGCCCTGTTTGAGCTCCTGAAAAGCCTCGGTAAAAAGCCTCTCATTATAAACTCTGACCAAACGCCGGATACGTTTCTCTTCCTCGACCTTGAGCACGACATCAACGTCTTTGACGGCTCATATACCCTTCCGGATGATATCGAAACGTATTCCCAATTCGTTCTGGACACCAACGACTATGACAATATAGGCGCGCTCTCAAAGATTTTGAAAAACAGGGTGCGGGATTATTTCATAATCGATCACCACGAGGGCGACGCGGGAAAGGCTGGTCCCAACATTATAAGGGCGGAGGCATCATCGGTTTGCGAGATCATGTATCAGATCATCCGTCACTATAAAAAGCCCGTTACACTCAGGTCCGCACAGGCGCTTTTCGCCGGAATCGTATTCGATACCGGATCATTCGTGTACCCGAAAACCTCATCCACGACGTTTGACATAGCGGCGCATCTTGTCGATCAAGGGGTCATCCCCTTCTTTATCCATGAGCAGATATACGAGCAGAACGCGCTCTCAAGCTTCGAGCTTCGAGGGCGCATACTCTCCACCATAGAGGTGTTGTACGGAGGGAAGCTGATAGCCATGAAGCTCACGCCCGAAATGCTCAGGGAAACCGGCGCATCCTTTACCGAGGGCGAGCCGGCGATCAATATCCCCCTCAGCGTCAAGGGTGTCGTGGCGAGCCTTCTCATAAAACAGGACATAGGCGGTCCGGTCAAGGTGAGCATGAGAACGAAAGGAGATCTCGACGTCAGCAGCATCGCGATCGAGAACGGGGGAGGAGGACACAGGAACGCGGCCGGTTATAAATCGAAGCGCTCAGTAGAGGAAACCTACCGCCGCGCCGTGGTCCAGATGGGACGATTTTTTTTATAGACATTCCCCTTCATTATTGTTATTATTAATTAACAAGCCGCAGTTGTCATTTCACATGCATATAACATCAATGATAATACATGATAGGGGGGAATTGGGTAATATGCGGTTTCGTGTGGATATAGCGATACGCAAAAAATTTTATTATGACGTCGATATAGAACAAGGGTTTTTGTGAGAAAATTATGAATGACGGAGGAACTAATATGGATGATAAAAAATCTTATCTGAAAAAAATGGCCAATAAGCTCGTCGAATTGGATGGTAAAATCAACAGCCTTAAGCAAAAGGGGAATGAGACCGCATCGAGTGTGAAAGCTGAATACCAGAAAACAGCCGAGGATCTGAAAGCCAGAAAAAAGACTGCCGAGGGGAAACTGGCGGAGCTCAGGAACGCGAGCGAGGAAAGCTGGGGAGAGCTTAAAAAAGGAACAGACAGGGCGATCGGCGAACTTTCCGAATCGTTCAACAAGGCCCTGTCGAAATTCAAAAAAAAGCAGCCCCGATAACGGGAGTACGCTAATAGTGCAAAAACAAATCTTTGCATGAGCTGCACTGCGGGGATGTGAAACTTCATAGGTGATTAATAAAGACGAAGATTAAAAAGATTCCGCCCAGGGCCGGAAGCAGGTTCGTTGTTGCCCGAAAATAAACCGCGCATTGAAAAAAAAAGCTTCACTTCCGATACTCGTGATTATACCGCACGGCGGCGTGCAGGTGCCAGATGAACTGGCAGAGTATGAAACGCTGAATGAATTCGATCTTTTCATTCAATCGGATGCCTGCGCCAATGACCTTTTTTATTTCGACACTGCCGTATCTGGCATGATAAAAACCGACATTGCGCGTCTTTTTATTGACGTGGACAGGCCGTACACGGAACTGGCGGGGGCAGGAAACGGTGTGATAAAAAAAACCACCCTCGATAGCAGGCCCATATACAATGACGGGGTGTTCCCTGATGAAATCGCGATTGCGAACATGCTCAAGCGGTATTATTTCCCCTTTCACGATGCAATAAAAAAATCAATCGAAGCCGGCGGGGTTGAACTCATTCTTGAGTGCCATACTCTGATGGCGGTGGGACCGAAGCTGTCGGATGACCCTGGGAAACCGCGTCCGCTCGTTCTGCTGGAACACATGACCCGGCGGGACGGCTCGGTGGTATATACGTGCGGCGAGGATATTACCTACAGCCTGCTCGAATATCTTGAAAAATCCCTTAATAAGGAAGAAGGCACCATCGCGCAAAAATATGCGGTCAGGGAAGGTCCATCCGAGGGCTATATCTTACGCACGTATGGAAAGGGAGGAATCCCGTTGATCCGTGTATCCATATCACGCTCGCTCTTTCTGAACGATACCTATTTCAATCCGGATTACCTTCGCGTGGACGAGCTGAGGATCAATCATCTCAAAAAGATGCTGTGGGAAGCACTTGAAAAATTCTTTCTCAAAAACTTCAGATAGGAAGGTTTAACGGTGCCGACCCAATGCAAAAAGCGGGAGCGGCCATTTCCTTGTCCGGGCTTCATTTAAACAGGCTGGCTTTCCCGGCCTTTTCCATCATATCCTGGGTCGCTCTCATCACCTCGGTGTCCATCATAAATTTCATCTTTTTCATGGAAACGGTGAGAAGGTTCTGGCTCAATTTGTCGATCGTTTCGAATTCCTCCCTCAACTCAGGCGGGAGGCTCTTCCTGTCCATGGTCTTAAACTCATGAAGCTCCGAATATTTCTTCTTGAGCTTTTCAGCCCGAGGGGCAAGCTTTTCCATTTTGTTCCCCCAATCGGTAATCGCCTCGGCAACCTCTTTCGCGCTGTTGGCCTTTGCGAGATCGGATATGTATTCCTTCTCCGCCATGATGGACTCGTTGAGATATTCCTTGAGATCGGCGTACCTCCCCGCCGGCTTGCAGCCCAGGCAGGTTATTAAAATGGCCGCCGGTACAATTATGCAAATCTTCTTCAACATCGCATTACTCCTGTGATCCTTGTAGTAAGTGAATATATCTGTGCATCAACCGGCTTGGAAGCCGCTTATAATGATAAGCGGGATAAATTATTGCTTCAAACCTGCAATATATTCATTGGCCTCCATGGCGGCGGTTGCGCCGTCGGACGCAGCCATGACAATCTGCCTTTTCGAACCGCTGCGTATGTCTCCCGCTGCAAACAACCCGGGCAGGGGCGTTTTCATGCTCATGTCGACGATGACCTCCCTCTCTTCGCTGATGACCGCATCGGGCAGAAAATCGATGTTTGCGTCAAATCCGATAAGTATGAATACTCCGTTCACATCGAGAGCGGCCGTCTTCCCCGTTTTCAGGTTCTTCAAACTAAGCATCTCCACCGACCCGTTTCCCGAAATGGACTCGACCACGGAATCCATATACTGTTCGATCTTACCGCTTGAAAAAATTCGGTCTTGAAGAATTTTATCCGCCCTGAGACGGTCCCTCCGGTGGATGAGGTATATCTTTTTCGCGAACTTCGTCAAAAAATGCACCTCCTCAAGCGCGGAATTCCCCCCGCCGATCACCGCGATGATCCTGTCCTTAAAAAACGCCCCATCGCAGGTCGCACAGAAGGAGATGCCCTTTCCGACGAACTCTTCCACTCCCGGTACATCGAGCTTCCTGTATGTGGCTCCTGCAGCGGCAATGACCGACTTCGCTTCAAGCACCCCGTCGTCTTCAAGCTGAACCGAAAATGCGCCGTTTTCGCTTTTTTTCCGTACCGAAACGACTTCGCCGGACTTTATCTCGACCCCGAGCCTCCGCGCCTGCTTTTCCATATTGGAAACGAGGTCCCAGCCACGGATCGGGTCGACGAATCCCGGATAATTTTCGACCTCATAGGTGTTCACGACCTGCCCGCCCGGCGACAACCGCTCGATTAAAATCAGATCAAGCCCCGCCCTGATGCCATAAATGGCGGCAGTCATTCCCGCCGGCCCGGCACCGATGATGATGAGATCTTTCATATATTCCTCGTCAATATTAAATTTATTATATCATTGCATCAGGAATCTCAGAAAATCGCATTTCAGGGCCCTTGCTCGTTAGGAATAGGTGAATTGTTCTTTTTTTATCTTTGAAAACCAGCTTGGTGGATTTTACCATATACAAATTTGCCAATTTAAATGTATAAATTCAATATAAAAATTACTTTTTTTATCACCCGCGGTGGGAGCTATTTTAATTTTTTTTGTAACAATCCCCAAAATCTATTATCATATTAACTAATTAAATACCCTCCAAAATCATTTAGGGAATAAGGGCTCTTTAACCAAACTGAGCCTTTATTCCTTTTTTTGTTTTTACGTAAAAAAAAAGGGGAACTAAGAGTTCCCCAGTTGTGGGGTATAGAATGAGGTATTAAAAACATGCGAGGATTAATTGATACACTTAACTATTCGTAACATTATCTTTAAAGTAGCCCTTAATTATTCTTTTTCAATAGAATGATGGTTAATATTCCTGTAGTAGTTCGTCTGATTAATGTATAGGATTTTTCGGTGACATAGGATAAGGTAATTGCTCATCATCCAACTTCAAGAATTGTCAGGCTCGCATACAAGCATTACCGCTTAGATGTATGCATGATGATGCCTTTCCCTCCTTTTTTACCCTTTCATGCGCCTTATTTTTTGTATGCCTTCCCTTTTTCATTGTAGCTTTTTTTCTTTCATACTCATTGTCGCCGCTGTAAAAATCCTTATCGACTTTAATTCGAACATTGTATTTTCGCCCGTACGCCCGCGCAATCCTCCCGATCATGCCGGGCGCAGAAAACCGCTCGATGAGCTGACGCGCACGTTTCAGATACCCAAGCTCCAGGTAGGAGCGAATCATCCTGTCAAAGGCCGGTTCATTCGAATCGAATTTCCGTGCCAGCTTGAGGAACATTTCATAATACCTCGCCGCCTCCGCATAGTGCTCCCGGAAAAACTTCGTATCAGCGGTTTTCAGATATTCCTTCCGCTTCTCCTCCTGTATATTATGAACGTCCAGCATGCGGACTCGATGCCCGCTTCCCTTTAAGATGTATTGGCCGTTCGCTGATACGATTTCTCCGGAACGGCTTGCAAGCCGTTTCAAATATTCATCAAAATCGCCGTCCTTCATGATCCTCGAGCGCTCGAATATGCCGGTCACAATCTCATGCAACAGGGGGACCGCGAGCATATCGGCGGCTTCGCCGAGTGAATAATTGTGCCTGTTTCCCAGCCTCACGCCTGCAATATATGTGCGCTCGCCGGCGATGAAATGCACGGTGGCGAGCGCATCCCTGAAGTCGTTAGAAGTCCCGGTCTTACCGGCTCCGATCCCGTCCATGGGATGCATGGTTCCCTGCTTGACAATGTCCCTGAGAGCCAAATTGATCAGCAGACACGCCGCCTGAACCCGCTCATCGCCAAATTGTTCAAGAAGCGGGCTCCTTATAGGCCGGTAATCGGGCATCAACACCATGCCGTCCGGGAGGAGCACCGTTTCAAGCAAGGTCTGCCGTTTTAAAACGCCCTGGTTAGGGAAAATGGAGTAGGCCTGCAAAAATTTATCATACCTCTGGTCTCCATTCGAACCACCCAGAATAATCGAGCGAAAGGGCTGGTGCTCGCCATCCTGGCCGGTGATTCCCATCATCTCATTCAGAAGGCGTGCAAATACTCCGGGCGTCACCAACTCCTGGATTTGGACATGTACGCTGTTGACCGACCTCACCAGCGCCTCTTTTACACTTATCCATTTTTCGGTATGCCTCGTGATATTCTTCGGAGACCATGTCCAGTATTTCTCGATGTTCTCGATCTCCTTCAGTCGGCCGGGAAATTTGTGAATGTAATTTTGATAAATCCGTCTCTGCTCAAGCGAATAGGTTTTGTAGGTCACCCTGGTGTTTTTGAACTCGTCCTGCAGATTATAGCCCATGAGAATAAAATATAGGTCGAGAACCGGCTTCAGGCTCGATCCGAGGGAGCGGTTCGCCATGGTCACCCAGTCCCACTCGTCCTGAATACGGGAGGCCCCTCCTACATCCGCCAGAATTTTATTGACGACCCTCGGCTCCGCGCTCAGGGTTTTCTCGTTGGCGAGGACTATCCTTGCGCCTCCTTCCAGAAGGATTGTATCGGGCTGGCCGTTTACAAGGTATCCGGGATCAACCCTGATGCGCTTCGAATGCCGGTCGATCACTCCCTGGAGTTTTCGTTGCATCTCCATGTTTATGGTAACGACCGCAACGATGCCCGAATCAGACCGGTCAGGACCGAGCTCGCGGTCGATCTCACGCTTAATATTGTTGATGAGCCTGTTGTCGATCGAAGATGTTCCGGGGACAAAATTAAATTCGATTTTCTCACGGTATCGTGCATTCAGATATTCGTCACTGGAAATCTCCCCGTCTTCATACAAAAGTCTCAATATTCCATTGAGCCTCTTCTCGAGCCAGTTCCGTGCGCCTTCCCTGGAGGCCAAGACTACCCCGACATTGCTCCGGTCGACCCTGTACTCGGCGTTTTCCCTTTCCCATCTGCTGATAGCATCCCTGCCGGTTCCCTTCTTCTCCAGAAGCGACTTCAATTCGACCGCCTTGAGCATTTGAGCATATTCCTTGATCCGTGAAGGTTTCTTGATTGCGGCCACAAGCAATATCTGCTCGCGCAGGTTAAGCTCTTTGAGTTCCTTCATGAAATATATTTCAGCCTCGGATCTGAGCCCCCGAATGTCGGAATTGAGGTGCCCGCCGTACACCTCGTTTACATACGCCTCCAGGATATTCTCCTCAGACCAGAACCAATCCACCGCGAGCGATGCAGGAAGCTCGTGCTCCTTCTGATCGACCTGCTTTTCTGTAAAACTTTCTTCATCCGACAAGGTGATGATGTATTTCGTGTATAGCATCTCCATGACCTGATTGGAAATGGAGCTTCCCCCGCGGCTCTCATCCCTGAACGAGGCCCCGAACCACTCTTCAGTACGGCGGCATCGGCGCTCAAGCCATGAAAGGCCATAGCGCACGGCAACACTCCTGGTGTATTCAAGAAAGGCGCGGGCGAGCCTTTTTGCGATTTGAGGTACGATGACCAGATTGTCGTTACCCCGGTGCGGGACCGGAAAAAAATCGTTGTAGAAGCGCCTGTCCTCCCGGAGAACCACGGCCCTTATCATCACCGGCGGGACTTCACCGATATCGGTCCATTTCATGGAGTTTGCCTTGTAATACAACGGGGTAATGCAGTCGCAGATTTCATTTACACTCCTGATCCACGACAGCGGCGCGGGGCTCTCCATGACTGCATGGGAAACGCCCTCGAAAATCCTTTTCGCCGGAATATCGGTATAATCAAGGAGGTTCAGGGAATTACCGGCCGCCCTGTCAATGAATGAAAGCGACTTCTCCCACCAACGCTTATTCACGACAATGTCCATAAGCCGGTTGAAGCGTTTCCTGTCTGTTTTGGCGAGGCCCTGTATTTTATCCAGACTGACCGCTATCAGCGTGAGGCCGCTTTGATCGTGGACCCTGAGGGCCTTATACGAATCATAATTGAGCTCGACCGCAACCTGTGCATTTTTGTTTACCCGGTAATTATTCCACATAGCGGGAGGGCTTCCGTCAAATGTGAAATCCTCGAATTTCGATTCACCGTTTCTGAGAAAAATCCTCGCTGCCCTGCGTGCATAAGGCGAATCATAGGACTCGATGACCCTGCCCAGCCCCGGCAGCGTATAAAAATAGTCATTTTTCGAAAAGCCGTACACGAGCATCCCCAGATCGAAGAGGAACAAGGACGAATACCAGACAATGACTGCGGTCAACAAAAACGCTTTGAATGCCGGGATCAACCGCTGAAACGGATTAGAGGGATTTTTCACCCTCATCCTTTGGCGAAAAAAAACCACAATCCGTTCCATCTCTACGGGGAGAAAAAACTTCCGCCTGCCGAGTTCGAAAGGAGCGCGGTTCGTTAAAAATTCCTTCGGATCAAATAAGGGGAAAAAATGGACGAGGTAAGATTCAGGCACCGCCTCCGCCATCTCTTCATCCTTGAAGAAGGCGGAAAAGCTCTTTCTGTTCACGAAGACTTCCGCAGTGTGTCCGCTCTTTTTCTCATGGGCGAGGAGCTGCCTCTCAATTGTTATCAGATCATCGAGTTTGAAGTAGCGTTCCTCGATCTGAATCTCAAAGCATAAAAGATAGCCTATGAGCATATCAAAAAAATCTTGTGTAGGAAAGAGGTGTCGGGCTCGCCATGACGGAGGCTGTTTACGGTCAGTCTCTGAGCGGGAGTCTTGCGCAAAATAACGTCGGGAATCAGGGTCTGCGAGAACAGACTTTATAAACTCATTAATCGCTGAAATTTTTTCGCGTGTTTGCTCACTCAGGTCGATGCCTTCGGCGTGAAGGGAAGCGGCCAGAATAATTGTACGGATAAAATCAACCCTGATCCACAGATTGTCCAGCAGCCACCTGCGAGGTAGCACGCATCGTAATATTTTTTTTGCCAGTTCAGCTGCTGCAATACGAGTCATTTGAATCAAGCGCGATAATAATTGTTTCAGAGTGGTACGGATATCATCCGATGATACCGTCGATCCGCATACCAGCCTGCTTCATTTTCCTCACAGAAAAAAATTTATCAGGATGATCGTAGGTTATGTCACATCATAAACCGCATGCTGTCAAGTATTTTGAGCAATGAGACAAGGCGCGATCGGTATCCCATATTTCTCAGTCGTCCAATTTCTGTTCCAATATTCGAAAATTTAACTTGAAATTTTTTTATCGCATCGCACAATTACCCAGAAGCTCCGCTCCGGGGACGCGGTCGAAAAGAAACATCGTCCCTAGCGCAGTGAAAAAATGAATCTGTCCTGGCATCAACAATAAAAAACACGGGGAGACATGAATAAAAAAATCGCTGCAGCATGCATTATTCTGGCAGTCATGTCCGGTTTCGCCTGCAAGGAGCAACAGGTCGTCGTCGAAGAAAAAGAAGGCAGATGCGTGAACGGAAACTGCAGAAACGGAACCGGAACCTATCTCTACCCCAACGGGAACAAATACGAGGGAGAATTCAAAAGCGGCATGCCATTCGGCTACGGGACGATGTACTATAAAAACGGAATAATCCTGAAGGGTAAATGGAAGTGGGGAAAGCCCGATCTCAGATAAATCAATTTGAACGCGGCGGAACCATGCCGGAGGAGAAGAAGGCCAATACGGAGCAGGACCTCAAGGAGAGGATCAGGCAGGACCTGCTTCAAAGACATGATTCCGAGGATAAAGAGGAAATTGAATTTCTGTTAAAAAGACTTTAGCTGAAGCGGTGCGCCTTATCGGCGTTTGTCTATTCTGATTTCCGCAAGTGCGGTGTCGTTCCACTTAAGCCCTTTGTACACGCTCTCAATGACAAACCGGATTTGCGACACGTTCTTGAAAAACCCCGCATTCTGATAATTCCGTACATTGTCCGCAAAATTAATAGTCGAGCTTCGCTGCACGCCGCGCGAATCCCAATAGTCGACCCTCATGCTTTTTACGCGATTATTGAGCTCGTACAGATCGCCGCGCGCGCCATACCGCGCAAACCTCGGATCCACCCTGACGAATCCGTTGATCATGGATACCTGTATGCTGGCCTGATCGGGAAAGGTGAGCTCCACCCAGTCGCCGATGCCTCCATTCCCCACCTGCCATGTGGTTCCCGGGTTCCCGTCAAAAAGATTCATAACCGAATAAGAGTATCCAGCCCCCTCCGGCAGCATTGCGGAAGCCTCGACAAAGGACCTGCCTATGCCCTTTATAAAGACCTCATGCCTGAACCTTCCCGTGATATCCGTCCCCTTTTTGAAGGCACCCTTTCTCACCCAGCCGGTACGGTCCCACTTGATATTTACCTCATACCATAGGTCTTTCGTCCGAAATACGAACGCTTTTTCTCCTGCCGGTATCGTAGCCGTTATTCTCGAATCAAGGTCGGGCTGATCGTACATCTTGGCCTGCTCGGTAAACACGATGACCCTTTTTTTTCCTGGATGGAGGTACATTTTCCGGATCCATCCCCGGGTAACGCCGTCAGCAAGCTGCACCTTTACCCAATCCCCGTTCTTTTGCTCCTGTATTATCGTCACCACCTGCCCCCTGTTGACCGCCTTGACCCAGGTAAAAGTCCCTTTCCGGTCGGTCGGCTTGTCTCTCAGTCCGGATGAGACCAGGAAAACGCCTTCTTTTTTGCAGGCGATGAAGAACAATAAAAAAATGCACGCAATCGAGAAAATGACTTTCTTATTCATACCATACCTTAAAAAAATTTTTACGAAATCCGTAAAAAATTGCCAGTTGCAATGCTTCGCGTCAATAAAAATATTGAGATATTTATTTCTTGCACAATATCAATATATTTTTATTCATGTAGATCAAATTTTGCGGCCATTCAATGTCCCGCTCATAGCCATCCTTCAAGGAAGACATCATGAACAAATGGATTAAAAAAACCACGCACGAATTGTTCAATCGAAGGACATTCTCGCTCATTGATATTGAATGCTATCATCCGGACAAGCATATCAGTAATTCATTCTTCACGCTCAATACCCTCGATTGGACGAACGTCATCGCGGAAACCGACAAGCACCGGTTTATCACGGTGCAGCAACACCGCCTGGGAACGGACGAGATAACCATCGAAACCCCCGGCGGGCTTATTGAATTAAACGAGCTGCCGGAAGAAACAGCCTCAAGGGAGCTGTTGGAGGAGACCGGATATGAGGCTGAAGAAATGCACCTCCTAAAAAAGCTCTCCGTCAATCCCGCAATCCTGAACAATTATATATACATCTTCTACGCAAGGCGCTGCAAAAAAATCCACGATCAGAAACTCGACATCGCCGAAGACATCGAAGTGCTTACCTTTACCAGGGATGAAATCGCCGACATGTTGAGACGGGGCGTCATCCATCACTCCATCACGGTCACCGCATTTTACCAGTTTTTCCTGTCAAAATGGAGTGGGGTCATAGGCAACGAGAGCTATCTGCAGAAGATCCTGGCATAGCACGCTGAAGGGGAACGTGCGAAAAATCATACAGACATTTCCCCGGTTATTTGCCGTGTGCCTGCACGCACTCTGCAGGAAGCGCACGCATATCGCCGGCCAGGATTGAGAGGCAGAGTATCTCCGAAGCATTGAGCGGCTCGTATAGGATCACGTACATCCTCAGACCCAGCCGGTAGGTCAGGCAACCGCTTTTGCCGGCGATGACCCCTTGCATGAACCAGTTGTTCTTGAAGCTCACTCCGATCAAGGTGGATTGAGGATGAAATACGACCGTACCGTTCGTATCAACCACATAAAAAAATCCGGTGGCTCCCACCTTCATGGTCTTGAGCTTTTGCATATAGGACCGGTCGCGGGCGATCTCCCTTTTTATGGAATCCATTTCGGATTTTATTCCGTCAGGCGTGACCGGACGAACGGTGGCGCATCCGATGACGATGAGTCCGCACATCGCGAGGCAGGCGGAGGAAAATCGAACAATGAACATACGGCGCTTCTCTTTTCCAAGAAGAGCGCCGATGACCCGCAATGTCAAGAAAGAAACGCCCTAGGATATTATCCTTGACTAAATTCTTATCGGCGCGTTTGTACTGGTCAATGACGGGAATAACGGTAATCGTCGCGTCGTTCATCATCGGCATGTTCGCGGGAAGCTTTTTTTACACCCTTGCGCTCCGCTTTGCACGCGGCGAAATAAGGGAAAAAACCCTGCGCGCTCTTTTTTCCCGATCACGGTGTCCGTCGTGCAACAGGACAATCAACCCCCTGCACCTTGTGCCGGTGATCGGTTTTTTTCTGCTGAAAGGCCGCTGCGGCAAATGCGGAAGCAGTATCTCTTTCTGGTACCCGGTTTCGGAGATCACGTACGGGGCCCTCGCAGCGCTGTTCGCCTCAAGGCTCGGTGTCTCAGCATACAGCATCGACATATTTCTTCTGGCAGGGACCGCGGTATGCATCTCCATAGTGGACCTGAAGACGCTCTCCATCCCGAACTCCCTGGTAATCACAATCGCCGCCCTGTCTGCATACCCGATATTCCTCAACGGGGATATCGCGGACAATCTGTACGGCTTCGCCGCACTTTTTGCGGTTTTTATCGTGATACTGCTCGTGTTCCCCGGGTCGTTCGGTGCGGGAGACGTGAAGCTTGCGGCGGTGATCGGCCTCGTTTCCGGGCTCGAGCTCTCCATCGTCATCCTGGAGATCGCGCTCGTTACGGGCGCGGTGTCCGGGGTCCTCTACGCGGTCATGAAGAAAAAAAGCCTGAGATCGAAAATCCCGTTCGCGCCTTTCCTTGCAGTGGGGCTCATCGTTTCATTTTTATACGGGAGGGAGATACTGCTTTTTTACTATCGGTTGATTTATTAAAACGTCTTGTTCTCCATTCCTGCATTATTCATCCGGATGTTCGCTCTTGGAAAAATCGTGCAGTTCGACAAGCGCGTACGCATGGCGCCTGTCAGTGACCGTCGGCCGCACGGGCGGTCTTCTCCCATTCCGCCCAGGTCGCCAGTCGCTTCGGATAGATCTCTTTCACGTAGTCGGACGCGAAATTGCCGAGCAGAAGACGAAGCGGCGGATTCTCCGCATCCACGAGTTTTAATATGGCTTCGGAGGTTGCCGCGGGGTCGCCGCGCTTCATGGACGCGGGCCTGCGCGTTTCCCGCATCGGGTCATACGCGGGATTCGCCGTCGCATGCACGGCCGAGCTGCCTGCCCAATCGGTGGTGAAGCCTCCGGGCTCTATCAGGGTAACCTTGACGCCGAACCGGCCGACCTCCTGGCTGAGCGCATCACTTAACCCTTCGAGCGCCCACTTGGACGCATGGTAAAGGCCCAGTCCCGGAAAGGCGGTGATGCCGCCGATGCTTGAAATCTGGATGATATGTCCGCCCTTCTGCCCGCGAAGATAGGGAAGAGCAGCCTGCGTAATCCACAGGGCGCCGAAAAAATTCGTTTCCATCTGGGCCCGCGCCTGAGCCTCGCTCACCTCTTCAATCGCACCGAACAGCCCGTAACCTGCGTTATTGACGATCACATCCAGGCGTCCGAAGTGATCATGCGCCCTTTTGACCGCTGCAAAATCGGCTTTGCGGTCGGTTACATCGAGCTGGATCGGAAGGATGTTGCCGCCGTATTTGTCTGCGAGATCTTTCAAGGTGTCGGTGTTTCGTGCGGTCGCCGCGACCTTATCGCCGCGGGCCAGCGCCGCCTTTGTCCACTCTTTGCCGAAGCCACGCGATGTACCCGTGATAAACCATATTTTCATTATGTATCTCCCTCTTGTTATTAATTTGTAAATCTCCTTCGAGAAAAGATACAGATCAGAAGCGAATCCCGCTTCACACACCGGCTTTTTGATACGCAAGGCCTTGAGGAGACGGTTGAAAAAATCCGCGCTATAACTTGCTCAATATTTTAATTCCGCATACGCTTTCAATGTCTCGCAATATTTCTGAAACGCGACCCTTAATTTTTTTGCGTATAGAAGCCGAACGAGCGGCGCAAGCGGTCCATGGAAATCCTCGTAATTGATAAAGCGCGTCTTCCCCTTGCCGCAGGGTTCGCATATCTGCCACCTGAAGCTCCGGATCCCCGGCCTTCCCCTCGTTCGGGACGTACCCATGCACAAGCGATATCTATGAAAATCCACCGCACGTATCGCCTCGTGCTCGTTTTCGAGCAGATGCCGGTCGGTCATACGGCAGTCCAGGTCAAATTCCGCGCCGGTTCTGAATTGCGTGTTACGGAGCGTGATTCGCGGCGTGAATGAATTCCACCGGGAATAGCTTTCAAAATCGGTGATTATATTCCACACCTTGCGCGCAGGAGCATCAATCATGATTTCCGCTCGTATTTGCTTCATTGCGCGCTCAACTTGGCGATCCCCCCCTCGGAGGGGTTTTCGATCACGCCCTTGTCCGTGATTATCGCGGTGACGTTCCCGGCCGGTGTCACGTCAAACGCCGGATTCCTTATGAATACGCCTTCGGGCGCGATCTGTGTGCTCCCGATGAAGGCAACCTCATCGACTCCCCGCTCCTCGATCGTGACCTCATCCCCTGTCCCGGTGGCGGGATCGAGTGTCGAAACTGGTGCGGCGACATAAAAGGGGATCCCGTGCTCACGCGCGAGTACCGACAGGGTGTAGGTGCCGATCTTGTTCACCACATCGCCGTTGGCGGTGATCCTGTCCGCTCCCACAATCACCTTCTTGATCGCCCCTGTCCGCATGAAATACCCGGACATCGAATCGGTTATGAGCGTGACCGGAATCCCGTCGTGAAGAAGCTCCCATGCAGTAAGGCGGGCCCCCTGAAGGTACGGCCTGGTTTCGCTCGCATACACCTGTATTTTCTTCCCCTTCTCGACCGCGGCGCGTATCACCCCGAGCGCGGTCCCGTACCCGCCGGTGGCGAGCGCGCCCGCGTTGCAGTGCGTCAGCACCGTATCCCCGTCGACTAAAAACCTATTCCCGTTTCTCCCGATGGCCTTATTCGCTTCGATATCTTCCGCATGGATTGCACGCGCCTCCTCTTCCAGAAGCCGCCTGATAGCGGCGGTATCCCCGCCCGTTTGAATTTTTTTCTTCATGCGGGCGATCGTGGTGAACAGATTGACCGCGGTCGGCCGGGTGGCGGCGAACCGGTCGCACACCCTGATCAGCTCTTCCCTGAAATTATCCAGGCCCTCGATCGCGATATTCTGAGCCGCGAGCGCGATTCCCATGGCCGCCGTTATCCCTATAAGGGGAGCACCCCGCGTTTCCATGTTCCGGATTGCATCGGCTACATCGCTGTAGTGACGGTACGTATGATACACCTCCTCTGCAGGGAGGAGCCTCTGGTCAAGAATCGTAACCGAGTCACCGTTCCATTGTATCGTAAACATGTCTGAACCTCCGGTCATGGATAGGGTAAAATCCGCATTCTAATGAATATCATTGTGATCAATACGGTATTTCCTGATGCGCAGGCTGTTGCCCTTCTCATTCCAGCTTACCTCATCCATGTGGATCCTTATAATGAAAAGCCCCCTGCCGCTGTTCCTGAAAAAATTCTCGGGGTCACGCGGGTCAGGCAGCGCGCTGTAATCGAAACCGGGACCCTCATCCTCGATCTGGTATTCGACGAAGTCCCGGTTGAGCTCATAAGTGATTGTTACCTGTCTGTTCCGGTAGCGCCCGTCCGACTTTCTTCTGCCTATCTCCTCGTTATACCCCTTGACGCCCCGCTCGTCCCGTATGGAGGAGGGGATCTCAAGACAGCCGTGATACATCGCATTGCTGATGGCCTCCTGGAGCGCCAGGGAAATATTTCCAGCGAACGTAATATTGCACAGCCCGGCAGGCACGAGATTCTTGGTCAGATGGTAGGAAATAGCGCTTATGATCGAATCGTCGACCGGCACCCTGTAGCTTGCCTTCTCATTCATTACATACTGGGCGAAGCTGTCCTCGATCTTCTTCTCGAATTTGCGGCCGAGTATCCCCCTCACCGAGGAGGCAACCTCGTTGATATCAAATGGCTTGCGTATAAAATCGCTCGCCCCGTACCTGAGGGCCCGGATCGCGTCCTCAACGTTTCCGTGGCCGGTGATGATGAGAACGGGGATCGGCTCCTCCAGTCCGCGGATACGCCGCAGAAGCTCGATGCCGTCCATCTTCCCGAGCTTCAGGTCGGTGATGATCAGGTCGATTTTTTCATCGTTTTTCAACAGATGAAGGACATCCTCGGCGCTCTCAATGGATGTGACAGTATAGCCGAGGCGGGACAGCTTTTTCTGCAGAGAATAACGAATGACCTCCTCGTCGTCGACGACGAGAATTTTCGCCGAGGTGTCAATCATCGGTCTTTTTTATCCGTTCACCATTGCCGAGTATCAGATGGCCAAGCTTGTCCCGTTTCGTGCGCAGGTATTCCATGTTCTCCTCCCTGGGCACCACCTCGATCGGGACGCGCTCCACGATTTCCAGACCGTATCCCTCAAGTCCGATGACCTTCTTCAAGTTGTTGGTGAGGAGCCGGATTTTATGGAGCCCCAGGTCGACCAGAATCTGGGCGCCGATACCGTAATCGCGCAGATCGGGAGGGAATCCGAGCTCGATGTTGGCCTCGACCGTGTCCATGCCGTTGTCCTGAAGATGGTAGGCCTTGATCTTGTTTCCGAGGCCTATGCCGCGGCCCTCCTGGCGCATATATACGATGACCCCCTGGCCCTCGCGGTCGATCATCTCCATGGCGCGGTGGATCTGCGTCCCGCAGTCGCACCTGAGCGATCCGAATATATCGCCGGTCAGGCACTCGGAATGCACGCGCACCAGGACGTTCTCCTTGCCCTCGATGTTCCCCTTGACCAGTGCGACGTGTGCCGTTTCGCCGACCTCGGTCTCATAGGCGATGATGGTGAAGTTGCCGTAAATGGTGGGAAGCACGGCCTCGGACGTGCGGCGCACGAGCCGCTCCCTGTGCTGGCGGAATTTTATCAGATCCGCAATGGTCGCTATCTTCAGATCATGTTTTGCCGCGAATTTGTCCAAGTCTGACCTGCGCGCCATGGAGCCGTCGTCGTTCAGTATCTCGCAGATGACCCCGGCGGGTTTCAGGCCCGCCAGGCTCACCAGGTCGACGACTCCCTCGGTGTGGCCCGCCCGTACCAGAACGCCCCCCTTGCGTGCGGCGAGCGGGAATACGTGGCCGGGCCTTCTCAGGTCTTTAGCCGTGGAGGTTTCCTGGATGATGACCTGAACCGTTTTCGCACGGTCATGGGCGGATATGCCCGTAGTAGTGCCTTCCCTTGCGTCAACCGAAACGGTGAACGCGGTCCCGTACTTATCCTGGTTGTCTTCGACCATGAGATCGAGCCCGAGCTCCCTGGCCCTCTCATGCGTGACGGGCACGCATATCAGCCCTCTGCCGTGTGTGGCCATGAAATTGATGATCTCAGGGGTGCAGAACTCGGCGGCGATCACCAGATCGCCCTCGTTCTCCCTGTCCTCATTATCGACTAGGACGATCATACGTCCCTGGCGGATCTCCTCGATTACTTCGGGAATGGGGCATGATTTCATTTAAGCTCTCCAGGGCCGCGCGTGATGGGGGTATGCCGCCGCGGTCCCTTGACCTGTTTCACAATGAGCCCTCATGCATTTGTCAGGGGGCCTGCACGGGCGGCCCGAATTAATACTTATCCATTATATGGGTAAAAGCATTAATAAAAAGCGATCGTATATAGTCAAGATATTTATACCTCGATGGAGTCGAGAATCTCCCATATCTCCTTCCTCCTGTCTGATACGACCAGCCTTTTTCTTATCTCCCCGGCGCCCCTGAACTCATGTATGTATCTTACGAGGTGCTTTCGCATCAGCACAATCCCCCTGTCACCGTAGTACTCGATCATCAGGTCCAGATGCTTCTTTATCCCTTCCACGATCTCCCGTACGGACGGCTTGTTCCCTGAAAAGACCCAGGGATTCCCTATCGCACCCCTGCCGATCATGACCGCGGGACATCCGGAAGACTCCATGCGCGCCCGCGCCTCCTCATGGGTGCGGATGTCTCCGTTCCCCACGATCGGGACGGACGAGATATTTACGATGTCCCTGATCGCATCCCAGTCCGCCCTCCCTCCATACTGCTGGTCGCGGGTCCTGCCATGGACGAAGATGAGTGATACGCCGCCGTCCTGCAGAGCCTTCACGGTATCGGGATAATTGACGGATTTTAAATCCCAGCCGATCCTGATTTTCGCCGAAACAGGAGTCCTTACCTTCTTCACCATACTCGAGGCGATCTCAAAAATCCTCTTCGGCTCAAGAAGCAGGGCGGCGCCCGAGCCTGACGCGCACACGCGCCTCACCGGGCACCCCATATTGATATCGATCAGATCCGGCCGCAGATCCTCGACCGCAGCCGCAGCCTCCGACATGCGCGCGGGGTCGTTCCCGAATATCTGCACGGCTATGGGCCGTTCCTCATCGCTGAAAAAAAGCAGGTCCATGGTCTTGCGACCCGACCGCACGATCCCCTCCGCGGATACGAGCTCCGTCACCACCAGGCCCGCGCCGTGGCCGCGAGCAATCCGACGAAAGGGCGAATCGGTAAATCCCGCGATGGGCGCAAGGAGCAAGGGGCCGGGCAGGCTGATTTTTCCTAAATGGACCATATCAGAATCATCCGTGGGCATATTCTGATGATCATAAAAACCGTATCAACGACTATTTACAGTGATTATTGCCAAACTCATTGTCATTGCGAGCAAAGCGAAGCAATCTCAATTTTATCAATGCCCTCGGCTATTGATATGGAAAAGAGTAACGGTAATCGCCGATTCCATTATTATTCCTGAGGAGTTATGATGAGTTTAGGAAATAATTCTTAAAAAATTT
>CAZHAD010000001.1:3206-11840 GCA_964529965.1 uncultured Leptospirales bacterium | reverse complement strand
TTTGAGTTCCCTCCCAGAAATTTCGTCGTCAACCTGGCGCCTGCGGGATGCAAGAAGCAGGGCGCCAACTTCGATCTCCCGATCGCGGTCTCCATACTGAGCGCAACGGGCCAGACCGATGCGGACCCGTCGTCCACACCCATGGTAGGGGAGCTCTCACTTGACGGAAGGGTGAAGCCGGTCCGCGGGGTGATCTCGATGATCATCGCCATCTATAAAAGCGGCTTCAAGTCGGTGATCGTCCCGCACGAAAACCGTTATGAGGCGAGCGCGATAGCAGGTATGAGCGCCTTTCCCGTAAGGAGCCTGGAGGAGGCCCTTTCCGCACTGAAAGGAAGGTGCGCTGCTTTTATTGAAGAGGGCGCCGCTCCGGACGAGATCCGGAAAGAAAGCGACTTCGCAGAGGTCAGGGGCCAGGAAACGGCCAAGCGGGCGATCGAGATCGCGGCCGCCGGCCATCATAACATCCTCCTGTACGGATCTCCGGGGTCGGGAAAGACCATGCTCGCGAAGCGTATCCCCTCTATCCTGCCGCCGCTCGAGAAAAGCGAGGCGATCGAAACGACCATGATCCATTCAGTCGGAGGCGAGCTCAAGTCGGAAAGGGGGCTCATCACCAGGCCGCCGTTCCGGTCGCCCCACCACACATCCTCCGATGTCGCGCTGGTCGGCGGCGGAACCATACCCTCGGTGGGGGAGGTGTCCCTTTCGCACAACGGGGTGCTCTTTCTCGATGAGTTCGTCGAGTTCAAAAGCAACGTGATACAGGCCCTGCGCCAGCCGCTTGAGGATTATGAGATCACGGTCTCGCGCGCCCTGGGAACATTCAAGTTCCCCGCGGACTTCATGCTCGTGGCCGCGAGCAACCCCTGCCGCTGCGGTTACCTTTTCGACGGGGATATCCCGTGCACCTGCCCCCCATACCAGGTGAAAAGCTATTTTCAAAAGATCGCGGGGCCTGTACTGGACCGGATCGACATCGAGGTACTGGTAAGCCGCGTACCGTATTGCGATCTTATCAACAATGAATTGTACGAATGCTCGGCAGAGATTAAAAAAAGGATCATGAAAGCCAGGGCGATACAGGTGCGGCGGTTTCAAAGAAGTACCACGCGCTACAATTCACGGATGACCCACGAAGAGATACGGGAACACTGCAGGCTGAGTGCGGACGCGGAAAATGTGCTCGAGACCGCGGTCAAGAAAACGAACATCACCGCGAGGTCATTCTTCAAGATACTGAAGACGGGCCGCACCATCGCGGACCTCGCGAATGCGGAGATCATCGAAAAGGGGCACATACTCGAGGCATTGTCGTACAAAAACCTGCACAGAAATTACGCCGTGTAGAAAAATAATCTATGAGCCCCTCCTCTTGTAAAAATTGAGCATGTATTCCTCGGCCTCATGCGCCTCCAGAGGGACCGAGAAGTAATAGCCCTGGCCATAGTCACAGCCGAGCTCCCGCAACATGGCCACGTGCTGGATCTCCTCCACACCCTCAGCAACCACCTCCATCCTGAGGTTGTGGGCCAGGCCTACGACCGAGCGCACGATCTGCTCGCTCTGCTCGTCCATGTGCATCCAGCGGACGAACGACCTGTCGATTTTGACGGTGTCCACGATGAAATGCTGCAGGTAGGTCAGGGAGGAGTATCCTGTTCCGAAATCGTCCATATAGATGGGGTGCCTGTTCGACTTGAGCCTCAGGAGCTGGAAGTTGGCGGCTTCCATGTCCGCCATAAACGCGCTCTCAGTGATTTCGAACACGATATTTTCCGGATTGGCATCATATTCCTTAATGATCTTGTCGATCCCGTTCGAGAGCTCGGGATGGATGAACTGGGTGCCGGAGATGTTGATTCCGATCCGGATCGGTTCATTAAAGACGAATTTCTTTTCCCATACAACGAACTGCTTGACCGCCTCCTCTATGATCCAGAACCCGAGCGGTATTATAAGCGGGAGACGCTCCGCCATGGGTATGAACTCAAACGGGGGCACGAGCCCGCGCTCGGGATGGTTCCAGCGTATGAGAGCCTCGAAACCGGTCATGCGCTCATCATTCAGGTCTATAATCGGCTGGTAATAGAGCTGGAATTCATTATGCTCGAGGGCCCGGTACAGATCGTGCTCCATATGAAGCTCCTCCTCGGTCTGATGCTTCAGGCCTCCGAAAAGATCCGTTTTGAATACCCGCTGCGCGAGCATGTTTCTTTTCTGCATGGCTTCGGTCAGGGTGTGGGACAGATTCACCGAGTCATGCAGCATGGAGATGATGAACTGGACCAGGTTGTCGGGAGTTAAATTCATGGAATAAGGTAGGCCGCGATAGCTGAAATCAATCGTCAGCGGTGGCCCCTCATTCATGACCACATGGTCATGATCAAGGATGTCTTTTATACGTGCGGTCAGATACTCTGTCTCAAATGGGGGCAATATCGAATGATAAATGCCGTATCCCAGCCAACGGAGGTAAAAATTAATGTCCGCTTTTGTGGGAACAACGACAAAGGGGATTCTCTGCCCGTCGGCTTTTTTTTTAAAATCGCACAATTGCCTGTCGCCGGCCGAAAGCTGGCTGCTTGCCCGGCACAATATGATATCGGGCTTGAATTTTTTCAACGCCTCCGATGCGCCCTCCTCTTCCGCTTCTACATGCACCTTAAACCCATTACTGGCGAGCGTGTCCTGGATGATGCTTTTGCTGGAAAATTCCGGGTCCAGTATCAGGACATTGAAGTTATTATCCGGCATAGGTCGTACGCTTGGGGAAACATAATATTGACGAGCCTGATGGCAGCGGTCAATATATCATATTCATCGACCCCTGTCTATGTTTTTTCACTGTCGGCGACCTCAGTTTTTTAAACGCTTCCCATCGACGTCAATCACGATATCGTATGCATCGGACCAATCGTTTGTTTGCAAATTGTAAAAGCGGGACCGGCGCCCGGGTGCATTGCTTTATTCCGATAGGGCATCGGGGATAAAATACGCACCCCGCGGGCGGGCTCGAAATTGACGGAACCATTCCGGGAATGGTCGCCAGCTCATCCTGCGGCTCGCCGATATGCGGGATCGCCCTGAAAAGCCCACGGGTATAGGGATGGCCCGGCTTCTTGAATATATCCGCGCTCCTTCCATGCTCCACGATTTCTCCCGCGTACATGATCGCGATCTCATCGGCGATATTCGCCACCACTCCCAGATCATGCGTGATAAGCAGAAGGGACATCCGGCTCTCCTGCTGAATTTTCAGGAGCATGTCGAGAATCTGGGCCTGTATCGTGACGTCAAGCGCGGTGGTGGGCTCGTCCGCTATGAGTATCGAAGGTTCTGCGGACAGCGCCATTGCGATCATCACCCGCTGGCGCATACCGCCGGAAAACTCGTGGGGATAAGAATGGTATCGCGCCTCAGGATCCGGAATCCCTACGTTTCTCAACAATTTAACCGCGCGATTCCTTGCTTCCTGCTTTTTCAAATTCAGATGGAGGGTGATGCTTTCAGAAATTTGATAGCCGATGGAAAACACAGGATTAAGGGATGTCATCGGCTCCTGAAAGATCATGGCGATCTCCTTCCCTCTGATTCTCCGTATGTCCTCATCGTTCATTTTGACAATATCGCGTCCATGGTAGAGTATCCTGCCTGAATCCATGACGCCGGGTTGAGGTACGAGCTTCAAAATTGAATAGGCGGTGACCGATTTCCCGCATCCCGATTCGCCGACGAAGCCGAGGGTGGTGCCCTGTTGAAGCGTAAAAGACACGTCACGCACCGCGAGGATATCACTTCCGCCGGAGGGAAAACGAACACTGAGGTTCCTTACATCAAGCAATGCGGCCATACATAATGTCTCTTTTCAGTTACTGGGCGAATATTCATGCCGGAAGGACGCAGAAGCCCTTTTATGTAATATTCCTGCTCCTTCGGGTGACTTCAAATCCGGCAGAAACAAGCTTGTGAAACAGGGCGTCTCGATCAGCGCCGCCGAACACGAATTTATGAAGAATCGAGTCACGATATGCCAGAAGCTCGACCCTGTCCAGATGCCCCACCGACAGACAATTGGGCTCGACCTGGCGTGCACGCTTCTCGCTGGTTTCACAAAATGCGATTCTATGTATTGAATGATTCTTCAGCCCCGAGATGAAGGTCTCCAGTGAATCGTATCTGATCTCCCTCTGCATTACATGCATCCTGTTGATCGCGGAGTAACCATATAGAACGCGGCAGCCTATGTCAAGATTATACTTGAACACGGCGGATAATTGTATATCGAGGACAAGCGGAACAACAATCAAATACTTGCTATAATAATGATATACATAGCGACTGAAAAAAGGCATTGACTAAATCGGTGAGGCTGAAAATGTGATCGGCAAGAAACGACATGGAATTCAAGCACACGCAGCCCCTCTACATTCTTGCAGAGATAGCCTCCATTCTTCGGGGTGAAAAAGGATGCGCCTGGGACAAAAAGCAGACGCCGATCTCCCTTCGACCATATCTGATTGAGGAGGCGTACGAGCTGTATGACGCAATCGGGAAGGAAGACCCGGCGCATGTCAGGGAGGAGCTCGGCGATCTTCTGATGCAGATATATCTGCACGCTCAGATTGCGGCGGAGAGAAATCAATTCGCCATTGACGACGTGGCAAGGTCCATAATCGACAAGATAATCCTCAGGCATCCTCACGTATTCGGGGACGAGCAGGTTAATGACGCGGACGAGGTCATACGCAGGTGGGAGAAGATTAAACAAAAGGAAAAGGGGGACAGAGAGCATCTTCTCGACGGCGTGCCGCAGCACCTGCCCGCCCTTCTTAAGGCGTACCGCGTCCAGCAGAAGGTTTCCCGTGTGGGATTCGACTGGAACCGGATTGACGATGTATCTTCTAAGCTTGACGAGGAAGTCGCCGAGCTGAAGAAAGCGCTTGGATCACCGGACAAGGATAAGATTGAAGAGGAAGCCGGAGACATCCTCTTTACGATCGCAAATCTCCTCAGGTTTATCAATATCAATCCGGAGGATGCGCTTATAAAAAGCATAAGCAAGTTCACCGCGCGGTTCAATTACATCGAGAGCAGAGCGCGGGAAATGAATAAAAACCTCGACGACATGGATATCGATGAGATGGAACGGCTCTGGGCTGAAGCCAAGGAGCGCGTGTGATCCTTTGACGATAAAGCCTCATCAGCCTTATCTGACCGCCGTGATCTCTCCGTATATGCGCTTCATATCCTCAGGGGTGATCGTTCCGCCTCCGAATTTGAACTGGAGAATCTCGCTTCTGATCTTATATATTTTATTCTCAGTTCCGTCAACGACCGAATCACCGTATTCTTTGAGCAACTGGTCAATCCACTTTTCAGCCATGTTAAGGAAAAATTCACCGTCTCCATTTCGGAGGCACCCGGCACAATCAGCCTGATAATCGATTTTTTTTTCACTATTCTCATCAGGAAATGACTCTTTTCCTGCGTTCATGTTACCGGAAACTGCTGCAAGCCGCTTTCGCTCCCACACTATTACAAACACGATGATGCCCGCAAGCGCGAGCACGATGAATACAACATACAACGGATTAAAATCAAAACCGGTGTCCGTATCCTTGTCAAACCCCGACAAAGCCCTGCTTTCGTCGTTTTTGGCCGTGAAGGAAATGTTACCGGAGCGGACGGTTTCATAGGCGCCTTTTTGGGGATCAAAAAAGGAAAACTTAAAACGGCCCGCATCAACGGTCCCTGATTTTTCAGGGATCAAAGTGAAAATGAATTTCCTGGTTCCTGTAAGATTTGAACCGTCTATTTTTATGGAGTTTTCCCCTTCCTGAGATATGGTCTTGAGGCCGTCCACTTCTTTTTCCAGCATCGGATTCGTCAATGTGATCAAGTTCCCGCTCCCCTCGAGTGTAACCATCACCCTCTTTTCCTGGTAAATCTTTACCGGTTTGTCGTCATACTCGGCACGGATGACAAACTTGCCGATGTCTCCGTGGAAATCGTCCGGCATTCCTCGTTGTGGTAAGGGGAGTATGGTCATCGTCCTGGTCTCAAAGGCGATTGTTTTTGTTTGTGACAATTCAGGAAATCCGAATCCAAAAAAATCCCTGGCCCTGCCTGCCATCGGATTTTCCACGAGAAAAACCGCGTCGCCTCCGCCTACCATAAACGTGCCGGGTCCAGTCGGAATAAGGGCATACGAGGCCACCATGGTCTTTCCATTTTCAGGCTGGCGGCTCCGGGACGCACCGCTGTCGATATCATCGATCCGTTTGATTACAAATCCCCTGGAATCGGGGATATGCTCAAAATATTGCAGTTCAGCCTTGTTACCTGACGCTTTAATGAAATATCTCATTATCACAGGCTGTCCGACGTACGCAACAGAGGAGGAAATCTCAATAGAGGGAATTATCCCAGCACCCATTCCTGAAGCCGGTGCGCTTCCCCCTGTAACCGCAAGGGTTACATCACGAGACCTGATTGTCTCTTTGCCATGCTGAAATACAAATCCAGGGATACGATATGTTCCCTTCTTCAAGGCGGTAACCGTAAACAGGAGCTCGACTCCGGACCATGATCTGCCGTTGATCATCTGAAAACTTTGTTGCATCCCCGCATCTTCAATTTTAAGTCCCGGCACCGAGGGATATTTTAAAGGTTTCATTACGGCAAGGTCCCCCGAGAGCTTGATCCGCAACGTGGTGCTCTCTCCGACGTCGATGCGTTCATGATCGAGCTCAGCCTCGAGCAGAGCGGCATTGGATTGGATGCCGACATTCACAAAAATGGCCGCACACAGCAATATTTTACCAGGATTTATCAAGCTTCATCCTCTGTTCTGGATTCCCCTTACTCCGGTGAACAGGGTTCTTTTCGAGAGATCGCAAAATGTTTTTTATCTGTTCGCGGTTCAAACTTCGTCTGTTTTTTAAATCCCGCCCGTCACTTCCGACACCTTGACGGCCATCGCGTTGCATATCTTTCCGCGAAGCTTGTTTCTTATTTCGCCTGTTGTTTTTATTGTCGCTCCTTTCTCCCTCTTTTTCTTGATTTCTCTGATTATTGATCCGCTTTAAAAGGTATTCGATATTCTTTTTAGCCTTCATATAATGCGGATCGATCTTCAAGGAATTTTCATATGCCTGAAACGCGGCACGGTAATTGGCCTGCTTCAGATATGCATTGCCTGAATTGAAAAAAGCCTTCTTCTGGACATCACGATCTTCGGATTGGACCGACTGCTGATAACCCGAAAGAGCACTCTCATAATCTTCGAGCCTGTAATCCGCATCTGCCTCATTGAACGCAAGGTTTTTCAGATCATTCTTTCCTGGGGCGTACTCACGTGCTTTGGCATAATACCGTTTAGCATCGTTATACTTCTCGCTTTCGTATTCCTCATTGCCGCGTTTTACCGCGTCATGAAACGGATCAAGCCAGGCCGTGACAGAAATAGGTATAATAAAGATAAGCAAAATGTACTTTATGTATATATCATGTATTAAATGATTCATGAGCATATGAGTTTCACAAATTTAGATATTTATCTTTGAAAAAAGTTACTAACGCTCATTAAGCATGAGCTCAGCAGAAAGAAACATAATAAGCATAAAAGCAAATATCTGAAACTGTTCACGTGGCTCTTTAATCACCCGCGTACCGTATCTGTTTTTATGCTGATCAGAAATTATTTCAAGGATGAAGTGAAGGCCGGATAAACTGTTAGATATGTCGATATAATGCCCTCCGGTATAGCCGGAAATTTTTTTCAGAAATTGAATATTCTGCCGGGATATTACCAAATTCCCGTCATCGTCCCGTACATACTTTATTTCGCCGGGATCGGCACCCGGCACGGACAATGGAATCACCTCACCAGAAGCGCTTCCGATGCCGACCGTATATACCGCCACATCCGATTCCCGGAAAAGCTTCGCCGCCTCTTCTACAGATCCTTCATGGTCTTCACCGTCGGTTATGAGCACAAGAATGCGCGAGGTAAGCTTTTTGTCTTTAAATACCCTGTATGCATCACGTAATGCCGAGCCGATGTCGGTTCCTTTCAGATATATTGAATCGGGTGAGGCGGAATCGAGAAACATCATGAAGGCAGCATAATCATTTGTGAGAGGGCACATTAAAAATGAATCCCCCGAGAATAGAATTAACCCCACCCGATCCCCTTTCAGGGAGTCTACGATCCATCTAATCGCGTCCTTGGCACGCGCGAGCCGGTTCGGTTTAACATCCATGGAAAGCATGCTCGGGCTGACATCTAGCGCAATGAGCAGATCAGAGCCTTCACTGGTAACCTGCCTCACCTGTTCTCCCCATTGCGGCCTGAGCATTACTATGCCGAACAGAATGATCGATAAAACAATCATGGCTTGTTTAGCCCTGGCTATGGCATGGGATCCCCTTATAATATTATATATTCCTGAACCCTGCGAAAGCTGAAATAATACCCTTTCCTTCCAGATCTGATACCAAATAAATAAGATGAGTATCAAGAATGATATACTTACGATGTAGAGTAAATATTTATAATTACCGAACAAAAACATGATCACTTTCCTCATAACAAGGGGTCGGAGTCCGTTTGCATAAGGGGGTCAGAGC
>CAZHAD010000001.1:0-3106 GCA_964529965.1 uncultured Leptospirales bacterium | reverse complement strand
GGGTCAGAGCCCTAAAAAAACCGTTAAACAAAAACCCCCAAACTTCCAGTTAAGGCACCTTTCTGTAAACTACTGAGCGCAATATTATCTCCAAAAAAAAGAACACCATCGCGGCTGTGAGAAACCACTGAAACCCATCATAAAATTCGTGGTACTGTTTCATCTTCACCCGGCTCTTCTCAAGACGGTCGATATCCTTAACGTTCCGCCACAGCACCCCGCTCGAGGTGGCGTTGTAATACTTGCCCCCGGTGATGTCGGCGATCTTCTGAAGGGTCGCCTCGTCGAGATCCTCCATCATGTATCGCTTTACCAAGGGGATGCCGGTCGGATACGGCACCGGCTTGCCCTTCGTTCCGATACCCACGGTGTATATCTTGATTCCCAACTCCCGCGCCGCCTTGGCTGCGGTCTCGGGATCCATCTGTCCGGTGTTATGCCTCCCGTCGGTGAACAGCACGATAATCCTGGTTTTCGCCTTGCTGTCCATCATTCGCGAGGCGGACAATGCGAGGGCGTCGCCGATCGCGGTCCCCTGTGCGTGCACCGTCTCGAAATCAATCTCGTCGATGATGTCGCCGATCATATCATGCTCCAGGGTCAGGGGGCACTGCAGATACGCCTCCCCCGCATACACGACAAGCCCGATGCGGTCGTTTTTCCGGCCCGCTATGAAATCCCTGATCACCTGCTTCGATACCTCAAGCCTGTTCCTTGGTTCGAAATCTTCGCCCCTCATTGAGCCGGACACATCCACGGCGATCATGATATCGATACCCTCGGTTTTAATGCTGGAATAGCTCACGCCTTTGCCCGGACGGGACAGTGCGATGATGAGCAGCAGGAGCGATACGAAACGCAGGCCCGGCAGGAACCTGTACGTTGACGAGCGCAGCGTGGTCCTTCTTCTGATAATTCGCGACGATGAAACGGCGACCGCGGCCCCCCTCGTGTAGATTTTACGGTACCGGTACCAGAAGAGCATGAAGCTCCAGGGAACGAGCAATATGAGCATGAAGGGGCTTTTAAACTCGAGGTGCCACATGGTCCCTATCCTCTGAAATATGCTTCACCAGAGCCACGATCTCGGCAAGATTGGCGTGGAGCATGTCTTTGGAGGGGGTAAATTCCGCAAATTTAGACAGATCCCACAGATCCAGGCTTCTCATGATCGTGTGAAAGCGCGCATCATACATCGGTCCCGAGAGTATTCCCGTCAGCTTTTTCTTGATTTCATACGTGGTCATTTCAATCGCATCAAAGTCGAATTGGAGGGACAAAAACTTACGGAAAATTGCCGAGATTCCGAACACGAACTCTTCGATCCTCCCCTCTTCAATCAGCCTTTCCACTCCCAACGCACGAATCTCGTTCATGAAGATTTCCAGTGGCGGTGTGACGACCGGCGCCTGTTTTCTCATGTCATGCTTTCTTTTGAAATACCGGACGGTGAAAAATCCGATGAGAGCAGCGGCGAGGAGTCCGGCAATCACCAATAAAAGTCGGAAATAATTACCTCCAAGGTCCAGAGGCGGTTCTATATCCTGAAACTCGCCCTTTTCATTGAGCGGCGCGATCTCAACCGTCGGGATTTTGTACCCGATGGTGATCCCGTCCTCACCCCTGATTACTATTTCAGGCAGCGAATATGTACCCGGCCGATAATAGGATATACGCGTGACCACGGTGATATCGGTCATGTTGCCGTCCGAACGGTCGCTCTTCTTTATCGAGTGTATGATGTATAGAGGGACGATCCGGGAGGGGTCATTCGCCTTGGCGTCGTTCCCGCCGGTGACGGTCGGGGGCGACGTTTCGCTTTTATCGGGAAAGTATTCACGTTCGGCCGGCGGTGTCAGCTTTATATTTTTGAGCCCCGTGCCGGTGATTTTAAGCCTGTAAACCAGCCGGTCGCCTACCGTTGCCTTCTCCGGTTTTACCTCTGCAACGATTGTGGGCGCATTCGCATCTTCCGCAAAGGATGTAACGGCTGCCGCCGCGAAAAATATCAGTAGAAAAGTTATTCTTCGACGCATGTCTATGTTCTTATCAGCTTTGTCCTGTTTCTTTTTTCAAAAAACGAGAGGATGGGGACCTCAATCGGTTTGCTCGTGTTCAGGTATATGGGGTTGAACTCCGAGAGCATCGGAAATGTTCCCGCTTCAGGAACCGCGTCCGTTAAAAAAACCTCACCGCTTTCAAGATCGACGAATTCCACCAGGCCGAACAGCCTCATCTCCCTCTCGAGCGGATCAAATACCTGAACCGGGATTAAATCGTGCGTGCGGGAAAGGTGCCTCATCTTCAAAAGAAAGCCCTCATCAGGATCAAGGAAATCGGATATGATGAAGATAATGCTGCGCTTCTTCATGACGCCCCGAATGAAATCAACGGCCGCTGAAATGCTGGTTTTTCTGCTCCGGGGACTGCATTTCAGGATCTCGTCGATGACCTTGAGGACGAACTTTCTTCCCTTCTTCGGCCTTATGAAGGTTTCCACCTTGTCGGTGAAGATGCATACGCTGACCCGGTCATGATGAATCTGCGCAAGATTCAAAAAAAGCACCGCCACCTCGAGGATGCAGTCACGCTTCCTCATGCCGCCCCCGAACTCGGTGGAACCCGACATGTCGATCATGAGAACGACCGACAGCTCCCGCTCCTCGATATACTGCTTCACGAAAAGGTTGCGCATCCGTGCGGACACGTTCCAGTCAATGCTGCGGACATCGTCCCCGTACTGGTATTCCCTCACCGAATCGAAGACGAGACCGTGCCCCTTGAATGCCGAGTGGTACTCGCCGGCGAAGAGTGTATTGAGCTTCCTCCCGGTGGCGAGCCTTATTTTCCTCAGGAGCGCTAATGCGGTGGAATCCACTCAGGGGACCTCCACCGAATCGAAGAGCAGCTTCACCACGTCCTCAACCGTTTTGCCTTCGGCCTCAGCCTCATAGGAAACGATGATGCGGTGACGGAGCACGTCGGCACCGATTTCCTTTATGTCGTCGGGCGTTACGAAGCCGCGCCCGCGGATAAAGGCGATGCAGCGGGACGCCCTCATGAGCGCGATCGAGGCCCTCGGGCTCGCGCCGTACTCGATGTATTT